>NZ_JBSGHB010000005.1:0-278147 GCF_053604195.1 Actinokineospora sp. NPDC004072 | reverse complement strand
CCGGCCGGCACGGCGGAGCCCAGCGGACGCGACCGGCGGCCGGCACGGCGGAGCCCAGCGGACGCGACCGGCGGCCGGCACGGCGGAGCCCAGCGGACGCGACCGGCGGCCGGCACGGCGGAGCCCAGCGGAGCGGACAGCTCATCTCTTGCTTTTCTGGGTTTACGAATGGCGAAATGCCGAGAAATGGTGAATCGCGAGCGCGTTTAATCCAGTTTTCGGCTCATGCGATTCAATCCGAGAGAACTCAAACAAAAGGTTGAGTGTTAACATGGTCGAAATTGTGATTGTCAAGTGCGAGCGACAATCGGATGCAAATTGCTACAAGCGCTCAATTCGAGCCCAGTTGATCGGCGGCGACTGCACGGCTGGATGCCGCCACTGTGATGAACGGAGCAGCGAGAGGTGGGCAATGCATGACGATCAGACGGCGGCAAGTGGGGTACGGATGGATGGTGAGCAACGCAGTCAGGGTGACCACGGGGTCACGAGTAGCGAAAGGTGACCACCCACCCAAATCGACTGTTCATGTGCCTGCCGGCCACCGAGTCGGGCGTCACATCGGTAGCCCCTGCGGGGCCGGTGACCAGGCCGTTCGCGGACTCGGGGGGCTACCGCTCTAGAAGGCAGTTGAATCGGACCGTCGTCCGGTAGGTGACCAGGACACTACGAAGTGATCACTGATCGTGCTGTTGATCTACTAGTTGGTCACTCGATGTGGTGACGCCGGTTCGTCCTAAGTAGAAATACCCTGCACCGGGTACCCCGTTTGACGTAGCGTTGACAACCTTGACACTGATCAACCGAGGCGGCCGATGGCGGAGACGATTATACGCCTTCTGGCCAGAAGGGAGGCGATTCTCATATTTGAATTCCAGGGCTCGCCTGTGCCGCAGGGGTGGGGTGTAGGCGGGCCGTCACGAACCAGTATGGGGGGTGTACATGGTAACGGGGGACGCTAGGTACCTAGCGCGGTCGCGGGATCTCCGCCACGTGCTGAACGGGGAATGGATCACCCACATTCTCGTGGCGTTGAGTGATGGTCCACTTCATTACAGCGAACTTCATACCGTTATTCAAGATATGACGACGTTCGATCCGTGGACCGGGACGGTGCGCAGGATTCAGAGCCGGGCGTTGGGCCGCACCTTGCGGCGTATGGAGACCGCCGGCCTGGTGGACCGGGTCGAGGAACGGACGTTTCCGCGGTCGGTTGTGTACTCGCTGACGCCCGCCGCCGCGGATCTGCTGGTCCGGGCGCGGCCTCTGATCGACTGGGCGGAAGAGAATCTTAATCTGATCGAGCAGCTGCAGAAGGCACCGGACGACGGCGAACAGCCGCAGGACGACGACGAACAGCCAGACTGAGACATCGCTGCACTGGCGGAAGCCGTTCAGCTGGCCGCGGCGTTGTCGGTGGAGACCGACCGCCGGGTGCTGCCTCGACGCTGGAGGAAGTCGGCGAGGTTGAGCGTGTCGGGGCTGGGGCGTTGGCCGATCTCGTCCAGTGTGGTGGCCAGCAGCGCGAGAGTGCGCGGGATGGCGGCGTACTGGTCGAGGCGGGCCTGGGTGCGGATGATGTCGCGGTAGACGCCCTCGTTGTAGCGGTCGAGCTTCCGGGTGCGCTCCAGCAGCATGAGCATTGTTTCTGGGTCGCTGTCGCCGTGTGCGCGGATCAAGGCGCCGAGCGCGTCCAGGACGTCGCGTCGGGTGGCCTCGCGGAACGGTTCGATCCAGGGCACGAGCAGGTCCTCTGCGAGGTCGCCGTGGTAGAGCTCGATGGCGTCGTGCAGCTGGGCCTGGGCCTCGGCGTCGGGTGGGCGGGGCGCCTGCAGGGCGTGCTGGAGTTGCCAGTAGTCGACGACGACGAGTTCGTCGTTGAGCTGGTAGCGGCCGTCGTCGTTGAGGACGAGGTTGATCCTGCCGTCGGTGGCGTCGGTGAGCGCGCGGCGCAACATGGACAGGGTGTTGTGGAAAGAGTTGTACGGCCGCGGTGGCCGGCTGTCGGGCCAGACGGCCTCGTTGAGAACTTCGCGGCGGACGCCGTGGGGGTGCAGCGCGAGGTAGACGAGCAGTTCCCGCTGCTTCGGTGTCAGCGCGCCGCTGAGCTCGTGGTGTCCCTCGTCGCCGCGCAGGGCCAGGTGCAGGCGTCCCAGCACGCGCACGACCAGCGGGCGCTGCGGCGCTGCCTCGTCACCGTTGTTCGGTTTCCGGGGCTCCTCGGCGGCCGGTGCTTGGTCGGCGGCTGGCTTGACGTCCTCGGCGGCCGTGCGGCGGTCGTCGGTGTCGTCGTCCGGGGTGGCTGAGGCCGGGCCTTTCGGCGGGACGTCCACGGGGATGGGCTGGACGTCCAGCAGCTGCAGGCTCGGGGTCGGTGGGGTCTGCTGGTTGTCTTCCTGTTCCGGCGGGCGGGTGGATTCGAGCTGGGTCATCTCGTCGACAGAGCGCTGCTCGGGGACGGGTGGCGTGGGTTCAACGTCGTGATCGTCCGCGGTCGGTGCGAGGTCTTCGCCGGTGAGGCGGCTAGTGGCGTGGTCGGGTGTGGCCAGGTCGGTGGGGCCTTCGGCGTCCCGGAGCACGGCAAGCAGCTCGGTGGCGTCGGTGGTGGGCAGGCTGAACAGGCGTGTGTCGGCGAGGGCGTCGCCGAGGCCGGGGCTGGTCGCGCTGACGGTGCCGTCGTGGCGAACGCGCACGGTCGCGCCGGGGCGCCACTGGCCGAGGAGCACGCCGGCCAGGCCGAGGGTCGAGCCGTTGTCGAGGACGGCTTGCAGGCGCCGTTCGGCGTGCGGTGCGGGACTGGCGAGCAGCACGAGCGAGGCCGGCGTGGGTTGGGATTCGGTCTCCTCGATGGCGTGGCGTGTTCGGGTGAGCAGGGCTGCTTCCATCTCGTCGAGGGCGGCGTCGAGCGTGGTGACGACGTGGACGGTGGACGGCAGGTTTTCGACGTCGGCGCCGTCGAAGACGAGGTGCAGGTCGTCGGCGGGTACGAGCACGCGGATGCCGTCGCCGGGCTGCTGTTCGGTGAGCAGGTGCAGCAGCAGAGCGCGGGCGGCGGCGGTGGCGCCGGGTCCGGCGAGGCCGAGGCCGCGGGTGCTGGCGAGGTTCAAGGCGAGTTCGCGACCGCCCCGCACGCCCACTCTCGTCGGTACGGGGACTGGTTCGTCGTCGGGTTCCAGGGCCCCGGCCGCGGTGATGTGGATCCGCTGTGGGGCCGGCGAGAGGTCCACGAACTCCACGTCCTCAACCGGCCTGCGGTCACTGTCTTCTTCCTGGTCGTACGCGGCCCGCAGAGCGCGGACCACGGGCGCGATCGGCCGCTGCAGGTCGGCGCGGTCGCCGCTGCCGATGCGATAGCGGCGTCGACGCCACATCCTGGCTGACACCGTGGCCGCGGTGATGGCTCCGGCGAGGCCGAGGCTGACGAACACGCCCGTCAGCAGGTCCAGTCCCGGTTCGGCCTGGTCTTCGCGGTGCTCGCCAACCTGGTCCGTCGTGGCCGGCGCCGGAGTGGTGTCCGGTGCGGGCTGTGTCGAGGGTGGCGTGGTCGGCGCGGTGCTCGTCGGTGGTGGTTGCTGGGGCGGCACCGGCGGCTGCTGATCGCCGGGAGGATGCTCTTCGGCTGGGGCGGGGATGTAGGCGGTGATCTTCCAGCCGGGCCGTACGAGGTTGGGCTCGGTCAGCGCGCGGCCGTCGGGCTGCTCGACGCCGCGGTTGAGCTGGAACAGCTCTGGCCAGCGGCTGCCGCCGCCGGGGCCGTAGATGCGTTCGGCGACGCGCCACAGGCTGTCGTAGATCCCGTCGTGCGGGAGCCGGACTTCTTCGGTCACCTGGACCATGCCCGGCGGGGCGGGCGCTGTCCGATCGATCACCAAGGTGGTCGCCGGGACGATGGTCGCCTGCTGAGCCGCGGCCGGCGTGGCCGGGCCGGGCGTCAACGGTGCGACGACCGCGACCGGCGTGAGATCGGCGGTCAGGGCTGCGGTGGTCGGGGTGGGAGCCGTGTACGGGGTCCGGTTGCCGAGCAGGGTCAGCACGATGGTGCCGATCAGGGCCGCGGCGAGCCCGTGCAGCGGGCCGGGTGGGCGGACGTGCGGCCAGGTGATCCCGCGCGCCGCGTCGATGGTGCAGCGCAGGACGTCGAGCGCGAAGAAGAACCAGACGATCCAGCACAGCACCGCCAAGGTGTTGAGGAGGAACTGCGCGCTCATCGGGTTGAGCAGCGTCGCCTGGATCTCGTCCCAGGTCGGCACGTGGTCGGGCAGGGGCCAACCCACGAAGTGCACCAGGGCCCAGGGCAGACCCGCCACGAGGGCGAGCAGGACGACGACCGCGAGCAGACCGCGCACGAACCGGAGCGTGGCGGCCAGCGCCCACCAGCCGGGCTGGCCTGTGCTCTGCCGTATCGGCTTCCGGTGGGAGAAGTGCGAGTGTGCGGTCACGACGTGCTCGATTCCTTGGACGTACAGGTTTACGACTCCGCGGTCGCCACCCGAGACAGCGGCGGACGCTGAACGAGCCGGAGTGGCGGTGTCACGTCACCGACGCCGGAATCCGGATGGACGTGTCCGCCGCGCCGTTGCGAGGCTCGGCGAGCTCGGGTGACGCGGACGTCGGACTGGCCGGCGGGGTCTTCGCTGTGGCCGGCGCCTGGCTCGCATCGTTTTTCGTGGTAGAGGTGCTGGTGGTGGACCGCTTCCGCTTGGGGCGAGTCGTCTTCCGGCCGTTGAGCCACTGGGTGAGGTCCGCGGCCGGTACGTCGGTGAACTTGGCCAGCTCGTCGACGCCGATGACGTCGCTGGACTCAGCGAGGACGTCCCCAAGCTCTCGCTCGATGTCGCTGAGTTTCTCGGCCACTTCTGCCCGCAGCTGTGCGAGCTCGCCGACGCGCTTGGCCGCAGCGGCCCTCTTCGCGCTGCGGGCCGCGTCGGCTTCCTCGACGCGGCGTTCGATCTCTTCAGTCGTCGCCATCGTGGTCTCCTTCCCCGTTGTGGCACTGAATTGGGTACGAGCGTGTGGAGGTGGTCATGGGAGTACTCCGGAGATTCCGCGCTGTGGTTGGGCTTGCCCTGTTGCGGTGACTGTGATTGAGCCGATGCTGACCAGTCCGAGCAGCTGGGTGGGTTGGTTGATGCTGACGGTCACGTTCACGGTGTTGCCGGCCACCGAGACGGTGCCGGTGTGGCCTGCGGCGGCGAGGTAGCTGCGGGCTGCGGCGCTGGCTTGTTGGGGGACCAGGCGCAGGGTGCCGTCGGCGCGGTAGGCGGTCAGGTCGATTTCCTGGGCGCCGGCCCGCGCGGCTTCCTGTGCCTCGCCCATCGCGCGGACCTTGGCGGCCAGCGCGAGTCCGCCGTCGAGCACGAGCCCGGCGAACAGCAGCGCGGCGAGCGTGATGATGACGACGAACGCAGTCACCCGACCGTCTTGGTCCTTGCGCAGCCGGCGCGTTCGGCGGCGCAGCGATGCGGTGTACGTCATTCGGCACCTCCTGCCTGGCCAGGTGCTGACGTGCCGCGCCACACGTCAACTGGGGAGGAGAAGCTGGACTCGAACGTCCGACTGCCGGGCACACCCAGCGAGGTCAGATCCCCGAGGCCGACGCTGCAGGACACGGTGACGGTCACCGTGGAGCCCGGCTTGAGTGCCTGGGTGTCAGTGGACACCGACAGCGATTGGCAGGTGATCCCGGCGGACGCCAGGGCTGCGCTGGCGGTGGCTTGGGCGTTGGCAGTGGCCTGCGAGGGGGTCCGGGCAATGGTGGCGGCACGGGCAGCTTGGTGGGCGACGTCGTTGATCCGCAGTTTGGTGTCGGCCAGTCGGCCGCAGAACACCACGAACAACAGCAGCAGGATAAGCAGCGGGGTCAGTAGAGTGAGCTCGGCTGCGGCGGAGCCTCGTTCGTCACGGCGCAGCGCGCGAATTCGTGCGCACGCCGAGGGTGCGAACGTGGGGAACCGGCGGGCCGCGGTCATGGCGACACCGCCCCAGTGCCGGTCGGTGGGGTGAATTTCTCAACGGGCCCAACGGCTTCGGCGTGAACCGTGAAGGTCGCGAACGGGATCACGTTGATCACGGTCCCGGTGACCGTCACGGATGCCTGGGTCGGCCCTCGCTGGACGTTGACCGATGTTCCTTGCAGTGGACCACTTCCCAGTTGCGTGAGGATTCGCTGTCCCTCGGTGTTGCCCGCGGCGGAGGTGCCGCCGTACACCCGTGCCGCGGACAGTGCTTCGGACGCTGCGGCTTGAGCGATGTGGGTGGCGTGCATGTAGAGCGCGAACTGGGCGATCAGCAGGATCAGCAGCAACAGCAGCGGCGTGGCGATGACGAGTTCGACCGTGCCGGCGCCACGTTGATCCGTTCGCAGCCGGCGCAGCGCCGCCTGCATGCGTGTCCGGTGTGGACGCTCGCGCGTGTTCGGCGTGCGGGATCGGCTGTGGTATCGAGGCATCCTGGTCACCGGCCTACAGGTTGATCCCGTTGGCTTTCTGAGTGACCTTGATGACGATGATCGCGATGACCGCGATGGCCAGCGCCGCCAGCAGGGCAGTGACCACGACCGCTTCGGTCGAGTAACCGCCCTCGTCGCGGCGCAGCCGCTCCAGCTCGACCCGGATACGGGCGATGAGGATCTGAACTTCGGTGAACATCAGCTTCTCCCCTGTGGTTCGGGGTCCGGTATGGACAGTTCTTGTGGAACTCAGAGACCTCCCAACACGCTCGCGAGGGCTGGGAACCCGATGAAAATCAGGAACCCGCCGAACAGCATCACCACGGGAAGGCTCATCCGTTCGGTGGCTGCCTGGGCTTCGCCCTCGGCGTCGGTGAGCTCGCGCGTGCGCAGCGCCGCGGCCTTGGCCGCGAGACTGGCGCGGACGCGGGCGCCTTCGGTGCCGGCGAGGCTGACCGACGCGGCCAGCTCGGACAGCTGGTGCACATCGAGTTCGGTGCCGAGCTGACCGAGGGTCGACCACGGGGTGGTGCGGGTCAGCTTGGCGGTGACCAGCGCGCGGCGCAGCTGTTGGAAGGCCCAGCCCTTGCCGATGTTCACCGCATCCGACAGCGCGCCGTCGACTCCGGCGCCGCCGGCCAGTAGCACCCGGATCAGGTTCAGATAGGCCGACAGCGCGTGCCGGAAGGTGGAGCGTCGCCGCTCGGCTTCCTGCCGGACGCTGATGTCCGGGAGCAGGAACCCGCCGAGCGCGAAGAGGAGGCTGGCGACCGCGGGGACTTCCCAGCCGAGACCGACATCGGCCACGACGAGCAGGAGGTGCATCAGGATCGGCAGCAGCAGCCCGGTCAGAGCCAACGTGGCCTTCTCGGCCAGGTGGTGTTCGATGCTCTTGCCGGTGACCGCGAGGTCGTTGCGTAGCTTGCGGTTGGGCAACCCGAGTGCGGCCAACGGTTTGATGAACGGTCGGCCAACGCGCAGGGCCCAGCCGTCGGAGTCCGCGGTGAGGATCGGCGGTGGCGCGGGGGTCGCGTGCAGCCGGTCGACCAGCGCTCGCAGCGGCGGCCGTGGCGGGAACACGTAGACCACCAGCGCCCACAATCCGACGCCGAGTCCGGCGCCCCACAGCAACGCGCTGATCATGACGACGCTCCCTTCCCGGTGAGTAGGTCATCGACGTCCACGTCGGCGTCGTGGGGCCGGATCGTGGCCAGTTCCGTGAGGAAGCGCTCCGGCTCCCGCAGCCGCGCAATCCTTGCCAGCCAAGCAAAAGCAACAGCAAACAATGCGCCGACGAGCAGCAGCATGATTTGCCCGAACGCGGAGTCATACGGGGCGAGGTAGCCGCGGTTGAGCAGCACCAGCCCGAGGGCGAAGGACAGCGTGGTGATCACGATGACGCGCACGCTGGTCCGGGTGCGGGCGCGGCCGGCTTCGACCCGCATCCGCATGGATGCCTGCTCGCGTGCCTCGCTGGCCAGTTCGCCGAGCAGGTCGGCGAGCTGGCGGGCTTGGTGCTCGGCGGCCAGCACGAGCGCGGAGATGACCAGGTCCGCGGTGGGGTCGCGCAGCTGGTCGGCGAGGTGGCGCAGCGAGGGCGCGAGGCGTTCGCCGCGTTCCAGTCGGACGGCCAGCTCGGTGATCTCCTCGCGGATCGCGTCGGGGCAGGCCGGGGCGGTGGCGAGGATGGCCTGTTCCAGACCGGCCGCGGCCACGAGGGTGTCGCGCAGCATCTCCGTCCAGCCGGCGATCGCCTCGATACGTTCGAGGTGGCGCTTGTGGTCGACGTTCGAGCCGAGGATCCGCGGCAGGCCGACGACCGCGAGGACGGTCAGGATGGCGGCGACCACCCAGCCGGTGATCGCGCCGACGGCCAGGCCGGCGAGCACGGCCACCACGAGCCACCCGACCCGCTTGCGGTCGTGCCGGGCGGCCAGCCAGGCGCTCAGCCGCGACGGCGTCGCCGCGCGGGCGGGCCGGCCGCGGAGTCCGGCGACGATGAGCAGGACTCCGACGGCCGCACCGGCGCCGAGCAGGCCGAACAGGGCGGCGGTCGTGGTCATGGCGTCCACCACCCTTCGCGCCGCTCGAACAGGTCCGGGTCGTAGCCCGCCTCGACGAGCAGGTCGACGGTGTCGGTGCGCAGCGGCGCGCCGGGCACGGCGCGTAGGTCCGGGCCGGGGCGCCAGACCTCGTTGCTGATGATCTGGGCGCCGTCGGCACCGACGACTTCCCGGATGGAGGACACGACCCGCTTGCTGGGATCGTCTCGGGGCTTTTCCAGGTGCACCACGAAGTGCAGCGCCGCGGCGACCAGCAGGTTGGTCGCTTCCATCGGCAACCGCTCGGGGCCCTGCACGGCGTAGGCAGCCAGCTTGGTGAACGCGCCCTGGCTGCTGGAGGAGTGGAGGGTGCCCATACTGCCGTCGTTGCCCATGGACATCGCGTTGGTCAGCGGGATGACCTCCGGGCCGCGGACCTCGCCGACGATGACCCGGTCCGGCGACATGCGCAGCGACTGCCACACCAGGTCCGACAGAGAGATCTCGCCCTGGCCCTCGATGTTCGGTTCGCGGGCCTGCAGCGCCACCACGTCCGGGTGCGCGTCGGTGTCCTCGCCGAGGCCGAGCTCGAAGACGTCCTCGATCGTGATCAGTCGCTCCCACGGCGGGATGGCCGAGGCCAGGCCGCGCAGCAGGGTGGTCTTGCCGATCGCCGTGCCGCCGGTGACCAGGATGTTGCGCTTGGCCCGCACGAGGGCTTTCAGGAAGCTCTCCAGGGCGAGGTCGATGGTGCCGTTCTCGCGCAGCTCGGCCAGGGTGACCTTGGCGAACCGGTGCCGGCGGATCGACACCGACGGCCGCGTGGTGACCGCCATGACCGCCGAGACGCGCTCACCACCAGGCAGCTGGAAGTTCACGATCGGACTGCCGCGGTCGAAGCGGCGCTCTTCCACCCCGGAGCGGGTGGCCAGGTCGCGGATGAGGTCAATCAGCTCGGTGTCCGAGCCGACGACCGGTGGCAAACGGTTGCGGCGGCCGTCGGCGTACTTGACGAAGACGCGGTCGCCGTTGATGTTGATGTTCTCGATGTCGGTGTCGGCCAGCAGCGGTTCCAGGCCGGCCAGGCCGAAGACCTCGTCGAGGACCTGGCGGATCAGCCGCTGCTCGACCTCGGGCGCCACCAGCATCCCGCCGGTGGCGGAGTTGCGAAGTTCAGCCTGCGCGTGCGCCTCGGCCGCGTCGGTCAGGATCGCCTCGGCCAACCGGCGGCGTTGCTGGGCGTCCATCGGCGGGCGGCCAGCGGTCTCGTCAGCCCGGATGCGCCTGCTGAGCTGAGTGGACAACTCGTCGCGCAGGTGCTGCCGCAACCGCTCCACCGCGGCTGCCTCACCCGCGGGCCGGTGAGGCAGCTCCGCCGGTCCAGGCAGGGGCTGGGCAGCGATCTGGTTCGGGCCAGTGCCGTTGTTCGAGGTGGTCAGGCGCGAGTCGCCGAGGCCGGGCCGGGTCATGACGTCGCTCCGTTACGGGTCTGCGGCCCGAGCGGTTGCAGGGCCGCCCCCGAGACCGGCTCGCCCGGAACGGCCACCCGCAGGTGCGGTGCACGAGCGCCGTTGCTCCCAGCCGGCGCGTGCCAGTGCGCGTGAATGTTCAGCGCGATCTTGGCGGCAGCGCGGCCGAGCGCGGACTTGTCGGGCCCACGCCGACCGGTGCCCTGGCCGCACAGCACGGCGGCACCCTTGTCGTCCCGCGGCACGCGACCCATCACCGGGATACGCAGTGCCTGGGAGACCTCCGCGGTCGGGTAGCCGTCGCCGACCAGGACGAAGCACGGGCGGCGCGACCACTGCTGGGCGGCCTGCAGTTTGAGCGCGACGTGCGCGAGCTCGTCGTCATGCGGGCGGGCGACCAGCAGCATCGCGTCCGCGCTCCGGATGATCGGGAACGCAGGCGAGTCGGGATCGACCCGGCCGCAGTCGGCGATGACCGTGGTCTCCGGCTGGTCGGCGGCCCGCCGCAGCGGCGAGGACGGCCCCGAGGCCAGCACCGCCAGGGCGGCGCGAGCTTGTTCGGCGCCGACCGGACCGAGCACCACCCGCAGGCCACCGGGGAGAAGTTGGGTGTGCTGGGCGAGCAGCGTCGGGTCGGCGCCGCCGCGGCCTCGCGCTGCCGCGGCCAAGCTCACCAGGCTCGGTGAGTCGGTCAGCCGGAAGCGGGCCATCAGGTCACCGCCGGCAGGGTCGACTTCGACCACGATCGGGTTCTCCTGGCCCGGCCAGCGGGCGCCGAGCGCGGTCGCCAGGGTGGTCACGCCGGGCGATCCTTTGAGTGAGCAGACGGCGATGAGCATCAGCGGCCTCCTCCCGCGATCGCGACCAGGCTGAGTTGCCCCGCCGGGGCTGAAGCAAGTGCCCGCGCGTCCGATTCGGACAGTTGCAGTGACACGACGGTGGTTTGCTCGGTCTCACGCGTGGCGATACCGGTCACTACCGCGGTCCACGACGATGTCTGCCCGGACCCGGTCGAGGTTCCTGTTGCCGTGCCCTGTCCTGGCGTGGTGAGGACCGCGACGGTGGTACCGGGCGACAGGTCGGGCGGGAACTGTCCCGGCTTGAGCCCCACAGCGGCAATTGCCTTGCCCTGCGCGGGAATCTGCGGTGCTCCGAGGACAGACCGGGTCACGAGCGAGCCGGCGGGCAGGCTGAACGCGACTGGCTGTCCCACCACCGTGGACGCAGCTGATGCGGGCATGACGTCCATGCCGGTGTCCGCCGCCATGCTGATCTGCTTAAGATCCTGCGCGGTGAGGATCTGGCCTACGGCAACGGGACGGGCCAGCGCGAGAACGCTGTCCCTTTCTCCCAGCTGCATTCCGGCGAACACACCGCCGGCCGCACACACCAGAACAAGCAGGACGCCGAGCAACAGGTAGGGCACGCTGCGGCGCCGACCGCTGCCGCTCAAGCGCGAAGGAGTCTTGCCGTCACGGCCGGCCCACGCGTTCGGCGACGCCTGCTTCTGCGCCGTCGTGTCCGTGCTGGTCGAACCTGCGGTAGTGGTCACCACCGACCTCCTTCAGGCATGACGCCATCGCGACGCGTCGACTCGGGTGTTCGACGTGCCTTGCTCAACAGGGCGTTTCGTTGTGCACGCCCGCCCTCGTGAGGCGGGAGGCTTCGGTTCAGCCGGTCGCGATTCCCTGGCTCTCCGCCACGCGGAACGCCACCGACGCCGAGGTCGTCATGTTCGGGAACGTGCCGCCTTGGCCCGCGCCGGACCACGTCACGGTCCAGTTCACCGTGGCGGTCACCGGGAAGGCGTCGGCGCGCTGCCCGGCCGAGGACGTCTTGTAGGTGTAGCCGCAATCCGGCGAGGCGCTCTTCGGGTCGCCACCGGCGGGGAAGGGCGAGCCGGGGCTGGTGCAGGTCACCGAGCCACCGTCACCCATGGACCAGGTCACCGAGGTCGGCCTCGCGACCGCGGTCACCGACACGCCCGGCACCGACGCGGTGGCCGAAACGTCGCCCCAGCTGCTGCGGTCCAGCCACAACCAGGTCGGCAGGCTGACCAGCTGATCGCCAGCCGGATTCGCCTTGATCTTCGGAGCGGGCAGCCGCAACTGGTTCCGCGCCTGCGCCGCGAGCTCGGCAGGCGACGGCAGTGGCACCGGACCCGGCTGACCGTCCGCGATCCACACCGGCGGCCGGTACAGCGCATCCGCGAAGCCGGGCCCAGTGCACTTGTAGACGTACCAAGCACCCGACGGCGGCTGGGCCTGCGCGAACCGCGGCTGCGTGACCGCGAACTGCGCGGTGGCCGGCTCCCGCTGCGGCCGGTAGACCGCAGGCACCGCGGTGACCGCACCGGACTTGGGCGGCACGTGGAAGGCCGCCGGCTGCGCGCCTCCCGGTGGCGGGCCCTGGTAGTCGCT
Organism: Actinokineospora sp. NPDC004072; assembly: GCF_053604195.1. NCBI lineage: Bacteria > Bacillati > Actinomycetota > Actinomycetes > Pseudonocardiales > Pseudonocardiaceae > Actinokineospora > Actinokineospora sp. NPDC004072. The sequence goes on along the minus strand of NZ_JBSGHB010000005.1, from coordinate 265,768 downwards.
GCGTTCGTAGCCGCACTGGGCCAGGTTGTTGTTGCCGCCGATGATCGTGTCGCCGTTGGCGTTGGCCTGCCCCGTGCCGGGGTTGTTCTGTCCGGGGTTGCTGGGCTTGCCGTTTCCGTTGCCCTGGTTACCGGTTCCGGGCCGGGGGTTCTTGCCTGCGCCGAGTTCGCAACCAGGGTTGGGGTACTGGCTGCAGTCGGTGAATCCCCAGCCGCCGTCCGCGAACGCGGGTACTGCGGTCGCAATGAGCACGGCCGCAGACAGGCCGGCAACGACTCCTAAACGTTTCAACACGAGCCCACCGCCTCTACTGCGAAGCGGGTGACCCTCCACGTGCCGTCCTGCTGCTTCTTGACTTCCGCGGTGATCGAGCGTCGCCCGCCCGGTGTGTCGTTGACCAACTGGCCGTTCTTGTACTTGAGCCAGCCGCTGTCGTCTCCGCAGTCCGAGATCATGACCGTGGTGGGGTTGTCCGGTGGTTCCACCTTGGACACCTGGGGGTTCGTCTTCGGCTCGCCCTTCGTCACCACACCATTGAGGTGGTCCGTGTACAGGCTGCGGTTGATCACCCCGAGCGCGTCGCCGGTCGCATACTTCGCGAGTTCGGCCGACTGCCAGTCGGCGGTCTCGCCGGCCTTGGCCATCTGCCGCCACATGCCCGTGTAGGCAGCCGTCGCCTGCTGACGCGCGGTGTCCGCCGGAGAGACCGACGACGGCGGAGCGCTGGTCGTTGGTGGCGGCGTTGCCGCCCCAGTCGTGCCCCCAGGCGTCGAAGACGGATTCGAACTACAGGCCGCCAACGTCAGCGCAACGAGTCCAACAAGAGCCAGTCCTACCCTGCGCCGGCCGTTGCGGCCGTGTACGTTGCCCCCGACCACGTGCACCCCCTCGGATCTGCGAAAATTCCTTTCGATCTACTGTGGTACACCTCACGTCTACCTGGCGCCCCCTAGGAGACCGCAATGTCCCTATGAAGGGACACAAGTGTCGGAACAGCGAAAACGGGTCAAAGTTCACCCAAATGGGTTAATGACGGCGTGTCCAAATGGCGCTGAGTAGTAGGTTCACTACACCGGAAGGCCGTAACCAGGGGGCTACAGGGGGTACAGCGTTGGCGAGCTCTGTTACACCCGCGAGCAGGCAAACGGCGCGAGCGTCTCGGTGACCGCGCTCAGCATCGCCGGCTGGGGCCTTGTCGGACTCGCCGTCGCCAGCGTCCTGCGTATCGCCCTCCAGCGAAGCTCGCTTCTGCCAGCGGGGTGCGAGCGACTGGCGCCACCGGTGCTGCTCGAAGCAGTCACCGCGGTTCTGTTCTCGGCACTGGCCTGGCGCATCGGCGCCGTCCCCGACCTGTTCGCCTACTCCTGGCTCGCCGCTGCTGGCGTCCTGCTGGCTGCGATGGACTGGAACTCCCGCACGCTACCCACCAAGCTCATCTGGCCCAGCGGATTCATCCTCGTCGCACTCTTCGGCGTGGCCGCCCTGCTCGACCACGACCCGTACCCGCTCATCCGCTCAGCGGCCGGCATGCTCGCGCTCCTCGGGTTCTACGGAGCGCTCTACTTCCTTCGCCCCGGCCAGCTCGGCGGCGGAGATCTCCGACTTGGGGGCATGCTGGGCCTCGCGCTGGGCTGGAGTGGTTGGGCGGCCCTGCTGGCAGGAACACTGCTCGGCTGGCTCGGTGCGGCCATAGCATTGGTTGTGCTGCGTACCGTCCGGCGGGTGGAACCGAGCAACGAGGTCTCCCTCGGGCCGTTCCTCGTCGTTGGTGCGCTTGCTGCGATCCTCATCCAGCCGACGACTTAACGTCCACGAGGCTGGTCCTCCCATTCGGTGCGGAGGGTTGGTCCCGACGCCCCAAGGTTCGGGCGCATACCGCGACACACGCGTAGGGACACGTCAGGCCACACTCACTCTCGCGGCCATTGCCGACCAGAGAAGCCAGGTTGCTCGCTTCACCCGTGACAGCCCGCCTCCGGCGGAAGTCCGCTGACGTCAGCGTGCGCGACAGCGCCTCCCACATCAGGTCCACCGGTACGTCCTGCTCCTTGGACAAGTCCTCAACGGTCGTTCCGGTGATCCACCGCCTGGCCACCGGCCGCATCGCCATGGCCGCGAGCTTGATCCGCGCGGCGCGTCGTCGCGACGCCATCCGTGCGGCCTCGGAGCGGGTCCGCTGAACCCCTGCATCACGTACGAGGCTCTCGACGACTCCGCGCGTGCGGCCTGTGCGCTCGGCGACCTCCCGCGCGGAGAGGCCCTGTTGATAAAGAGCGACGAGGCGCCTGGCCTCCTTGATGCGAACCTTGGCCATCCTGTTGGGACCTTGTCGCACAATGGCATCAGCAGCGTCGAGCACGTCGTAAACCACGCGCGAACCGATCTTCAGGTGCTCGGCAACCTTGGGATAGGACCAGCCCGTCGCGGTGTAGAGGTGGATGATCTGTTGCCGTAGTGCGCCAGGCACGTGCGCGCTCAGTGCCTCACTGATGGTGCGCGTGATGCCGGCCTCGGTGACTACGCGATTGATGGTGCTGGGCGGTCGCCCCACGATCTTGCTGATCTCTAGGGTCGAGGTCCAGCGCGTGCCAGTCCATGTCTGGTACAGCGCGATAATGCGCTTCTTCTCTCCTGTGGTCAGTCGGCGCTTCTTGCGTCGTGCCACGCCGGCCTTCTCGATGGTGTTTTCCACAGCCGTGCGAGAGCGGTTGATTTGACGAGCGATGGCCGTATTCGTTGGCCATCGGCCGTCGACCTTGGTCAGGTACAGGTCGATAATCGTCTGCTTCTCGGCGGCGGTCAGCCGCGGTGCCCGCGAAGACATACTGGGGTTCCGTTGGTACCTAACAACTTTGATGCTCAAGACGGCTAGCTCGCCAGCTTCACGACGGTGACGTCGCGCTCAGCGAGCGCCGCCGACGGCCACCGTCCGCGTTCCTGTTTGCGAGGGCTCTTACGAACCTGGGTGCAAGACCGTTTTCCAGCTGCACGGCCTCGGAAGCACGTGTTGATCTCGGCAAGTTCCAACGAAAGCGTGCGGCATGAACCGCACTCAGCAAGGTGGTCACGAACCTGCTGAGCTTCCCGCGCCGGCAGTCCGCGCCGAGTCCAGGCACCGAGCCGATCGACCGTAGGCTGGCAACGTGTTGCCGTTGCGCCTGCGAGATGCTCTTGTAGGTATGCCTGCCGAAGTCCTTCGCGCGCCCGGTAAGCCAACGCGGCCACACCATTGGCTGTCAGACCAAGTTTCGGACCTACCTCTGCTGGTGACCTACTTTCGATCTCGGTTAGCCAAAGGACCGTCTGCCATCGTTCAGGCAGCCGAGCAAACGCCTTCGCCGCAAGCTCCTTCTCAAGGCCAGCCGACGCGGTGTCGTTGAACTGCACGCTTACGAGTACCGGGTTTACCGCGGTCGTCACGTCCTCGGTCAGCTCAACCTGCCGGTCCTTCCGCGTTTTGTCGTAAGCCGTGTGACGCAAGGCCGTGAGCAGGTAGGCGCGGAACGCCGAGTCTGGGCCTCGGCCAACTTGCAGGGAACTAAGAACCTTGCTGAACGCCTCCGACACCAGGTCGTCCACCTCGATGACCGAACGGGTGAGCTGACGAGCAAGGTTGTATGCAGCGCCGACATGGCGTACGTACAACTCGCCATAGGCTGCGACGTTTCCGTCGCGGACTGCGTTGATCAGCCACTCGTCGTCGGGGGCGATCGCCGATCGACGCGACAGAGACCTTGCCGACGGCGCATCCGTTGGCACAAAGGTGTTCTCCCCAACCTGATCGGATGAGCGTGCCCAGCTCCTGTAGCTCCGGTCACCCGCTTGAGCACGTTCGATGCAGCCCGCAGTCATTGTGCATCCCGACGTTGAAACCGCGTACCCTTCGTGGCGACACAAGCAGTACCGACCGCGTTCGCAGCCAGAGTCTTCATCGGGCGACTCATTGATTGCTCTCCTTTTCGATGTGACGGGCAATCAGCCGACATACGAGGTAGTAGTTGTCCAGTACGAATCGGCTGGAGAAGCTGCGGTCTTTCAGCGCGTCAGCCAGGGCTGCGCCATCTGGTGTTTCGGGAAAACGACTTGCCCGCGCCTCGCGGCGCAGGTGCAGCAGCTTCGCGAGGTGGAGCTCCAGCGCGCCGAGATCCGGCAACGGTGCTCCGAACCACGCCTCCGCGTTGGGACGGTCGATCCATTCCCAGACGATCGCGTCGCTGAGTCCTGCCGGACTGCGAACGGAGGCGAAGTGAAACAGCCGGATGAGGGCGTCTCGGGAACCGGGGACGTCTCGCTTCGCGCTTGTCACGAAGGCGCCACTGAGCGGGTAAGGACTCTTGTCCACCGCACGCATAACGTTCAGGTGCTCCGCAAAGACCAGTGCGAGACGGTCCGCAGCCGTGACAGGGCCGGAAGGCTGCGCCGAAACGCCGAGCACTCCGTGGGTGCGGCGTACGTTCTGCGCCAACAGAAGTGGTGACTCAGTTGGCAGGTGCAGTACCAATCTATCGTTGCCAAGGCTCGCATGCCTCGCGACTCCTGGCTGCCACCTCAAGGGGCACTCGGAACTGGCCAGGATCAACAGGCCGAGGCGACTCGTGCCAGGGAGTACCGGCATTTCCGCTGGAGTGAATGTCCGTTCAGGTGGGTTGCTGGCCCGACTGCTCATAGGCTCGACACCCCAAAATCGTTTTGTTTCAGCAAGTTCGGATGCCCCGATCGATCATGGAGGAACTGGAAACTTGAGGAGGCCACGGCATAATCGATCAGGTTTCGGCTGCGACAAGCCGTCCTTATTGAACGAAGGAGTCGCGGCGAGGAGACTGCGACGCGGCCGGACAGATCGGGGCGCGGGACCGGCCGCGTCGCAGTCGGGAATCAGGCCGGAGCGGAGCCGCTTCGGAGGCCGGGCGATCAATGTCGCCTTCATGCCCTCCTGACACTGTGCGTCTTCGACGCTGTGGCCTGACGGCCGACGCGGCCCTGGCTCGGGGGAGGCTTCCAGCCTGGGCCGGTCGGCGATTTGGTGGCACTTCATGCTGGTCCACTTCGGACAAGGTCGGTTGGATCACTTTGGCGAGGGAGCGATGACCTAGCCAGTTCCCGCTGGAGAGCGAAGATGTTCGGGAGCTTCCAACCAACGGCCGTCGGAGAGATGCGCCATCGGTAGAGAGGCTCATCGACAGCAGTCGGCGGCAGTACCAACCGTTCCCCTCGTGCGAGTTGTCGACCTACGAGATCAAAATCTTCGAGAACAGGTGGTCGTTGACCTGCCGAAGCGAGCATGTAGTCGGTGCCGAATGGAGCGGCGATGATCGGTCCAAGCAGGCCAGCGGCACGGAGAGAGTGGATCGCATTCCGCGACACCAGGCCGGGAACCTCAATGGCCTCGACGAACGATCCGCAACCCAGAAGTATTGGGTACGGTGCCCTGGTCCACACATCCAGGGCTTCCTCGGCGTCAGTGATCTCGTCGTCACAGAATCCCGAAACGGCTGCGGATGTTAGCGGCGCCGGTCGGACTGGCCAACCGCGGCGGACGTAGTTGACCGCTGCATCGCGTACCTCGGTAAGCCACAGTCCGGGCATCGGGTGAGGTGCTCCGGTCATTGTTGTCTCACTCCCAATAGGACGAGTCCGAGATGGATGGCTCGCCGCAGGCAGTCAGGCGCTCACTCTTGTGAGTGCCGTGCGCGTCTCTGGGATCTCTCGTCGAGTTCGATCGGTCCCGTGTCAGCCTCGTCGGCCGACCATCCGTATTCCTCATCGGCGGAGTCGTTGTCCTCGACGTAGAACTCGTCGCGGGTTCTCCGAGCCGCATCTCGTGCGCAGAGCTCGCCGTAGACGAAGGTGATCACGACGATGAGTACGGCGACGACGAGCGTTTGCCAGCCGGTGATCGTCAGCGGTCCGCATTCAGCCATGACTGCGCTCCTCTTGACGGCAGCAGGCTCGCGCAACGGATCCGCGAATGATTCGAGGTGGCTTCGGCCTGCCAGGTGCGTGGGCTTCAGGTCACCGGGCTTCAGAGCCTGCGAGCCTGATCATGGCAATGACGAGCGACTGTTGAGGCAGATCTCGGCCTGCGACCAGTGGTCGCTGCCACTCTCGTAGCCCAAGTTGTTCTTCCTCTGGCGTGGGAAGCGCCAACCGTTCTCCACCTTTGTGGACAGTCGCACCGAGGCGTAGTAAGTCGAGCGTCGTGTCATCGTTGATCGAACTGGGGGAGCCAGTAAGGAAGCTCCATCGCTTCCTGCCGGGGTCGACGACTACTGGGCCTCCGGACATCGCGATGTTCAGACGCCGCAATACATCCGTCCCGATCGGCGTTGGGGTCGTGATAGCTCCAACAAGGCCGCCGACATTGAGGAAGATGCATCGAGACGGGAAGTCGAGTGCGACCGGAAGACCGTGATCGTTGTAGTACTGGCCGCAACGCTGTGCCGTGGGACCAAATTTTGGATCACAGCCAGCGAGCTGATCGAGATCGTCAAGCGTAGCGACAGCCACTGCTGATCATCTCCTTTGTGGACACTTTGGAGTGTTCAGCGCGAACCACGCACGCAAGGCCGCGGTCGTCCCTTTACGGCCGTGCCACTGGACTTTCCGGGGACCTATCGTGTTTAGAGCCCGAGGATCAGACTGTGGCTGGTCGATGCATGCGGGGTGCGCAACACTCGATTTGAGGCTTCAGGAACCGTGACTGGCAGATGCAGTCCGCCGTGATCGAACAGGAGCACCTCCATTCGCTGCGTGAGAAGCGCGAGCGTGGCGGCCAGTCGGCAGATCGCCTGGAGGTCGGCGGGCAGGTGACGGCGATCGCCGGAGCACTCGCTGGTGCTGTGGAACCTCGGCGGGGAGGCCGCTGTCGGGGGAAGCAGCCTCCCCGCCGAGGGGCTCGTTGACGTGCCCGGCCGCGATGCGCGCCAACACCCTGGCGCGTGCGGTTTGGCACCGCCGGTCGCGCCGGCCGTCGAGCCACTTGCATGTGGCCCACGCCAGCCAGCCCAGACCAGCGAGAACCACAACGAGGGTCAGCGCCGCTACGAGCACGTAGATCAGCCACTGCGGCATGCGGACCCCTCCTTCGTGGCTGCAGACGGACGGTGTACCGTGTCCAGTCATCTAAAGTCAGATTATCGGAACTAGCTTCCGACCGTACTCCGATAATCGGAATTTAGATATGCACCCAGATGGGTGGTTCTACTTGAGTACGCTGTGTGACCAGCGAGGATGGAACGAGCTCACCGTCCGCTCGGGAAGGGCACCGCATGGCCAAGGTCACGCCGACCGCGAAGAAGCTCCTGCTCGGCAAGGAGATCGAGCATCTGCGCGAGCTCGCAGGCAAGTCGCAGGAGGAAGCGGCAGCGCTGATCGAGAAGGGCCAGAGCAAGATCGCCGCTCTGGAAGCAGGGCAGGCCAGCATTACCCCTGGCGACCTGCTTCTGTTGCTCGACGGCCTCGGCGTGACTGAACAGTGGCACAAGGACGTGCTGCTGGAGCTGCGGCGGAACAACCACCAGCGCGGCAAGTGGACCGGCATCCGCAGTCACTACAGCGAGCAGTTCCGCACGATGGTGGACCTGGAGGAGCACTGCGACCTCATCCGCACCGTCGAGTGCGAGGTGCCTCCGGGCCTGCTGCAGTGCGAGGCGTTCATCCGCGCGCTCTACAAGCACGCTCACACTGGCACGGACCTGGACGCTCGCGTTCAAGCGCGACTGGCGCGGCAAGCGATCTACAAGAAGTCCGACCCACCCGAAGTGGCGTTCGTCATCTCGGAGTCTTCGGTCCGCCGGGAGTACGGACCGCCGGAGGTCATGCGCGAGCAGGTCGAGTACATGATCGAGATGTCGAAGCGGCCTAACGTGCGCCTTCAGCTGCTGCCGTTCAAGACCCGCGTGCAGAGCGCCTCGATCGGCAACCGCTTCGTCCTGCTGCGGATCCCTTCGCCGGGAGTCGCCGGCCCGCTGGAGTTCGCCTACACCGAGAACGAGGGCGAGCTGCGCTACCTCGACGACAAGGCCGCCGTGGCTGCCCATGACAGGGCCTGGTCTCGCCTCACCGGCGCCGCCCTGAGCTTCGAGGCGACCCGGAAGTTCCTGCGTCAGGTGGCCGACGAGTACAACTGAAGCACCACCACCGGCTTTTCAGTCAAGGAGCGCCTCGATGGCCAACACCCCACCGGACTTCGCCCCCCACGAGTTCCGCAAGTCCAGCTTCAGCGGCGAGAACGGCAACAACTGCGTGATGGTTGCGCAGCGTGACGGCTGGGTCGCGATCTTGGACAGCAAGGCTGGCCTCGACGGTCCTCGGCTCGTCTTCACGGCTGACGAGTTCGACGCCCTGAAGACCGGTCTGAGCACGTCGTCCGACGACCCGAACTGTTGACGCGGGAGGTGCTTCGATCTTCGATGCTGCCCGGCTGCCACCGCGACCTCGCGGAGTAGGCCGGTGGTGTGCGGTTACGCGGTCGCGGCTCGGCGGCTCACGGCGAGCCGCTTCCTTCCCGCGTCGTCGGCAAGTGGTCGGTCGTCTACGCCGGTTCAGTCGGCCCCGGCTGCGCGGGGATCCGACTGGTCGCCAGGTGTACCTGATCCCGGCCGTTGTTCTTGGCCTTGTACAGAGCCGAGTCAGCAGCCTGGAGGAGCTCTTCGAGCGTGCCGATCCCTACGCTGGGGTACATGGCAGCGCCGATGGAGACCGTGAGGTCGTTGATCGTGACCGCCTCGCCCTCCTCGGTCGTCGCAGGGATGACCAGGCCATGGATGCGGCGGCGGATGCGTTCGGAGATCCTTCGGACGTTCTCGGCGTCGACCTCGGGCAGAAGGACGATGAACTCTTCGCCGCCGAACCTGCCGGCGGTGTCGTAGTCACGGGTTTCGGCCGCGAGTTCCTGCGCCACTGCCCGGAGCACCTGATCGCCAACGATGTGGCCGTAGGTGTCGTTGATGACCTTGAAGTGATCGAGGTCGAGCATGAGGACTGCCATGCCCGTCCCTCGAACCTCGGCGCGCTCCAGTGCGCGTTGGGCCATCTGGTGCCACCACTCCGGGGAGTACAGGCCGGTCTTCGCGTCAGTGCGGGCGGCCCGCCGAAACTGGGCGAGAAGAACCCCGCGATGCATCGCCACCAATGCGATCACCACTCCGGCGAGAACCACGGAGTCGCGGACCACCAGGGTGGCGGCAACCAGGCCCAGGCCGAATGCCCCGGCCTCAAGCCAGTGCTCGCTGAAGTTCTCGAACAGCTGAGATGGCTTGATCTTCGGCGACGAGATCAGGATCGCCGCGAGAACCAGCGCACAGTTGATCATCCACCGGAGTGCTGCGGCGCCCGCCACGACGGCGAGGTCGACCAGGCCGGTCGGCAGCGAGTTGTGGGGGACTCCTGGGTACTGGCTCATGCCAAGGGCGAGTACGGCGACCGCGGCCTGGGTGCCGCACAGCACGGTCGAGCAGGAGAACGTCCAGCGATACAGCGGAACGGGGCGTTGACGCGGCCAGACCCGGAGCCACGCGACTGCGTAGGTGAGCACCACCATCCCGGTCGCGAGGATCGGCGGGCAGATCAGCACCGCGGCGAAGGACCAGACCGACTTCGTGTCCAGGTACGGACCTGTGCCGGCAACGAACTCGCGTTGTCGCTCGATCGCGCGGGTCAGCTCGATGTACACCAGGGCGGCGACGGCCAAGAAGGCAAAGTGGATCAAGTCGGTGCGAGTGACCGGCTGAAGGAACGCCGTTGCAGTCGACGCTCCAACCGCAATGGCCCCGACGACCAGTACGTAGACGACAACGTGCCGGGGAGCCTGCCACAGGCTCCAGCCAGCGACTCCCCTCCACGGTGTCTTCAGCGTCCGCACCAGCCTTCACCTGCGCAAACAGTGCTGCCTTTGTCCGATCTTGGCCAATTCGATCCCACCGTAACCGAATCTGTACCCTGCGTGGGCTCGATGACCAGGGACGATGGTCGAATAGCCGGATTGCACCCGGATAGACCAGCGAGTGAGTTCGCATCCTTGTCGGGGAGGAGGTGAACCGCCATGCGCGACGTGAACTGGTGACCCACCCCGCCTCGTCCGCCGCGGCCCGCGTGACCTGCGGCGTTGACCAAAGATTCACGTAGATGAATCTCCTGTTGATCGCGTCGGGCGTACTCCGCTCGTGCGCTTCGAGTTGCACCAGGAGGTGAACCACGATGCGCGATGACGTCAATTGGACCCGTTGAGCCACTGTCGGTGATCGACCCCAAGCCAACTCGGTCAATGATCTGCTCAGCCACGTCCCCGATTGGCCGCATGCGTCAGCTGCTCATGCTCTCGTCGGTCTCGCCTCGCGAAGCCCGTTGAGGCGAGACCGCGCGAGACCACGACATGGCGGCGGTGCATGCTTGCAACAACGCCGCCGAGAGCTGCGAGTGCGATCACCTTTGACGGTTCGAGCACCTGAGCCAGCAATCCAGCCATCACGATGGCGACGCCTTGGGATGCACGCAGGGCTGCGACGGCAAGTCCCACGGCCTGGGCTCGGGCATGCTCGGGGGCGGCCTGCACATAGACCGAATTGGTGATCATGTCGTGTGCGCTGGCTGCGCCGCTGATCCCCCACAACACGACGGTGAGGCCCAGGCCCGGCGCCCACCAGGTGGGCACCAAAAGCGCGCAGGTGATGATCGCCAGCGGACCCAACAGCACAAGCCGCCGTTCCGGCTGTATGCGCTTCAACAGCAGCATGCCGACCACCGTGCCGAGCGGGTTGGCAGCCAGCAACCAGCCGGCGCCCAGCGTGCCGGCGCCAATCTCAGCCGAGTACGGAACCGCCAGGCCCTCGGCGACCACATAAAAGCCCGAGAGGCACGCAATCCCGAGCAGAACCCGCAGCTGACGATCGTGCGCGACCAGCCGAACGCCAGCCGCTATTGACCGGCGATGCGGCAACCGCCGCCCCGCGTCGGATCGAGCGCCAGGTCGGTGGGGCCCGACGCCGAGCCTGATCACCAGGGCGGACACGACGAACGTCGCCGAGTCCACAAGGAGCGCGCCGACCGTACCGAGACCGCTAACCACCGCAGCTCCGGCGCCGAAACCCAGGACGAGTGCGAACTGGTAGGTCATGCTGATCAGCCCGATCCCGACCGTGAGCTGGTCACCGCGCAGGATGTCGGGAAGGGCTGCGGTGCTCGCCGCCCCGAATGGCACCGCAAGCAGTTGGACCCCGATCAGCAGGGCGATCTGGCCGATGAGCGAGAGTCCTGGAATGGCCATCGCTCCGACGAGCGCGGCCCGCGCGAGGTCCGCGGTGACCATCACTGCCCTCCGCGAGTAGCGGTCAGCGATCACCGACAACGCGGCCCCTCCGATCAGGTCGGGAACGAAGGTCACGGCATAGGTGAGTGCTGCCCAGCCCGCAGAGCGGGTTCGGTCGAAGACAAGAACCGTGAGCGCGACTCGGGCGAGCTGGTCACCCGCCACGGACAGGACGTGGGCAGTCCAGAGCGCGCGGAACTCAGAGTTGCCGAACACGTCCCGATAGGTCGCTGGCTGCGTCATGCCCATCAGAGTCTCCACGCGAAGAGTTCACGGCAAGCGGGCTGGGCACGTTGATGGCTGTCGGCCTGACGGAGTCGGAAACATGCTCCGTTCTGGCTGTGCGTCCGCGCCGGCCGATCCTTCGGACGAGGCCGGCGAGCCATGTCCACCAGCGAGTCCGCCGCGGCTCCGGTTTGGCTGCAAGCTCGGGAATCTGGTCCGCGAGCTTGGCCGCACGGGCAGCGATCCTGGTTGCGTCCGCGCGACGGATCGTCATGGGGCGTTGCTCGGCACGAGGTACATGAAGATCACTAGGAGGTGGGTGCTCAGTGGTCGGCGCATCGGGATGTTTTGGATGGACAAGCCTCAGCATGGCCTTGAGCGTTAGGTCGACATTTCCCTGATAGAACCAAACAATCGTTTCAGGAGAGAAGATGTCGGCCTCGCCACGCCTGGGCACACGAGCCGCGGTGACACGGTCATCGCCACGAATGTTGACGATGTCGATGTAGTCGTCCCACTCGTATGCCCCGACGATGACGGTCGGCTGGCTGCGACCGCCGCAGAAGTAGAGGCTGAAGCCGTCCCTGGCGAACTCCCAGAGCAATTCTTCCGTGTCCGCGGATTCCAGCAGTTTCTTGCCCATGCGCTTACCCGGCCCAGTCCGGGAGAGATGACCGGCGGAGGCGGGAAGCCGGGGGGCTAACTTCCCGTCTCCGCCAGCCTCCGACTACGTCCGGCGATGCTGTCGGGGTTGACGCCGTCGTGTGCCGGAGGATCTCGCTGCCGAAGGTGGGAGACGTCGACGTGGCCGTCGTCGCAGGGAGGAGGGTCATGAGGCTTTCCGGGTGTAGTTGTCGCGGTACCTGCAGCCTGCGCCACAGGTGCAAGATCAGCTATCCCAGGAGCCTGCCGTGTTGCTGGACAAGTCGACCATGAGCTGGACAAAATCTGGACATCGGTCGCCTGATCAGGCTAGATCGTCTTGATACCGACGCCTCCGTAACACAGCGAGCGGCGGGGGCGGGGGTCGGCGACTTCCCCGAAGTCGGGGCGCCACAGTGGGAGAAGGACGACGCCAGGCGGCATGAGGTCGAAGCCGGCGAAGAACTCGATAATCTGCTCTCGTGCGCGAGCTGTGACCGGGTTCTTCGTGTCCTTGTACAGTTCAGCCGCCCGCGCGAGATCCTCCGGAAAGTCGTCGTCCGTTGCGTGAGACATGACGAAGGCGCTGTCTGGGCAGAGTGCATCGCGGTAGGCAGCGACGATGTTCGCAGGGCCTTCCTCATCTCGCACGAAGTGCAGGGCGGCGCACATGAGGACCGCGGTCGGTTCGCGGAAGTCGATCAGTCGCAAGGTCTCGTCGTGCCCGAGCACCGTCTTGGGCTGACGTAGGTCGGCCAGGATGGTCGTCGCGTTCGCGTTCTGTTGGAGCATCAGTTCGCCGTGAGCCACGGCTACCGGGTCGTTGTCCACGTACACGACGGTGCAGTCAGGGTTCTCGTGCTGAGCGACCTCGTGCACGTTGCCCACCGTGGGGACTCCCGAGCCGAGGTCCAGGAACTGCCGGATGCCGGCCTCGTTGACGAGGTAGCGCACGGCCCGGCGCAGAAATGATCGATTGATCCGGGCGATGTCCTTGGCGGGGATGACTTCCAGCACCTTGTCGGCCAGGTATCGATCTGCCGCGAAGTTGTGTCCACCGCCGAGGAAGTAGTCATACATCCGAGCCACGCTCGGCTGGTCGGTATCCACTCCTGCTGGAACCCAGGTCGCATCATCGCTCATGGCGCCCGCTCCGCGCTGCTCCATCATTTGGACGGCCTGAAGCCGCCGAACCGCTCATCGAGGATTGCTCCACGGATCGAGCATGCTGCGACACAGCAAGATCAGCTAGCCCATCCGCGGGCCGAGTTTTTGGACATGGCCTGGACACGTTCGCAGAGGTAAACCAGTGGCCTTTGGGTGTTCACGCAGGTGTCGTCAGTCGGCGCTCGGATCAGGGCCTGAGCGCTCTTCCTGCTCGAACTCACCGGCGAGGATTCCACGAGTGAACGCGTCCCATTCGGCCGGCGTGAAGACCAGCACGGGGCCCGCTGGATCCGCCGAGCTGCGCATCACCGTGTACACGACGCCGTCGGTGTGCTCTACGAACGCAAGCTCGACGTGCCGATCGCGCCGACGGCCGGCGTCGTATCGCTGCCATTCGGCGGACGTCAGGTCAAGTTCAGCCCGCACCGCGAACTTGTCGTCGTAGATCGGCGCGCTGTCTCCCATGAGTCCCATCGTGCCCCTCCCGATCGGGCCACCTGGACGAGCCCATGACACCCAATTCGATAACAGAGCGTAGCAATCTATAGCGAAGAGTAATTGCCCGGCCTGCTCGGGCCGCTCGATCACCTCGGGCACACTGGTCAAGCGCAGACAGTCACGTCTGGTGACAAGGGAGCAGCTGGAATGCAACAGGTGGAGTTGACGTCTATCGACGGCATGCGGCTCGACGCCGCGTGGCATCCTGCCCGTGTGCATGGGCACCGAGGCATGGTTGTCCAGGCCCACGGGATCAACGCCAACATGACCGAAGGTGGGATGTTCGTCCGTCTCGCCGAGCAGCTGGCGGAAGCGGACTTCAACGTGTTGCGGTTCTCGTTCCGGGGACACGGCGACAGCCACGGAACACAACGGGGTATGACGATCGCGGGCGAGATGCTCGACCTGCAGGCCGCCGTCGAGTACATGGTTGGCCGTTTCCCAGGTCCATTGGCGATCGTGGCATCGAGCTTTGGCGCGGTATCCACGTCGCTGTCCCTTCCGTGGCTCGGCGACCGCCTCGATCGGCTGGCTCTCTGGAACCCCGTGCTGGACCTACAACGCACTTTCGTCGACCCAGAACTGCCGTGGGGTAAGGAAAACTTCAACGTGGATCAGCAGAAGCTGCTGTCCACACAGGGATTCCTCATGCTGGACGGCGAGTTTGAGGTTGGCCGAGTCCTGTTCGAGGAGTTCCATCACTACGAGCCGCTGAAGTACTTGGCAGCGAGCACGGTCCCCGCACTTGTGGTGCACGGTGACCAGGACACCGCGATCTCGTACGAGATCGCACAGCAGGCGGCTGCCGCCAAGCCGAACACCGAGTTCCACACGGTCCGCGGCTCAGACCATGGGTTCGACACGCGGGAACGAGAGGACGAGGCGGTCGCGGTCACAGTGGGATGGCTGATCAACGACCGGGAGTCGGCGTGAACATCACCTCCCTCTACGCACCCGTGAACCTCGACAGCAGCAGCATCGTGGGTGAGCACTGCGTCCTGGGCTATCCCAAGGAGGCGCGCCTGCGAGCCGAGCAGCAGAACCCCGGCTCCTCGCTGATCGGTGACCAGGTCACGGTCGGACCGAAGTGCTTGCTGGCCAACCACATCGTGATCTACGAAGGGGTTCAGATCGGTGCGGACTGCGTGATCGAGGATCGTGTGCGAATCGGGTACAACAGCTTGATCGGCGATCGAACCCGCATCGTCTACGGAGCATACGTATGTGATCGAGTCACGATCGGCGTCGACGCGACGGTGGCGGGATTCATCTGTGACGGCACGACTATCGGCGATCGATCCACTGTGATGGGCGAACTGGTGCACGAGTACACCCGCCCTCATGAGGGGTGGTGGGACGTTGACGAGGAACCGCCGGTGATCGAGGCCGACTCCGTGGTCGGCTATGGAGCACGTGTGGTGGGTGGGGTCCACATCGGCCCGCGCAGCTATGTCGCAGCAGGCGCAGTAGTAACCAAGGACGTGCCGCCTGAGTGCGTCGTGACAGGCGTCAACGTCCAGACCCCGGCCGAGCAATGGAAGGGACGCCGACTGCAGAACCTGATTGGGCACTGGCAGTCGTTGTCGAAGGTCCGCCTGCCGTGACGAACGGCGCTACCAACCTCGCGCAGGACACCAAAGCCGATGCAGTGGCAGAGCTTCGTGATCTCGACTGGCCGGCCTGTCTGAACGCTCGCGATTTGGGTGGTCTGCCTGCCGCAGGGGCTGGCCGCATTCGCGAGCAAGCACTGATCCGTTCCGATCGGCTCTCACGTCTCACCGACGACGGCGTCGAAGCTGTTCGGCAGCTGCGCCCCAGTCGTATCATCGACTTGCGCACCGCCGCCCAATGCGAACGTGAGCCAAGCCTGTTCGCTGCCGCGGACATGTACTGCCACGTGCCTCTGTCGATTCCGATTGACCCTCCCAATCGCCAGACCCGCTTGGTCGACCGCTACAGGTCCAAGTTGGACCTCTACCGCCACCGATTCGTGCAAGCTGTGGCAGCTGCGGCAGATGCACCGCCGGGCCCGGTGGTAGTGCACTGCCAGGCCGGCAAGGACCGCACCGGACTTGTGATCGCGTTGATCCTCAAAGCCGTTGGCGTTCCCGACGATGCCGTAGCGGTCGACTACGCCGCTAGCTCCGCACGACTCGGCGCCTACTACACAGCGAAGCGAGCCGACATCAAAGATGCGGAGCTGCTGGAGCTCGTTCGCGAACTCCACAGTGCCCGTGCAGACACGATGGCTTCCACGCTGTCCTACCTGCGCGACGAGTTCGGCGGTGTCCAGTCTTATCTGCGCCGCGGGGGTCTCGTCGGACGCCAGCTGGAAGCCCTTCGATCGCGGCTCGTCGTGCGGTCACAACCTTCGAGCACGCGGGCTCGCGCTTAGCTACGGCTCGACGAAGTCGGAGTCCTCTGTATCACTGCCGGCTTCATCCTTGGGGCGCTGACGAACCAGCGGCGGATCAAACGCCAATGCCTTGAGCTGCTTTGGGAAACGCACCCGTACGTCGGGGCGCGGATGCTCGATGTAGAGGGAGGGAAGGAACTCGTCGATCGGCACGATCGCGTGCTCCAAGTGCGTCGCAAGCAGAATGTCGAGAGCAGACCGGGTAAGCAGGTAACCAAAGGTGCAGTGGCTGTACGCGGGTGATACGAAACCAGCGGCTACTGGCTGATCTTTTTCAGGCTCAAGGGGAAAACGTCCTAGGTAGAGCAAGTCGAACGGGCTGCCGGAGACGACGCGGCGTAGTCCAACGAGCAAGTCCTCAAGGAACGTGGATCTGACGATCGCATCGTCTTCGAGGATGACGACGAACTTCTCGTCGCCGTTCTCGGCAGCGTGCCGCCAGCAGGCGAGATGTGCCAGCGTGCAGCCGATCTCGCCGTACTTCAGAGGCCGGCTCCACCACGGATTGTCGGACGTGATCTTCCACGGGAAGAGCTTGTAGCCGGCGGCTTCCAGTTGATGCCGGGTTAGTTCGTGGCCGTCGAAGGGCCCGGTCCAGTCCGACGTGAAGGTGACCGGCAGGTCGGGTGGCAGGGTCTTGGCCATCCACGTACGCCGATCTGGGCGCCGGGGCAGATTGATCACGTACGTGCGGAGGTCAGCGGGCGTGATCAATGCGACGGATTCCTTTTCCGGTTCGATCGTCGAGGTAGCGGTCGGAGTTGTCGACGACCGCGGTAAACGGTTCGTTGTGTCGGCGAGCAAGCAGTAGCAGCGGGTTGACCATGGTCAGGTCCGTGACGTCGGTGATACCGCCGATTCGCCTGGCCTCGGTCACCAGGACGAAGTCGGCATCGCCAACCTGCTCGGTGACGTAACGGACGCTCCGCGCGCCGCGCTCGGCTTCGAGCAGGCAGCGAGCAGAACCGAGCACACCGAGGGTCAAACACCCACCGAGCAAGAAGACCGTGGTGCCTTGCGCGAGTGTGAGACGGGTCAACACAGCGAGGTCTTCGAGCAATTCCTGGCGTTGAGTCCACCGTGGCCCCAGAGTGAGCCCGCCCAGATCGGGGATAACCAAGGGGTCGTCCTCGCCGAGGGGGTGAGGTTCGAAGTAGAACGGCAACTGCGGGAGGAACTCTCGGTACTTCGCGTTCCAAGGTGGGCCGCCGACGACCACCAGGACATCCGCCTGCGTGTCGTAGTACTCGGACGGCGCGAAGTCTCGGATCGTCACCATCGGGGCCAGCTGCGCGAACCGAGTCCGCAAGTAGATCAGCGTGTCCAGGTCGGCGAACTTGGCATACCGTAGGTAGTTGCGGTCGGTCGGCGAGGCGTACTCGGGCAGTTCGTTTCCGGGGATCTCCGAGCAGACGATGTCGACCCGAGAGCCGTTCGATAGCCGCCAGAATGCGCGGAGGTCGTCCTCCCAATCTGCCGTCTGGCCAGCCGCGGGCTGAACCTGGTGGGGACGACCCACTCCGTTGCTGGAGGGCGACGTCCGGGGCTGCACAGACACGTCGGTGTTACTCAAGAGTAGGTAGGCGAGAGTGTCCAGAGCTCGGTCGGCGTGACGCCGTACGGTCTTCGCCGCACACTTGCGCAGCCGCGCCAGCGACTCCTGCCGTTCTGTCAATGTCGGGTACCGATGCTCGGTGACCAGGTTGAAGTCCACCTCGACGTACAACCGCTCATCGTCGGCCAAGCCCTCGATCCCTCGCCGAAGCACCGCCACGAGCTGGTTCACCTCCTCGACTGAACCAGGCTCGCGGACCGACCCGTTGGCGAGATACGCCCGGACAGGTTCGGTGAGCGCGGAGAGCAGCGCTGTCGGTCGAGCCAGGCCATGACCTTGGCGCAAGCGCTTTAGGCCGTCTTTGACCTCGTCGACGGAGAGTGAGGGGCTGGACACCCTGTCCAGCATATGTCCAGCTGCTGGGCGGGTGACCAGCAACACGGATAGCGGATGGCCTAGTCGATCAAGGCGCGGGGCAGCAGGCTGGGAACAGGCGGTATTTCACCTGCCATGTGCAACGAGCAGGCCGCTCCACATCTGGGCCGGTCGTGGTCACAGCTCAACCCAGGAGGATGAACGTGCCAGTGGAATCGGCGCTCGCGAAGAACGAGCTCCGCCGGGCGCTTACGCCGACGACAGCGATCGTCGGGGTCGGCGCTCCAGGGACCACGCCAGGCTCGCGGGAGCTCACGCTCGGGCCAGCGACGAGCGCGGTCTGAATCGGCCTCCAGTACCAGGTCAACACCCCTCCGAGAGAGCTCCCATGGAACAGATGTCTGGCGTGTTCGTCAGCGTGGACGGCCCCTCCGGCGTCGGCGTCAGCACGACGGTCCGCGCGCTCGGCGAGCGCCTGCGTACGGCCGGGGTGCCCCTGCACCTCACGTCCGAACCGAGCGAAACCGACATCGGCGCGTTGGCTCGTGCGAGGGTCCATGTCGACACGTCGGGGCCAGCCCTCGCGTGTTTGTTCGCCGCCGATCGATACCAACGCCTGGAAGCTGAGATCCGACCCCGCCTTGCAGCCGGCGAAGTTGTCGTGAGTGACCGGTACGTCCCGACCGGCTTGGTGATGCAGCGACTTGACGGCGTCGAACTGAACTTCCTCCAAGCCGTCAATGCCCTGGCCGACCCTCCTGATCTTGCCGTCATCCTCACCGCTGACCCGGACAAGATCGCCGAACGCCTACAACGAGGCGGCCTTCGCAGCCGCTACCACAGCCGTCCGGACGTCAGCGTGCAGGAGACCGCCCTGTACAGGGACGCTTCCCTCGCACTCGCTGCTGCTGGCGTGCAGGTGCTTCGGCTGGAGACCAGCCTGTACCCGCCGGACACACTCGCCTCGATGATCTGCACCCGCATCGAGGCTCTTCGCGCACATCGACACACGCCCGTTCAGCCAGCCTCGGAGCCTGCACCGTGACAGTTTCTCATCGCTCATTGACGTCGCTGAGGGTCCTCCACCTCGGCGAAGACCTGGCCGTTCACCAACTCGGTTATGGCTCGACGCAGCTCGCCGGAGCTGTCCGGCGGGCCGGAATGTCTGCCATCCAGATCCGCTCGCCGTGGGGAACCGACGACGCCCTGGCCACCCGAGCCCAGACCTCAACCGGCCCCGCGGCGGCGTGATCCGATGGGCGGGATCCGCGAGGTCGTTGCCGTGGTCGTCGTGGCTGACAGCCTTACCGGGCAGGTCGCCACAGCGATCAACGAACTTACCGCGCACCTCCCGCTTCCGGACGAGCCATGGGCCTGCCCGCTGTGCTCGGCCGAATCATGGCCATGCTCCCGGTTCCACACCGCCGCCCACCAGGTAATGACTGCCCGGCTACGGCTTCCCGACTGGATACCGAAGGACCTCCACTCCCGGCTGTGGCCGCAGCCGAGATCCCCCGCCCCGCCACCCGCACCACGCCCCCAGTCCGCCCCGCAATCGGATCCCTGGTTCGACGAGGAGTCCCCCCATGGATGAGTGCCTGGCCTCGACCCTCGACACGGCAGTTCTCGAACGCCTGGAATACCTCGACCGGCTGGTCGCCAAATCCGACGAACCGTCCCGCGCCTCCTTGGCGAAAACGGAGATCACCCGTTTGGCGGATGCCTGGCGGGCACTGCTGAAACTGCACGCTCCCAACGAGCACGGCCGCTGCTCGGAATGCTCCGGCTGGCTACGCCCACGCCGACACCCCTGCACCGTGTGGAGCACTGCCCACCAACACCTGATCGCCGCCGACGGTTCCCTCGCAGCTGGAGCTGGCAGGCATGCCGCGGCCACGGGAGGGCCAACCGCCGTGACGCTTGCGGCTTCATGACGGGAGTCTCCGTCAGCTGCACCTTCTCCAGCCAACTGCCATTGCGTTCAGCACCCTGCAAAGCAAAGGAGAGATATCGACGCTAAATCGGGGCGCCGCCCGTGTTATCGAACCTCGTGATTGCCGACTCATCGTTTTTGCGCGGTATGAGCAACTCGACGGCACCCTCAAATGATCAATGTTCACTCATCCAGCTTCGTCAGGCCACTTGAAAGCGTTGACCGGACGTCGGTTCCTTGGCTGAGTGCGCGAATCCCGAAATCTGCACCATCGCGAAGGGGAAACCTGTGACTGTTCAACTGGATTACGCAGTAGCGCCGATCGCGCCGACGACGGAGTCGTCGGAGTTCGATCTCGACGTGACCTTGCTGGAGGTGGTGGATCCGGCTCACCTCATCAACATGACCGATGACGGCTGCGGACAGACCTGCGAGAAGTCGACCTGCATCAGCGCCGCCTGATCGTCACGACATGACCGGACGCCACCACCTCGAACGGTGCGGGGTGGCGTCCGGTCTCCACACGTGCTCTTACGGGAAGGGTTCCTGGTGAGATCGGCTATCCACGGCGGCGCAGGATTCCGCGCCATGGGCGGTGCATTGGTTCGCGCCGTTACTCATAGCGGCCTGGATCTGCCGCAGTGGCCTAACCCGTCGGGAACTGGTTCATCCGCAGTGGCAGCGTGGTTGGACTGGTTGCGCCAGGTGTGGGCCACCGAGTCTGTTAGCGATGCCATTGGCCACGCCAGTCCTCGTTTGGCGGAGCAGATACGCACGTTGTGCGCTTCGAACAATCCCGGCGAGCGGGAGACGCGGCGGGCGGTGCTGTCCGTCGTCCGCTATCTGGCCCGCATGACCTGCCGACCGACTCCGAACGGCCTGTTCGCCGGGGTGGTCCCAGCGAGTTTCGCCCACCGGGCCCACCGGCGGTGGGGCACCGCGCACCGTGCTGTCGCCCGAGGCGAGTCCGGTTGGTTGGCCGAGGTCATCAGGCAACTGGAGCGTCGGCCCGAAGTTCTCCTGAATCTGCTCGTGGTCGCGAACACCACGGTCATGGTGCGTGGTGACCGCCTGGTCGTGCCGTACCGGCCGAGCTTCCGCGACAGGGGTACCGGCGCAGTAGAGGTCTCCTTGCGGCACACCGCCCCGGTACGCGCCGCCTTGGATGCTGCGCGGACACCGATCCGCTTCGAGGACCTGTGTACCAAGGTCCAGACCGACTTCCCTGACGCGCCATCAGCGACGGTAACCGCGATGCTCACCAAGCTGGTCGCCCAGGGTGCGCTCGTCACCAGCCTGCATGCACCCAGTACGCAGCCCGACGCCTTGGGGCATCTGCTTCGAGAGTTGGAGCCGGCTGGTGAGGCCGCGGCGAAGGAGTCCGCCGCGCTCGGGGAGATCCACACTCTGCTGCAGCGGCACCAGCGAGAGTCTCTGGACGCCAGTCGCGTGTTGCGTGCGGAAGCTGTTGCCCGGATGCATCGTCTTGCCCGCACCAGTCGGCACCCCGTCGCGGTCGACCTGCGGCTGGATGCAGAGGTCGTCCTTCCCGACGCAGTCGCCTGCGAGGCCGAGCGTGCCGCGATGCTCCTGACACGCTTGAGTCCCTACCCCCACGGCACGCCCCTGTGGGGTAACTATCACCGGCGCTTCTACGAGCGCTTCGGCGCCGGCACGCTCGTACCGCTCTTGGAGCTCGTAGCGGATAGCGGCATCGGCTGGCCCGACGGGTATCCCGGTGCGTCGGCTGCTCCGCGGCGCCCGCAGCACCCACGCCGGGACGAGGCTCTGCTGGCTCTGGCCCAGGGCGCTGCGCTCGACGGGCGCGTAGAAGTGGTCCTGGACGAGGCGCTGATCGCCGAGCTGGAACCGACGGGCACCGGCCCAGCCCGGCTGCCCTCCCATCTGGAGCTGTGCGCCCGCGTGGACGCCACCAGCATCGAAGCGCTCGGACGCGGCGACTTCCGCATGACGGTCACCTCGGTCTCCCGCGCGGCGGGCGTCGTGACCGGCCGATTCCTGCACCTGCTCACCGCGGAAGGGCGGGACGCGCTGACTGGTGCGTTGGTCGACCCGCCGAGCGAGGACGAGGTGCTGTTCGCGCAACTGTCGTTCCCACCGATGGACCCCGCCACAGCACACGTCACCCGGACCACGCAGGTCCTGCCCACGGTGATCAGCCTCGCCGAGCACCGCAACACTGCCTCGGCGGATGTCCTGACGGCGAGCGATCTCGCCGTCGGCTGCGACAGCCACCGCCTGTACCTCACCGCTCCCACCCTCGGCAGGAGAGTGGAGGCATGGGGGATGCACGCACTCAATCTCCGCAAGCACACCCCGCCCTTGGCCCGCTTGGTAACCGAACTCTGCCGCGCCCAGTGCGCGCAGGTCACCGACTTCGACTGGGGAGCCGCCTCAACGTTGCCGTTTCTGCCGCGGCTGCGCGTCGGTCGCCTCGTGCTGGCCGCTGCGCGCTGGCGGCTGGTTGCCGGCGATTTGCCCGGCCGGAGCGCGAGCTGGGAGGCATGGGCCACCGCGCTGACCGACTGGCAAAGCCGCCGTCGGCTGCCGCGCAGGGTGTACCTCGTCGACGGGGACTGGCGACTGCCGCTAGACCTCGACGAGGACGCACACCGAGTGCTGCTACGCGAGCACCTCGCCACCCACCCGCACGCGGTGCTGGAGGAAGGCCCCACCGAGGATGCCGCCGGATGGTTCGACGGCCGGGCCCACGAGGTCGTCGTGCCCCTGGGCGCTCGCCAGCCGCAGACCACGGCGCAACCGCCACGCCCGACACCCCAGCGGATCGTCCGGCCCGGTGAACACGGCCTGTCGCCCGGTGCGTCCCCGCTGCTGTTCGCCAAGCTCTACGGCGACCCGCAACGTCAGAACGCGGTGCTCGCCGAGCATGTGCCCGCGCTGTTGGCGGAGTGGGGCGAAGACGACGAGCCGCGGTGGTGGTTCCTGCGGTTCCGCGAGGGCGACGAGTACTACCTGCGCCTGCGCATCGCGCTGCCCAGCTCCGACCCTGCGGTGTTCGGCGAGGCCGCCGGCCGGGTCAGCGCCTGGACCGACCGGCTCCGCCGCCTGGGTGTGCTGCGCGAGGTGGCCTTCGCGACCTCCTACCCGGAGACCGGCCGCTGGGGCTCGGGCGCAGCGCTGACCGCCGCCGAGGCCGTCTTCACCGCCGACTCCCGTGCCGTGCTCACCCAGCTCGCCCAGCCCGTGCACCTTCACCAGCACGCCCTGGCCGCGGCGAACTTCGCCGCCATCGCCATCGCCTTCACCGGAGGAACCAAAGCCGGGATGCACTGGCTGATCGACCACGTCCCGGCCAAGCCGCCCGCCGTCGTCCCTCGGCCGGTGTTCACTGAGGCACGGCGCCTGGCCGACCCCAGCCAGGACTTCCGCGCCCTGCGCGACGCACCGGGCACGGCAGCGATCGTCGCGACGTGGGCCGAACGCGCCCAGGCCCTGACCGCTTACCGAGCGCGTCTGTCCGGGAGCGACGCTGAGGGCGTTGACCCGGACGCCGTCTTGGGGTCGTTGCTGCACACCCACTTCCTGCGGGCCTGTGGCATCGAGCCCGAGGACAAGGCGGTGTGCCTCTACCTGGCGCGGACCGCGGCCCTGACCTTCACCGCCCGCGCGGGAGGACCTCGATGAACGCCGACCTCGCCTCCGACACCGCGGTCGAGTTTGCGGCGGAGATCGCCGATCGCCTCGCCCGGCCCGACGCCGCCGACTTGCCCACCGATCAGCCGTGGTGGCACCAGTCCCTCGCCCACGGGGCTCCCGGCGTCGCGCTGCTGCACATCGAGCTGGCGGCGGCCGGGACACGGCCGTTCGACCGTGCCCACGAGTGGTTGACCGTGGTCGCGGGCAAGCCGGTCACCGCCGGGCCAAGCACCGGCGGGTTCTACGGCGCGCCGGCCGTCGCCCGCGTCCTCGCGGGTGCTGCCGCGGTCCGCGCCGGCACGTACCGGTCCGCCCTCGCGCCTTTGGCCCGGCAGATCTCCGCCGACGCCCATGCCCGCGTCGACACCGCGCACACGCGCATGGACGCCGGGATGTTGCCGCTGATGGCCGAGTTCGACACGATCCGCGGCCTCGCCGGTCTCGGCGCGTACCTGCTACACCACGACCCCGGCGGCACCGCCCTACGGGCCGTGCTGGGTGCCCTGGTGCGCCTCACCCAACCGGTGACGATCGAGGGAGAGGAGCTGCCGGGATGGTGGACCCTGACCGGTCCCACCGGTCGCGTGGAGGACGAGTTCCCCGGCGGCCACGGCAACTTCGGCCTCGCGCACGGCATCAGCGGCCCGCTGGCGCTGCTGGCCCAGGCCCTGTGCCGAGGCATCACCGTGGACGGGCAGCGCGAGGCGGTCGAGACGATCTGCGCGTGGCTGGACTCCTGCCGCATCGACACCCCTGGTGGGTACCGCTGGCCTTACATGATCACCAGGGACGAGGCGCGTGCGCGGCCCAAGCAGGTGCGGCACAGCGGGGCCGTCCGCCGCCCGAGCTGGTGCTACGGCGCGGCCGGGATCGCTCGCGCCCTGCACCTCGCTGCCCTGGCCCTGGGCGATGACGCGGGCCGCCAGATCGCCGAAGACGCCTTGATCAGCGCGGTGACCGACCCGGCCCAGGATGCGTTGGTCAACGACACCTCGCTGTGCCACGGCTACGCCGGACTCGCCCGCATCACCGCCCGCGCCGCGACCGACGCGACCGGACCCGCGGCGACCCGGCTCCGCGCGCTGGCC
Organism: Actinokineospora sp. NPDC004072; assembly: GCF_053604195.1. Classification (NCBI taxonomy): domain Bacteria; kingdom Bacillati; phylum Actinomycetota; class Actinomycetes; order Pseudonocardiales; family Pseudonocardiaceae; genus Actinokineospora; species Actinokineospora sp. NPDC004072. The sequence continues at coordinate 240,886 of NZ_JBSGHB010000005.1, read as the reverse complement.
ACCGACCTGGTCCACCGCGCCCACAGCCAGCCCGTTCCCGACGGGCCCGGTGTGCTGGAGGGCGCCGCCGGGGTCGGCTTGGCCGCCCTCGCCGCCGCAACCGAGCCCGCGACGGGCTGGGACACCTGCCTGCTGATCACCTGACCTGACCAACCGAGAGGAGACCCTGCGCCGATGCCGCCGGATAGCCGTTGGCACCACTACCTGGTCGAGTTCGCCGACCCGCCCACCGCCGAGCACACCGCCGCGACCCTGCTCGCGCCCGTTCTCGACCAGGCCCAACAGGACGGCGAACTGGACACGTGGTGGCACCTGCGCAAGACGCCCGCCTGGCGGCTGCGCTACCAGCCGGTCAACCCCGACACGACCGTGGTCGACACGCTGCTGGCCGAGCTGGAGACCGACGGGCAGGTCGCCCGCTGGACTCGCGGCATCTACGAACCTGAGACCCTTGCCTTCGGCGGCCCCGCCGGGATGGACATCGCGCACACGCTGTTCCACCACGACAGCCGCCACTGCCTCACCCGCGCCACGGCACCAACAGCCTTGGGCCAGCGGGAAACCACCGTCCTGCTGTTCAGCGCGATGCTGCGCGCCGCCGGGCTGGACTGGTTCGAGCAGGGCGACGTCTGGGCCAAGGTGGCTGCACTCCGGCCCGTCGCCCACACCAACCACATGGACTCCGAGCGCACCGAGCGGTTGAGGCAGGCCGTGCGGCGCCTGATGACCACCAACACGCACAGGATCACCGACGTGGCACCCGACCAGGTGCCCGAGACATGGGGGGCCGCGTTCGACGCCGCCGGCCGCCACCTCGCCACACTTGCCCGCGAAGGGCAGCTCGATCGGGGGCTACGCGCGGTCCTGGCGCACCACTTCATCTTCCACGCCAACCGCGCCGGACTCTCCGGACCCGATCAGGCCACGCTCGCCGCGCTGGCCGTCAACGCCGTCTTCCATGCCGATTCACCGAGCACGCCTACCCGGCAGGCACCAGCCGGGACCACCTCCAACACCGTTAGGGTTCGCGCAATGACGACTACTGTGAGTGACGCTGCCACCGACTCCGCCGACGAACTGCGCGCCAAGCTCACCGAGCGCCTCATCAAGGACGGCACCATCCGCACCGACGCCGTCGAGGCAGCGTTCCGCCAGGTGCCGCGCCACCTGTTCCTCCCCGGCCTCCCGCTGACCGAGGCGTACGCCGACGAGCCCGTCTATACCAAGCACGAGGGCGACGGCACCCGCATCAGCGCCGCGTCTCAGCCCAAGATCGTCGCCATGATGCTCGAACAGCTCGGCATCCAGCCCGGCGAGCGGCTGCTCGAACTCGGCGCGGCCACCGGCTACAACGCCGCGCTGATGGCCACCCTCACCGGCCCAACCGGGCACGTCACCACCATCGACATCGACGAGGACCTTGTCGCCGGTGCCCGCGAGCACCTCGCCGCCGCGAGCATCAGCAACGTCGAGGCGGTCGCCGCCGACGGCGCGCTCGGCCACCCGGAGACCGCACCCTTCGACCGCGTCATCGCCACCGTAGGCGCCCACGAGATCCCCGCCGCTTGGCTCGACCAGCTCGCACCCAGCGGACGTCTGGTGGCTCCGGTGCGCCTGCGCGGGTGCGCCTCGCGCAGCATCGTCTTCGAACGCGACCAGGACAGCTGGAGCAGCCTGAGCAGCGAGATGGCGATCTTCATGCCCCTGCGGGGCCTCGGTGACGACGCCCGTCGCGTCCTCGACCTCACCAGCACCGGCCTCAACCCCGGTGACGTGACGTTGCAGACCCACAAGGACAACAACCACGCCACCGACCCGGACACCCTCGCCGGAGTCTTCGACACCCCCGCCCGCGAGGTGTGGACCAGCGTGCACTTCGTCCCGAGGGAGTCCTTCGAGTGGCTGGACCTGTGGCTGGCCTGCCACCTGCCCAACCCCCTCATGCGCATGGAGGTCACCCCAGCCGCGAAGGACAGCGGCCTGGTCCGACCGATGTTCCCTACCGTGGCGATGGCCACCACCGCCGCCGACGGCAGCCTCGCCTACCTCACCATCCGCCCCGCCGAGCCCGGCCCGGACGGCGGCCGGCGCTACGAGGTCGGCGTCATCGGCCACGGCCCCAGCGGCCAGGAACTCGCCGAGCAGGTCGCGACCGAGATCACCACCTGGGACCAGCGCTTCCGCTCCTCCACCGTCCGCTTCGCCATTCCCGACACCCCGCCCCAGCCGGACACCAACCCCGGCCGCGTCCTTCTGGACCGCCCCACCAAGCCCATGACCGTCACCTGGGAGTAACGGACATGGACCCCACCGGCCAGTTCGCGCGCCGCTTCCCCCTTGTCGCCCGAACCCGCCCGGCCTGCGTCCCGCTGGCCCGGCGGGTGGCCGGGCTGTGCGACCGAGCTCGTGAGGCCGCACGCACTGGCGACATCACCGAGGCAGCCGCAGTGCACAACCAGGCCGCGCTCATCGCCTCCGACTGCGGCCTGCCCGACCTGGCCCGGCAGTGGTGCCACCAGCAGGTGAACATCTACCTGCGCGCCCGCCCCTTGGGCGCGCAGGTAGCCCGCCTCACCCTCGAACCGATCACCAACCTCGCCCGCCTCTACATCCGTGAAGGCCAAGGCGAGCGCGCCTTCACGCTGATGGACACCCTGTTCACCGCGGTCTCCTCCCGCACCAATGCCGACGTCGACGGCATCGAAATCCCGGCCGACCTCACCGACTCCGCCGAGACGCACCAGCACATCCGCAGCTGGCTGTGGGCGGTATTGCTGGCCACCGGTAGCCGGGCTCTCGCCGCCGCCGGACGGTGGGCGGAAGCACGAGCCCGGCTGGGCGAGTACAAGGGCATCGGCCGCCGGATGCTCGACGGCCGCCAGGTCGCGGTCATCTCTCACGCCGTATCCGGAGACACCGACAGCGCCCTCGCCCTCCTCGCCGACACGACCCCAGGAGAACCCTGGGAGAACGCCGTGACCGCATGCCTGACCGTCCAATGCCAGGAGGCATCGGGCGTCGCCGACCTGGCCGCACTTCTGGACCAGTACCACAGTGTCGACACCACCTCTACGACTGGCTTGGCGGTCTTCCACACGCGGCTCGGTTTGTCCTTCGTCGACGCCATTGGCACCGTCGAAGATCCACTCGCGCGCCAGATCGCCCTCGATCTGACCGACTACGTCACCACTACCCGAGACGGATATGCCGCCCGCGACATCCTCGCCCACAACGGCTGCCGCGAACTGCTCACCCACAACCAAACCCGTGAACTGACCGAGCTGGTCGATGCCTGCGCGCTCGGCCGCGGCACGATCCCGGCCGCACTGCTGGCAGATCTCACGACAGCGCTGGCCGACGCCGAAGAGGTTATGGCGCGCAGCATGACCGCGGTCGCACCGGCAATGTCCGGCAATGCCCACGCTCCAACAAGTCCGTAGTGGATGCTCTAGGCAGAACCGTTGGGTCATAACGGAATTGCCTACTTTGCCGGAGAAAAGGCGACCATCAGCCACAGCTGGCTAACACGAAGACGTTGACACGAAGGAAACGATGGATACCACCACTACATCGCCGGAAGCGCTGCGTGTGGCCATGGTCGAAAGGTCCGGAAGGCGGGACACGCACAACGCAGCGAGGTCGAGCGGGTTCTGCGCGACACACCGCGGCACGAGTTCGTGCCGGAGGCCGACTTGGCGGTCGCCTACGACCCCTGGCAGGCGGTGGTCACCCACCGGTTCGACGACGGCCGGTCGTTGTCCTGCGCGTCGGCGCCGTGGCTGGTCGCAGCGATGCTTGACCAGCTCGACGTCCAGCCTGGCAACCGCATCGTGGAGATCGGCGCGGGTACCGGGTACAACGCGTGCCTGCTCGCCCAGTTGACCGGCCGCGCCGACCTGGTGACCACGATCGACGTCGACCCGGACGTTACCGCGAAAGCCAAGCAAGCATTGGCCTCCACCGGCTACGGCGACGTACACGTGATCACCGGCGATGGCGGGCTCGGCCACCCCGACCACGCCCCGTACGACCGCATGATCGCCACCGTCTCGCCGTGGGACATCCCCACCGCGTGGTGGAAGCAACTTGCTCCTGGCGGACGGCTGGTCGCTCCGCTGCGATGGTGCGGCCAGGGACGCAGCGTCGCCTTCACCTACACCGACGGCCGGTTGGTCTCCGACTCGCTCCACCTGTGCGGCTTCGTGTACCTGCAGGGCGAGGGCGAAGGCGAACTCAGCGGCCCGATCACCGCGGACGAGCTGGTCACACTCCACTGGGACCGCGATCAGCCCATGGACATCACCGCGCTGGCCGGTGTGCTCGACCAGTCGCGCGTCACCGCCTGGTCCGGGATCACCATCGCCCGCAACGAGTCCCACGACGGGCTCTGGCTCCGCCTGACCGTCACCGATCCGCGGGTGTGCAGGCTCAAGGTTCATGCCGACGTTCCGCCCGAGGTGTGTGACCCGATCGGGGGCTGGTGGCGTATGGCCCTGGTCGACGGCGACACGCTGGTCTACCTCACCGCCCGCCGTCTGGAAGCCGGCGACGAGGTGTGCTGGGAGCTGGGGGCGATCGGTCACGGCACGGCCGCCGTCGCGCTCACCGAGTACCTATGCGATGAGATCAGGGCCTGGGGGCCCGAGCGGAACCAGCGCCCTCCGTCGCTCATCGTCTACCCGGCTGACACTCCGGACAGCGAGCTCGCCGGCCCCGCCATCGAGAAGACCCACAGCAGGTTTGTCCTGACGTACGACGACGTGGCCTTGTGAATTTCAGCTCGCAGCCAAGCTAAGAGGGGACATCTCGATGATCCGCCTTCACCATGCCGCAGCCGGAATTGCTAGCTCGCGTCATCTGGCGAACCCACTTCACTCGTGATCTCGGACAACGCACATGACACCACCAACCAGCAACCGCCTCGACGCGGTGCTCGCGAGGGCCCACGGAACCGCCCTCACCGACGCACTCACGGCCGCTGCTCGCGGCGGCGATCTCGAACCGGTGCTGACTTCTGCGGACGCGATCCTGGCGCAAGGCTTCTACATCGGCACGCGAGGCGAGCTGATCGCCGGGATGCTGTACCGCCTGCAGCTGCACGACTACGACATGGGAACCTCCACTGCGGACTACTTCCGGCTCAGCAAACGCTTGGTGGAGAAGGAAATCTGTACGCCCGCAGACATGAAGTCTGCGACGTGCGGGGAAATCCTCATGCGCGGACTGGCGCGCGGCTGGCTGGAGCCGGAACTGTACGACCCACTTGCAAAGGCATCCCGCGGCCATCCGGACTGGGAGCGCGCGATGTCGATGATTGCCCGAGGCAACCCTGGCCCTTTCCGGAACAAGGGCGCTGCCGATGGCCGCCAGTGAATGCCCGTGAACGGCGATGTGCCGAGAACAAGACCGCTAACGCCAGCACAACAGCCCTCGGCGCCAGCGTTTGAACTCAGGGCGTCAACCAATGCGCGGTTTTGAGAAAGATCATGCCGAAGCTCCTGCCGTACGACGTTGACGACGACGAAGTTGCCGAGCAGTACGTACGCGAAGCATTGCGCCGATCGCAGCGGGGCAACTGGACGGCTTTGCTCGCCGACGACCGCGTCATGCAGACCTACCGGGTGCTGCGCCGGATCGAAGTCGGCGCAGCCCAGGCCCACATCCGCCACCGCGAAGCGATCAGACAGGCTGAGATCGACCGGGATGCGGGCATGATCAGCGACGAGGAGTTCGCCGAGAACTACCGAGCCTTCGCGGACTGGCGACAGCGTGCTGCCGTGTTCGACGGAATCCTCCGGCAGTACCTCGACATGGCCGTGGACCGAGTGCGGATCCTGCGCAGGGATCCGGTCGTGGACCGCCTCCGGCGCACGCTGCTGACTCTGGCGCTGGCTGTGGATGCCCACCGCGACGCACACGCCGGGGAGGAGTCGCTGGCCGACACCGCGCTATGGGCGAGGCTGAGCACACTGCCGTGGCCGGCCGCTGCGGGTGCCGAGTTCCGCACTCTCGCCGAGGCCGTGGCAGCCGAGCGATCTCGGCGGGGTCCAGCGCGCGTCAACGGCGAGGGATTCATCGAGTTTGAAGGACTCCGTGTGTTCGGCGAGACCGTGGACGTCGCCGACCTGATCTTGGAGGTCACCAACAATGGCGATCCGTCGATCTCGCGGCCGAAGCTCGTCGACCTGTGGAAGCAGCGAACTCCAGACCTGACCGACACAGCTGCGGCCAAGGTCACGGCAGACCGCCAGGTTGGTAGTTATGCCTCGCATCGTCTGCGGAAGGCTCTGCTATTCCTGGAGAATCTCGGTGCGATCGCTCGCGAGGCTAGCGAGGTCGATACGTGGATCATCGTGACCAATCGAGTCAAGCTCCGTGAACTGCGCCGCCGATGGGACGACAAGTACTTCGCGATGTATGACCTCGGAAACTGATGTTGGTCCAACGTGGACCTGACGTAATTCGTAGCACTGCCCGACGGGGCCCTGAGCTTGATCGACAGGATCCTCAAACGGTGCACTTGCAACGGAGGTCAATGCGCCCCGGCTGCGTGCTCCACTGCCAATCGGTGCACGAACGCGCGGATGCGGTCGCGGTCCTCCGGGAACACGCTCTCCCACGTCTCATCCAGGTCAATCCACTTCGAAGGCTGACCGCTCTCCCCGCCGAGCGGAACATCACGGCCGATGACGGCGCCATACGACAGACTCAGCGTCGGCGCCCAGTCGGTACGGAAGGAGCGAACAGCGACCGCAGCCGGCACCGGCAGCAGTTCACATTCCACGCCGGCCTCCTCGGCAAGTTCACGGGCCGCAGCGGCCCGCGGTGTCTCGCCTGGCTCGACCTTGCCGCCAGGCGGTACCCATCCGCGCACGCGGTGCTGTACGAGCAGGATGTGGGTATAGGACGGGTCGGTGACCCAGACCTCGGCCGCGAGCGGCTCCATCAGCGTCTGACGGGCGCGGAGCCACGCCTGGGCGTCATCGAACTCCATCACAGCGAGGCGAGCATCGGCGACTGCCGAGTCCAGAGTCGTCTGGTCGATCACCCGAGGAAGCCTATGCCGCCACCTGGAGAGCCCGGTCCTCCGCCACGACGGCTGACCCCACCGGCACGCGCCCGTGCCAATGGGGAAACACCCGAATCCTGATAGTCACCCGACCGGACGACCCGGACCCGCGCGTCGCACCGGCGCTGCGGCTGCCCGAGTTGCGATCCTGACCACGATGAGTCAGGAAGTGATGCCGATGAGTTCCGACAACTCGGCGTTCGACGCGGCAGCCGCACGAGTCCGCACCCTGCACGACGAACGCGCGGCACTGCTCGAACAACTCCTCGCCGCAGAGGACGAGCTGATCCGCCAGGCCGCGGCGGCGCACCGCGCGGGAACCCTGGACGCGCGGGGGCTGCTCGCCGCTTACGACCTCGTCCGGGACGGAGGCATCACCGGATTCGCCGCACGCTGGCACAAGATCATCCCCTACGACCGCCTCGCCCTGCGGCGCATGGCCGAGGCCACCCCTAACACCCCGGATGGCACCTGGAGCGGGAATACCGGTTGGGAAGGACTCGACGATTCGGTGTTCCCACTCCGGGGCACGCACGTGGTCTATGTGCTGTTCGGCAACGCCGGCACCCCGGTGCGCATCGGCATGACACAGGCGTTCCGGGCGCATCTGAAGCGGCTGCACCGCGACGGTACGGTCTGGCAGTCGTGGAAAGCCTGGCCCTGCGAGAACCGTGAAGACGCCGTACAGACACGCAAACGCATCACCGCGCAGTACAGCAAGCCGAACATCGCCGCCGCACATCACGCATCTGGCCAGTGAGCATTGGCGAGATTGCTGCACCAACTCGACGCCGCCACGAAGGTGACGCCGATCGACCGGCGCTAGGCGAGCGCCGCGCTGCGTTAGCGGGGGTTTGCTGTCCCGGAACGGCGGGTATCTACCGAGCACATCGGGCTGCGTCAGCAGGTCGAGTGACCAGGGTGGTGGGGTGGGTCATGTCGCTGCAGCCGGGGCGGAGAGTTGACAGCGAGTCCGCGCCGAGGACCTTCACCTGCCGCCTCGACGCGACCTCCACTCGCGAGGTCCGCGACCTGGTCCGTGGCCTGCTGGCCGATCACCTCGGCGTCATCGTCGACGACGCCGTCCTGGTCATCGATGAACTCGTCAGCAACGCGCTGCGACACGGCCACGCTCCCCGCACTTGTCGGCTCGCTCTGATCAACCACGGCCGATGCCTGCGAGTCGAGGTCGATGACACCGCCCCGGAGCAGCCGCGGCTCCGGACCCCCGACGCCTCCGGCGGACGTGGCCTGGTCCTTGTCGACCGGCTCGCCACAACGTGGGGAGTCCAGCGCTACCCCCACCACAAGACCGTGTGGGCCGAGTTCGCCTTGAACCGCCCAGGCAGTAGCGGTCACACTCCACACCTGGCCATGGTTCCCACCCGTCCACGCCAGGACTAGCGAGCCTTGTCACGCGTGCTCGGCGCCTCCCGCACTCACTCGCGATCGGGCTCGTCGGACGAGGCGGCGCCGCGGCTACCGGCCGGTATTGCTTCGTCGGGAGTACCGTTCGACCGTGAGCACCTTGTCCGACTCCGGACCGCCAGCAGCAGTGGACATCGTCCACCGCGACGTCGACGGCATCCTGGTGGTCGAGGTCACGGGCGAGATCGATCTGGAATCCGCACCAGCAGTTCATGCCGCGGTCCTCGCCGCGATCGACCACACTGCCGGCGAGCCCTGCATCCTCGACCTGACCGCCGTCACGTTCCTCAGCTCCGCCGGCCTTACGGCGCTGTTGGACGCCACCACTCACGCCGAGAAACGTCGTGAACCGCTGCGTATCGTGGTGGACTCCAACCGTCCCGTGATTCGGCCGATCGAGATCACCGGACTGGATGGCGTGCTCAAGCTCTACCACACCGTTGACGAAGCGTTGAACGCTGGCGCAGGGCCCTAACCGCCAGTCGAAATGGCACGGAAGCTCTTCGGCAAGGGAAGTCTTGGACAGGCACCGGTCCCAACTTCGCCCTGGCGAGCCCCGAGGTGGTGAAACACGGGCCAGCCGCCGAGCGACGTCTCCGGTTAGGCGTGCCCGACCCCTTGGGGCACGCCAGCGACCCCGGCCCCCGGACCCTGTCCGCCGGGGTCGTGCTACCACCGACGCACGTGTCCTGTCGTCGCTGCCCGCAGTAATCCGCCGTTGGCAGACCAACGAGATCCGGGAGCTTCGGTCCAGCCGAGGCTGGCCGATCACAGCTCGACGAGCGGGATGAGGGTGTCCAGGCCGGCAAGTGCGAGTTTGCGTCGCACGCTCGGCGACGGTTTGACGCGGAGGTCCCGTCCCTGGTCGATGCAGCGCCGGGCGAGCATGACCAACTCGGCCGCGCCTTCGAGGCTGAGAAACGTCACCTCAGTCAGGTCGACCACCATCGCCGGGGTCGGCGCGGTCTGTGCGCTCGCGGCCTGGGTGAACGCCTCGTCGATCGTGTTCATGAAACCAGGCGGGATCTCGCCGCTCACGGGAAAGGTGACCGCACCCGCGACGACATGTGCGACTACGCCCGCCGACGATCCGGTCACGCCTGCCGATCCCGTCACGCCGTCAGAGCTGGCCCCGTCGGCGACTGTGTCCATAGCTGTTCCGTTCTGTCGGCTATCCGCACATGACCTGCGTGCCCGAAGCGCGAGATGTGTTCAGGAACGTCACGCTGAGATATCGGACAGCGTAATCGCGATTAACCCGGCGCAAGCCGACAGCGCAAGCTGACAGCGGCCAGCAAGAATTCCCTGAGTGCGGCCCGCTTAGCATTGTCACGGTCCGTCGCCATGCCGGAGATCGCTACCGCGGTTCTAGCCCCAGAGCCAGCCATGGTGCTCCGGTAGGTTCCCGGCCATGGACGGGCTCACCGGAACGGTCGCGGCGGCAGCCGGCGTGTTCGCCGGGACGAACGTGGACGACATGATCGTGCTGACGGTGTTGTTCCTGTCCTCCCGAGCCAGCGGGAGTCCGCGCCCGTGGCAGATCTGCGCCGGGCAGTATGCCGGCATCGCGGTCCTGGTGCTGGTGTCGGTGGTTGCCGCACTCGGACTGACGCTCGTCCCCGACGACTGAGTCGGCCTACTCGGTCTGGTCCCCCTCGCCTTCGGGGTCAAGGGCCTACTGGCGGCCATCCGCACCCGCAACGACGGCCGGGACACCGCTCCCGCCGTCGCGTCCGGGCTGGTGTCGGTCGCGACGGTGACGATCGCCAACGGTGCCGACAACATCTCGGTCTACACCCCGGTGTTCCGCAGCATTGGCGCCGGTCCCAGTGCCGTCACCATCCTCGTGTTCGCCATTGGCGTCGCCCTGTGGTGCCTGGCCGGGTCCTGGCTCGGCTCCCACAAGAAGATCATCCAGATCGTCGAACGCTACGGGCAGTGGCTTGTTCCCGCTGTCTTCATCACGATCGGCAGCCTGATCGTCATCGAATCCGGAGTCCTCACCAAGATCATCTGACCACTGGCGTCAATTTTGTGCGGCAGCTACAGAACGTGAAAACCGTGGCCAGATAGCTCCCCGCAACTGGCCGCCACCAGGGAAGCCCAACTGGCCACCAGCAGCAAGCTCTGCATCACCACGTGGTGACCGACACACCATCCGACCGGACTCGAATGTATGTTCGAGTCGAGCTACGATCCCGTCATGGCACCAGGTTCGACCGGCGGCATTGGCAAGACGGCGCACCCGCACAGCAGGGCGCGCTACCGGACCACCGTGCACGGCGCGGTGGTCGTCGTCCCCACTCGCTGCCCAAGCGGACTCCACGTGCTGACCAGCGTCGGCTACCGCATCGTCGAAACAGGACACACGCTGCACGTCACCTGCGACGCCTGCCCTCCCATGGCAGCGGAGAGCGCCTGGTCGTTCACCACCAACGGCCAGCAAGCGATCTCCGCCGAGTTCGACGACGGCCCCTACGCCGAACTCTTCACCAGCCCGGCTCAGCCACGATGACCCACTCGCCAAGGACGCCTCGGCGGTCAACGGCCAGCACCACAGGCGTCGGAGAGCCCCCGCCTGGCGTTACGTTCGTCAGAACGGTGGCTCTGGCTTGATCTGTTCTGCGAGAGCGGTGAGTGCCGGGTGCTCGTCAGCAGGCCGAAACGTCATCCAGCGCCGAACGAACTGCTCGGCGGCCAACGAAGCCGTGAACTCGTCGCTGAGGCCGCCTGGGAATCTCCGCTCGGCGATCCTGGCCACCCAGTCGGCGAGGTCGGCCGCGCCGTCCGGCACGGGCTCCAGCACCCGAAGCGCGTCTTCGAGGGAGCGTGCCGTCAGCGTCAGTCCGCCGGCGGGGTCGAACCACAGGCCGTAGGCGAGGCCGAGGCGGTAGTCCCGAGGCCAGGTACTCAGATCGTCGGATTCCAGGCAGGGCTCCAGCCCATCGCGCCGGACCACGAACGTCTCTCGCATCACGCGCTGGCCCACGGCGACGCCGATGCTGCGTTGGTGCCGCGGATCCAGTGCGGGGAGATTCGCCGCGAGCAGACGTCGTTGCAGCGTGCCCGCGTAGAAGGTCTGGGGCGTCACCACGAGGTCGTTGATCAGTGAGGTCGGGCGGCCTTCTGAGAAGTAGCCGAGCCGGCGCAATGCCCATCGGGACCAGAGCAACCCGCCGTCGAGGGCGAGGGCGACCATCTCGTCGCGGAGATCGGGGGTCCGCGCACGGCCGTGTCCGCCGCCGAACTCGTTTCTGATGTTGCCGAGGTTTCTCGCGATCTTGCTTGCTTGGGTTGCGAGCTGGCCGAACGTGGACTGGTTGGCCAACTCGTGCCCTGGCTGCCCGGTCAGCAGCGTGTGCGCCTGGGTCACGACCGTGTCGAACGCGGTGTTGGGCGCTGCCGGTGTTCCGTCGATCTCCAGCACGATGCGGGAAATGCTTTCCACCAGGCACTTGATGTCACTGAGAGCCTGAGAGCCGTCACCTGCGGCCAGCGAGCGCCATAGCCGGTCCGCTTCCCGCTCGATGCAGGCCCAGTGATCGTCCCCGAGATAGTCGGGACGGGCGATCTCGAAGCGGGCGTACAGGTCGTTCACGCTCCCGAGCATCGCACGCGACCGTCGGCCTCGACGGAGGTGACCAGCGCGACGACCGGCACTTCATCCGAGCTGTCCGGCTCGGCGGACGTCGCGAAGCAGCCGAGCAGGTTGCGCTCTCGAACTTCTCGCACTTGACCCGCGCACTTCACTCAACCACTATTGAGTCAATCAACGCTGAGCAAGTCTGGTGTTGCCGTCGAGCATCGCCCCATCCGACCAGCAGCCCGATCGGGTCCTCCGATCCGCCGCTCTCCCAGTTCAGAGGCACACAGTGACCGAGACACAGGACTACCACCGCCGCGACCTGACCATCGACCAGCAGGTGGCGCTGCGCACCGCCGCCACGCGCTTGGGTGAGCAGTTCGAGGGCGTGTTCGGGCAGGAGACCATCGAGAGGTTCCTGCACTCCAGCTACGACCAGTTCGCCGCGCACGGCAAGATCCTGAACTTCCTGCCGCTACTGGCCGAGCGGTTCGCGCGGCAGCGACTGACGGCGTTGGCTCGCGTGGAGGGGCACGCCCATGACGGCAAGCCGACGGTGTTGTTCTTGTGCGTGCACAACGCCGGGCGCAGCCAGATGGCGCTCGGGTTCTTCCAGCATCTGGCGGGCGAGAGGGCCGTGGCGTGGTCCGGCGGCTCGGAACCCGGCTACGAACTCGACCCATCGGTGGTGGCCGCGATGACTGAGCGCGGCATCGACATCACCGGTGAGTTCCCCAAGCCGTGGACCGAGGAGATCGTCCGCGCCGCCGATGTGGTCGTGACGATGGGATGCGGGGACGCCTGCCCGGTGTATCCGGGCAAGCGCTACCTCGACTGGGCCCTGGACGACCCGGCGGGCCGCAGCGTGGACGACGTCCGGCCGATCCGCGACGACCTCGAACGTCGCGTCCGGGCCCTGCTGGACGAACTCGGCGTGCCCGCGAGCGTGTGACCTGCCTCGCGCTCGTGCTTCCCGCCTTGACCGAAGCAGGAGACTCAATCACCATTGAGTCAATGAACACTGACTGGTCTTCGGAGCTCACGGCACGGGCCCGCGTCCACGCCGCGCTGGGCGAGCCTGCGCGGTTGGCGATCGTGGACCGGCTGCTGCTGGGCGACGCCTCCCCGAGCGAAGTCGGTGCGGAGTTGGGGTTGCCCAGCAACCTGCTGGCGCACCACGTGAAGCTGCTGGGACAGGCGGGCCTGGTGGAGCGGTCGCGGTCGGAGGGCGATGCCCGCCGCACCTACCTGCGGCTGCGCACGTCGGCGCTGGCCGGGCTGGTGCCCTCCGGGGTGCGCCAAGCGCGGCGGGTGGTGTTCGTCTGCAGCCGCAACTCCGCCCGCTCGCAGCTGGCGGCGGCGTTGTGGGCCAAGCGCAGCGCCGTGCCCACCGCCTCGGCCGGCACCCAGCCTGCCGAGCGAGTGCACCCGCTGGCTGTAGCCACGGCTCGCGCTCATGGCCTGTCGCTGGCCCGTGCCCGTACCCATCACGTCGAGCAGGTCGTGCGTCCGGACGACCTGGTGGTGGCCGTGTGCGACAACGCCCACGAGGAACTCGACCCCGCCGACCGGCTGCACTGGTCGGTGCCCGACCCGGCTTCGGTGGGCACCGAGGAAGCCTTCGACTCCGCCTTCCGGGACCTCGCCGACCGGGTCGAGCGCTTGGCCCCTGCCGTCCACACTCCCTGACGCGCCAACATCGACAGCACAGTCCGAAAAGGAGTCGCGATGACGCGGCCGTTGTTCCGCACGCTGCTGGCCGAGTTCCTCGGCAGCCTGCTGCTCGCCGCGCTGGTGATCGGCTCCGGTATCGCCGCCCAACGCCTGTCCCCGGACGATGTGGGCCTGCAACTGCTGGAGAACGCCGCCGCGACCGCCGTCGGGCTCTACGCCATCATCCTGATTTTCGGGCCGGTCAGCGGTGGGCACTTCAACCCGGCGGTGTCCTTTGTGGACGCGGCGTTCGGCGGCCTGCCCTGGCGCCGCCTTCTGGCCTACATTCCTGCGCAGGTGCTTGGCTGTGTAGCCGGGGCGGTCGTGGCGAACGTGTTGTTCGACGCCGCACCGATCAGCGTCTCCACCACCGCACGCGCCACCTGGTCGCACGGCATCTCCGAGGTCGTGGCCACCCTCGGACTGCTGCTGGTGATCTTCTCGCTGGCCCGCTCCGGCCGAGCCGAACGCGCCCCGGCCGCGGTCGGCGCCTACATCGGCGCGGCGTACTTCTTCACCAGTTCCACCAGTTTCGCCAACCCCGCCATCACCGTCGGCCGCATCTTCAGCGACAGCTTCGCCGGCATCGCCCCCGCCTCGGTACTCACGTTCATCCTCGCCCAGATCATCGCGGCCGTGATCGCGCTGCCGCTGCTGCGCGCCTTGTATCCGAACGCCTCGGCGCACGCCGAGGACGTCGTCCTGCCCCACCCGACCGAGAGCACCGCCACCGAGAGCACCGTCAAGGAACGGCTATGACCTCACCGTCGCAGTTCCCGCCCGCCGACTCCACACCCATCCGCCACGACGAGCCCGGCACGCAGGCACGGCCCGCCGAGGTCGTCGCGCTGCTCGATACCGCCGCCACCGAGCTGGCCCGCGAGTTCGACGGCGCGGTCGAACCCGACACCGTCCGCCAGGTCGTGGCCCACGCCTACGACGAACTCGCCGCCGAGGCCACGATCGCGCACCACCTGCCCGTGCTGGCCACCCGGAACGCACGCCGACGTCTTGCCGCCCTCACCACCGGCGCCCCCGCGGCGACCGACAGCGAAGGAACCGCGTGATCAACATGTCCCAGACCTCAACCCCCGAGAACGAGATCGCCGAGGCCGGTACGTCCTCGTCGGGCAAGCCGTCGGTGCTGTTCGTGTGCGTCCACAACGCGGGCCGCTCGCAGATGGCCGCCGCGTGGCTGTCGCACTTGGCCGGTGACCGGGTGGAGGTCCGCTCCGCCGGGTCAGCCCCGGCTGATCAGGTCAACCCCGCCGTGGTCGAGGCCATGCGCGAGGTGGGCATCGACATCTCCGCCCAGACCCCGAAGATCCTCACCTACGACGCGGTCCGCGAGTCGGACGTGTGCGTGACCATGGGCTGCGGCGACGCCTGCCCGGTCTTCCCCGGCAAGCGCTACCTGGACTGGAAGCTCGCCGACCCCGCCGGACAGGGCGTGGAGGCGGTCCGCCCGATCCGCGACGAGATCAAGACCCTGATCGAGGGTCTGATCGCCGAGATCCTCCCCGCAACGGCCCGCGCCGACGGAACGACCGCGTGAGCGCCGCGAGCACACCGATCCGTGAGGTCGTGGTCGTCGGCTCCGGCCCGGCCGGGTACACCGCCGCCCTCTACACCGCCCGCGCCCAACTGGCGCCGCTGGTGTTCGCCGGGTCCGTCTCCGCGGGCGGGGCGCTGATGACGACCACCGAGGTGGAGAACTTCCCCGGTTTCCCGACCGGCATCGACGGCCCGGACCTGATGGCCGGGATGCGCACCCAGGCCGAGCGGTTCGGCGCGGACATCGTCGACGACGACATCGTCGCCGTCGACCTCACCGGCGAGATCAAGCTGCTCACCGACACCGCTGGCACCGTGCACCGCGCCAGGGCGGTGATCGTGGCCACCGGATCCGGGTACCGCAAGCTCGGCCTGCCCCGCGAGACCGAACTGTCCGGCCGCGGGGTCTCTTGGTGCGCGACCTGCGACGGGTTCTTCTTCCGCGACCGCGACATCGCGGTGGTCGGCGGCGGGGACACCGCGATGGAGGAGGCCACCTTCCTGACCCGCTTCGCCCGCTCGGTCACCGTCGTGCACCGCCGCGGCGCGCTGCGCGCCTCCAAGGTGATGCAGGACCGGGCGTTCGCCGACCCGAAGATCACCTTCGCGTTCGACAGCGAGGTGGCCGAGCTCAAGCAGGATGGCGGGGTGCTGTCCGGAGTCGTGCTGCGTGACGTGATCACCGGCGCCACTCGCGAGCTGGACGTGACCGGGTTGTTCATCGCCATCGGCCACGACCCGCGCACCGAGTTGTTCACCGGCCAACTCGACCTCGACGAGTCCGGCTACCTCAAGGTCGCCTCCCCGTCGACGCGCACCAACATCCCCGGCGTGCTCGGCGCGGGAGACGTCGTGGACCACACCTACCGGCAGGCCATCACCGCCGCGGGCAGCGGCTGCGCGGCGGCGCTGGACGCCGAGCGCTACCTGGCCGCCCTCGCCGACACCACGACGAACACCTCCGCCGGTGCCACCGGGGAACCGGTCGGAGCACGCTCCTGATGTCGGGACGTCAGTGACCGTCATCGTCATCGGCGGCGGTCAGGCAGGACTGGCCGCCGGCTACTACCTGCGCCGGGCCGGGCTGGACTTCACGATCCTTGACGCCCAACCCGAGCCCGGCGGTGCGTGGCGGCACGGTTGGGACTCTCTGCGACTGTTCTCACCGGCGCGGCACAGCTCGCTGCCGGGCTGGCCGATGCCGCGCTTCCCGCACGAGGGCTACCCGACCGCCGGGCACGTCGTGGACTACTGACCGCCTACGAGAAACGCGACGAGCTGCCGGTCGAGCGCCCGTTCCGGGTGCGGTCGGTTCGTCGTGTCGACGGGGGCTACGACGTGGACGGCCGCTTCGCCGCCGCGGTCATCAGCACCACCGGCACCTGGTGGCGGCCCTTCGTCCCGGCCGCCGCCCGCGGTCTTCCGGGGCGGCAGTTGCACACCGTGGACTACCGCAACCCGCAAAAGTTCGACGGGCAGCGGGTCGTGGCGGCAACTCCGGCGCCCAGATCGCCGCCGACCTCGCCGGCCACGTCGAGCTGTCCTGGCTCACCCAGCGCCCACCCCGCTACCTGCCGACGAGATCGACGGCAAAGCCCTGTTCGACATCGCCACCCACACTCCCGGCGGCGTAGGTGCTCTGGGAGACATCGTCGCCGTCCCATCGGTCCGTGGCGCCCGCGACCGTGGTCTGCTCATCGCCCACCCGATGAACCGTGACGTCCTGGCCGCAGCCGACACGGTCATCTGGTGCACCGGTTTCCGGCCCGCGTTGACCCACCTCGCACCCCTGGGTTTGCGTGACCGCGACGGGCACGTACACGGCGAAGCGCGCCTGCACCTACTCGGCTACGGCGACTGGACCGGTCCCGCCTCAGCCACCCTCATCGGCGTCGGCCCGACCGCGAAGACCGCCGTGCACGCCATTACCACCGAGCTGGGTGCCGCCACCCGAAGGTGACCACCCGGAGGCACTCCGGCGCCTCCAAGCGCATCCTGCCGCTCTCGGCGGTCAAGCTCGCCTGGCACTAACGGTGCGGCGCAGCAGGTGACGCATCACGTAGTGGGCGTCGCGCCCCACACCGCGCAGAGTTGCCGAGGCCAGGCTGCGCTGCCACTCCAGCCCGACGAATCCCAGGCCAGGGTGGGTGGTGGATAGGCCACGTCGCTGCCGGGGAGTGCCGTCCGCAGTGAGCGCGCCCAAGTCGGCCAGGTAGGACAGGTCGGGGCGGTAGCCGGTGGCCAGGATGATCGTGTCCACGTGCTCCTGGGTGCCGTCGGGCCAGGTGACGAGGTCGCCGTCGACGGCGGTGAACACGCGCCGTTGGTCGGGGTGCCGGGCGGCGAGCGCGTCGCGGTAACGACCGAGGTCGAGCACCGGCGGATGCGGCGGTGTCCGCAGCAGGTGCCCGATCGGTGCGGCGTCGATGCCGGTGACCTTCGACCAGAAGTGCACGTCCCGCCCGAGCGGGCGTTGCGGGACGAGCTTGACCGGCGTGCGGGTGGCCAGCGTGACGGTGGCGTGCGCGGCGAGTTCGGCGCCGATCTGGACTGCGGAGTTCCCCGCCCCGACCACCACCACCCGCTGCCCCGCGAACCGTGTCGGCTCGCGGTATTCGGCAGCGTGCAGCACGGTGCCGGTGAACGTTTCAAGCCCCGGCAAGGCGGGCCTGCGGGGGCGGCCGAACGCCCCGGTCGCCGCAACGAGGAGCCCGGCACGCAGCTCGGTGCCGTCGGCCAACCGCACGCGGAACCCGGTCCCGTCGGCGCGGACGGTCTCGACGCGGTGACCGGTGCGGATGTCGGCGTCGAGGTTCTTGGCGTAGCGGCGCAGGTAGTCGATCACCTCGTCGCGGTGCGGATAGTGGTCGGGGTCGCCGGGCAGCGCCATGCCCGGCAGGGCGGAGTAGCGGGCGGGTGAGAACAGGGTGAGGCTGTCGTAGTAGGACGGCCACGAGCCCACTGGTTCCTCGCCGGCTTCCAGCACCACAGGTGCGGTCCCTGCCGTGCGCAGGGCGTAAGCGGTGGCGAGTCCGGCTTGCCCGCCGCCGATGACCAGAGCGTCGATGTCGTTCACGGAAGTCTGTCCTTCTCAAGGGATTTCTGTGTGCTGGCAAGGGAAACCAGGGCGGCAGCCACGGTGAGCGCGCCCAGCAGCAGGAAGGTGTTCGCATAGCCGTCGAGCAGTCCGGCGAGGGCGGCCCCGGCGAACGGGGCCAGAGCCATCGTGATCGTCAGCGGCGCGGACAGCAGCCCGGTGAGGTGCCCGTAGTGCGTTGCTCCCCACCGGTCGGTGACCGCTGTGGCCTGCAGGAGGGTGAACACCCCGCGTGCCATCCCGGCCAGGACCGCCGCGACGATCAGCGCGGGCACGGTGGTGAGCACGCCGAGCAGGCTGGTGGTCGCAGCCATCGCGAGCAGGATCAGCGCGGTGCGAGTCCGGACGCTGGTGCGGGCGGCGAGGGCGGCATAACAGAGTCGGCCGGCGACCTGTCCTGCGCCGCCGAGCCCGAGAGCGACCGCGGCGACGCCGGTCCCGATCCCGCGCTCGGCCAACAACGGCACGAGGTTCACCACGACCGCGAAAGTGGCGAACGCCGCCACGCTCAGCGCCACCACGAGCACGAGGAACGCCCCACTACGTGCGACTCTGTTCGGGTCGGCGGCATGAGCATGGTGCGGTTCGACGTCGGGGCGTGGCGGCCACGGCAGCCGCAGTCCGAACCAGTGCCCCGGAATCGTGATCACCGCGAGGATTCCGGCGAGGACCAGGTAGGTGCCGCGCCAGTCCAGCTGCGTGGCCAGCCAGGCGGTCAGCGGGGCGAACACGGTACTGGCCAAGCCGGCCGCGAGGGTCAGCACGGTGAGCGCCCGGACCCGGTCGGGACCGTGCCAGCGGGTCAGGGCGGCGAACGCGGGCGGGTAGAGCACCGCGCCCATCGCCACCCCGACCGCCAGCCACGCGACGAGGAACCAGGCCAGGTTCGGTGCGAACGCCACCGCCACCACCGCAGGTACCCCCAGCAGCGAGCCGGCGCTCATCACGCCGCGCGGACCGCGCCTGTCCAGCCACCGCCCGACCGGGATGCCGACCACGGCGGCGACGAGTTGGCTGGCCGACAACGCCGCCGTGATCGCGGCCGTCGACCAGCCGGTGGAGGCGGTGATGTGTCCGGACAGCACCGGGAAGGCGTAGTAGAGCACGCCCCAACTGGTGATCTCCGTGGCACACAGCACCACCAGCACCCGTCGCAATCCCGCCCGGTTCGCCGCGTTCTGCTCGGGCAGCGTCGGTGACGCCGTCACCTCGGGGTCAGCGCGCTGGCGGGGCGGACAGCGACAGGACTTCAGCCTCCGCCGGAGCTGCGCAGCAGCCACCGCCCTGCGTCTCGGCAGGCACGTCGAACACCCCGGACCCGCCGCATACGCCGGTCTCGGGCAGCACCAACTCCACCCGCTCGGCCGACTCGCGGTCCCCGGCCAGTGCGGCGGCGACGGCGCGGACTTGCTCGTAGCCGGTCATCGCCAGGAATGTGGGGGCTCGGCCGTAGCTCTTCATCCCGGCCAGGAAGACGTTCGGCTCGGGGTGGGCCAGTTCCTTGACACCGTGCGGGTAGACCGTGCCGCAGGAGTGCACGTTCGGGTCGATCAACGGTGCCAACGCCACCGGCGCCTGCAACGTCGCGTCCAGCGCGAGTCGGATCTCCGACAACCACGACAAGTCCGGGCGGAAGCCCGCGAGCACCACGACCTCGTCCACCGACTCCAGGCGGTGTCCTTCGGACGACACCAGCACCAGACGGCCCTCGCTGTCGCGCTCGACCGCTTCGGTGCGGAACCCGGTGGCCACCGCGATGTGTCCGGCCTCGACCGCGGCCTTCGCCCGAAGCCCGAGCGCGCCGCGGGCCGGGAGCTGGTCGGCCTCGCCGCCGCCGAACACCGCGCCGACCGCGCCTCGACGCAGCAGCCAGGTGATCCGAGTCCGGGGTTGCTGCTCGGCCAGTCCAGCGAAGGCCACCAGCGCGGTCAACGCCGAGTGCCCGCTGCCGGCCACGACAACGTGCTTGCCCGCATACCGGTCGGCGACCGTAGGGTCGGTGAGGTTCGGGACCTGGTAGACGATGCGGTCGGAGGCCGTGGCCTCACCGATCGCGGGCAGCCCGTCGCCGCCCAGCGGGTTGGGCGAGGTCCAGGTGCCGGAGGCGTCGATCACCGCCTGCGCGGTGATCCGTTCCTCCCGGCCGTCGGCGCTGCGCACGTGCACGGTCAACGGCTCGGTCTCGCGCCCGGCGTCCACAACCCGGTCACGACCCCGCCGGGCCACACCCACCACCTCGACTCCCAACCGGACCCGCTCGCCCAGCGCCTCGGCCAGCGGCCCCAGATACAACTCGGCCCACTCCGCACCGGTCGGGTACCCCTCCGGGTCCGGGTGCCGCCAACCGCCGGGTTCCAGCAGGCGACGCGCTGCCGGAGCGACCAGCTCGGCCCATCGGGAGAACAGCCGCACGTGATGCCACTGCGCCACCGCCGCACCGGCCCGCTCCCCACGTTCGAGCACCAATGGCCGAAGTCCCCGCTCGACCAGCTCAGCAGCCGCCGCCAGCCCCACCGGACCAGCCCCGACAACCACCACAGGCAACTCGCTCATCCAGCACCTTCCATCGATCCAGCTCGATTGACTCCGTCGAACAGTATCGACCGCACTCGATGGATGCAACCATCGATCCCAGTCGATACACTCGGGGTCATGCCGATCGCGCTGCCCCAGGCCCAGGTCCTGCCCACCGGCGAGGCAGCCACCTACGCCGACTGGTTCGCCTGCCTCGCCGAACCCGTCCGGGTCCGTCTCCTGCACGCCGTGGCCACCAGCCCGACAGGCATCACCGTCGGCGCGTTGACCGAGATCCTCGGCACCAGCCAGTCGACCACCTCCCATCACGTGCGCAAGCTCGCCGACGTCGGCTTCGTCCGCCTGCGCAAGGAGGGCACCGCCACGATCGTCACGGTCAACGAAGCCTGCTGCGCCGGACTCCCGCACGCCGCCGACGCCGTCATGGGACTGCTCGCCCCCCGCCCCTGCTGCCCCGACGACGTACCCGACGACGTGACCGTGCGCGCCCTCGAACCCCGTGACTGGACGGCCGTGCGCCGCATCTACGGCGAAGGCATCGCCACCGGCATCGCCACCTTCGACACCACCGTCCCCAGCCGCGCCACCCTCGACGCGAAATGGCTGCCCGGCCATCGCTGGGTCGCCGAAATCGACGGCGAAGTCGTCGGCTGGACCGCTGCCAGCCCCGTCTCGAACCGTGAGTGCTACGCGGGCGTCGCCGAAACCTCCGTCTACGTCGCCGACGGACACCGCGGCCGAGGCGTCGGCAAAGCCCTGCTCCACAAGCAGGTCACCGCCGCCGACAACGACGGAATCTGGACCCTGCAAACCTCGATCTTCACCGAGAACCGCACCAGCATCGCCCTACACCACTCCGCCGGCTACCGCACCGTCGGCATCCGCGAACGCATCGCCCAACTCAACGGTGTGTGGCACGACACCGTCCTCATCGAACGCCGCTCACCCGTCCGATAGCCCTTGCGCCAACACATCCACCGCGCTGGGACACCGGTCTCGGTCAACGCTGTGCTGTCCCTAACAAGCCAACCACGTGCAAGCGCGGCTCGCACACGCTCGCGCCATCCGGGTACCGGCGGTCGTGGGAGACGGCGAGGTCCACATCGGCTGCCCGGCCTGTGCCGCCGACGGCGCTGATCACTGTTGGCGCCTGACCACCAGGAGTCCCATTCCCGATCGTGCCGAGCTGGATGACGAGACCTATCGCGAGCTCATTCTCGATAGTGCTCGGGCAATACCACCGTGGGCGGGTGGACGAGGTGCTCAATAGCCCGTTCACCGTCTGAGGCAAACGATGTCAAGGTCGGAGGTCCCGCGCGCAGGGCGTGTGGGTGCAGCGGGATGTTCGCTAGCCAGTTCCGTTGGGTTGTCAGGGTGTCTGAACGTTGCTGTCGCTACGTGGCCGGGCGGGTCGTGGGGTTGATCAGTGGTCGGAGGGTGTCGCGGTAGTGGCTGAACCAGGGGCGTTCGAGCATTTCCTGGACAGTGAAGGCGCGGCTTCCGGGGCGGGCGGCGAGCGCGGGTTCGGCCGCTTCGGCGGAGGCGAAGAACGGCTGGTATGTGCACACGGTGGCGTTGATCTCGTCGAAGTGCCCGCCGATGGAGTCGCTGAAGTCCTGGGGGTGCAGCAGCACCGTGACCGCATCAGGTGGGTCCGTCCGCTCGACGCCGCCGGGGATGAAGTCGATGCGGATCGGTGTCCCGGTGGTCGGGCAGGTTTCCTCGACGCGGAAGGGTACGTCGAGGACGGCGGCGAAGGTGAACACGTCGGGTCCGCATCCGCTGCCCATTGGGACCTGGCGATCGCCGATATGCACCACTCGGCGAATTTGATTGCCTGGATAGGGGTTGTCCCAGTGGATCAACCCGTTCTCGATGCGGGCCGTGAACTCCTGTCGGACCAGCGCCGCGGTTTCGCTGTGGGACCGGTTGAGGATGGTGGCCAGGCGTTGCACCGAAGCGGGGCGTTCGCCGAGCCTGGTCAGGCCGGACAGCGCGATGATGGCCTTCACGAACGGCGTTTGTTCCATGGCTGCCAGCCAGCCCTGGTCGAACTGCGCCAGGTCGGTGGTCCGGTCGTTCACGGGCTGGCCTCCTGGTCGATGGGCGGTAGGAGGGCGCCGAACTCGGCGATGCCGCTGGCGAGTGCCTGGTGGTGGTCCAGCACCACCCCGGTGATCTGGGGGTGGCGGGTGGACCAGGCGTGGGCGGCGTCGAGGGTGGTGAAGAAGTTGATGTGCCCGCAGGTGCGGTCCACCGAGGGGCAGCAGGCAGCCTCGCTGCTGTCGGTGGTGCCGGCGAAGACGACCGCGGTGCCGGGCTGCCAGCGTGCGGTGTCGTGGTCGACCTGGACGGTCACGATGTGGCCGGTGTCGGGTTCGGTGCTGGTGATGGTGACAGGGTGTCCGAGCATGGCGGACATGCCGAGGGCGTCGATGGCGCACATCGCGTACACGGTGGGGCCGCGGTCCCAGGTGACCCGGTGGCGGGTCGGGGCGGGTGAGAACGGGTAGGCGGCGCGGATCTCGCCCTGCTTGTCGAGGGCAAGGAGGTCCTGTTCGGTGAGTTCGGTCAGCGCGTGACCGGGGTCGATGCCGTGGTCACGGGCCATCCGATCCAGGTCTGCCCGCAGCGGCGCTTGGCCGGTCTCGGCGAACGTCGTCAGCATCAAGCGGTGCAGGCGCTGTGCTGGTGGGGTGAGCGCGGCGGCGGCACGGCACTTGTTCAGCTCCAGGTTGGGCGGCTCGGTCATCGCGTTCCCTCTGGTTCGTAGCGCAGCAGCGCTGCGGCCATGTCCCGCGCCGCCGCGAAGGCGTCCGGCATGGACAGGATGGCGATGTCGTCACGGCCGGCGGCCCATTGCTCGGCCTGGGCTTGGCTGGGGAAGAAGAGGTTGTGGTGGCAGAAGGTGCCCCAGATCGCGGTCGTGCTGCTGAGGTCGACCTGGTCGCGGCCGGGTACCCGCTGGGTAGCCACCGCGCCGACTGGGTGGAGGTCGGTGATTCCGGCGGGGCTGGCGTGCAGTGTCACGACGTCGCCGGAGCCGGGCGGGGTGGAGGCGATGGCGATCGGTTTGTCGAGGATGTGGGTGAAGATCAGGGTGTCCATTGCGCACCACGCCCACATCCGCGCGCCGTCGATGGTCATCTCGTGCGGGGTGGGGTTGTAGGTCACGCCGAGCCCGACGATCAGGCCGTCGTCGTCGCGTTCGGTCCACGTGTCGAGCAGCGCGTCGGCTCGTGTTCGGTCGATGCCCAGTTCGGCGATCGTGTCCAGGGCGTGGTCGCGGGTGACCGGCCGGCCTTCGACGGCGAGCAGGCGGAGCATCCGGGTCACCAGGCGGGCCTGGTCGAGGCCGAGGTCCAGGGGGCCTCCCGGTCGGGTCAGTTCGGTTACCGCGTGGTTGGCATGTGCGCTGGTCACGGCCGTCCCTCCGACGATTTCTGGTGTGCTGGTGAGGTCGATCGCGACCGTATGGTCTGACCCTGGGGTGAGGGTCAAGCGCTCGCGGCGCATCGGGGATCGCCCAGCCAGCACGGGCCGCCCTGGCCGGCCAGGGCCGCCTGGTGGGTGGCTTCGAAGTCGTCGATGCGGCGCAGGGTCTGCTGCAACTCGGCGATCCGTGCGGCCAGCCGTGCTCGTGACCGGCGCAGCAGCTGCGCGAGTTGGGGACCGATCGGCGAGTCGGTGCGGGTCAGCTCGCGGATTTCGGCGACGGTCAGGCCGAGCCCGCGCAGTTGACCGATCAGCTGGACGCACCACAGGGCGTCCGTGTTGAACAGCCGATAGTTGGTGGCGCTGCGGCCGACGGTGTAGATCAGGCCCCAGTCGGTGTACTGGCGCAGCGTCTTGATCGGCACCCCGGTGCGCCGGGACAGTTCCCCGACCGTCATCAGCCCGTTGCTCGTCATGACGTCGCTTGCCCAGACTTAGGAGGCGCAGCAGGACAGTTTGGCCACGTCACGGGTGAACGTCTGGGCGGCGAGCTTGAGGCCCTCGGCCATGGTCAGATACGGGCACCACAGGTCGGCCATCTGCTGCACGGTCATCCGGTTGGCCAGGGCGTACACGGCAGTCGCGATCACCTCGCCAGCACCGTCGGCGAGCACGTGCGCGCCCAGCAGCCGCCCAGTGCCGTGTTCGGCGACGAGCTTGATCAGGCCACGGGTGTCCCGGTTGACCAGCGCCCGCGGCACGTACTCCAGCGGCAGCACCCTGCTGTCCGTCACGTAGCCCCGCTCGGCGACCTGAGCGTCGGTGAGGCCGGCCGCCGCGATCTGCGGGCTCGTGAAGATCACCCGCGGCAAGTGGTAGTAGTCCAGCGTGCGCCCCGCGTCCGCGAAGGCGTTGTCGGCCACCAACGTGCCGTGGGCGGCGGAGACGTAGACGAACTGCGGGTGCCCGGTGACATCCCCGGCGGCCCAGATGCGGGGATTGTCGGTGCGCAGGTAGTCGTCGACAACGACCTCGCCGCGCGGACCGGTCTTGACTCCGACCGCGTCGAGGTTCAGGCCGTCGGCGGCCGGGCGGCGGCCGGTGGCCACCAGAAGCTGCTCCGCGGTCAGCTCGCTCAGATTGCCGTGCGCGTCGGTGAGCCTGACGCGGTAACCGTCCGGTCCGGAGGCGACGCGGCTGACTGTGGCGCCGGGCACCGCCCGGATGCCCTCGTCGGCGAACACCTGCTCGATGCCCGCGCTGACCTCGGGTTCCTCGAACGGCGCCAGCCGCGGCAACGTCTCGACCACGGTCACCTCGACCCCGAGCCGGTGCCACAGCTGGGCTTGTTCCAGGCCGATGGCGTTGCCGCCGAGCACGATCATCGACCGGGGCAGCGCGTCGAGCTCCATCGCGGTGGTCGAGGTCAGATAGCCCGTCTCGGCCAGTCCGTCGATGGGCGGTGCCCCTGGGATGGATCCGGTGGCGATCAGGTAGTGCTCCGCCTCGACCGTCACGGTCTCGCCGGAGGCCAGATCTACGTCCAGCACGGGCCCGGACCGCGTGGCGGTGAACCGGGCGGCGCCGGTCAGGATGTCCCAGCCGTACTCGGCGGCCAGGTCGGTGTACTTCTCCGCCCGCAGGGACTCGACCAGCTCCCGCTTGCCATCAACCAGGCGTGGTAGCTCCACCTCGAACGGGGAGGTGGTGATGCCGGGAAACCGGCTCTCCAGACTCACCTGGCGCGCCTCGGCCGCAGCCAGCAGCGCCTTGGAAGGCACGCACCCGGTGTTCACGCAAGTGCCGCCCACCGTGTCGCGTTCGATCATCACCACCGACCGACCCCTGCCGCGAGCCGCGATCGCCGCCGCGAACCCCGCGCCACCGGAACCGATCACGGCCAGGTCGTACCGCATCCGGCTGCCTCCTACCGTCGCCCTCACCCACGTATTCGCCTACACGGATACGTCCGATGCTAACCTCATATCTGTTCATCCGCATACACGAGTACTTCATCTGAGGATGGCGAAGACATGACCGCAGGTCCCCAGCCGGCTGCCACGCTGCTGCCCACCGAGCCCAACGGGGTCGAGATGGTGGCCAAGTTCTTCCGCGCGCTAGGCGACCCCGCGCGACTGCGGCTGCTGGAGTTCCTGCTGCACGACGAACACACCGTCACCGAGTGCGTCGCGCACGTCGGCCTGTCCCAGGGACGGGTGTCCACCCACCTCGGCTGCCTGTCAGACTGCGGCTACGTGCAGGTGCGCCGCGAGGGCCGCTTCGCCTACTACACGGTGACCGACCCACGCGTCGCCGAACTGGTGCTGCTGGCCCGGTCTCTGGCCGCCGACAACGCCGCCGCCCTGGCCGCCTGCATGCGCATCACGCCCACCACGTGAGCCATCGTCAACTGCTACGGCAAGCGGCGGTCGAGCCAGCGAAGCACGGCGCCGATCACGCCGCGCTCATGCCAGCCCTTCCTGATCACTGCAGCGCGGACGGCATTGATGCCCGAACGCAACCGGGCCATCGGTGAGGGATGCTGCTCGTCGTAACGCTGGACCGCACGTCGTTGCAGCCATCGCGCGCACCCGAGGCACACGCCAACCTCGGGGTGCTGGCCCAAGCGAACCAGTTCCGTCTCCGGATACTCCGTGCCGCAGCACCAGCAGGATGGTTCCGATGCCCTGTCCTGCTCCGATTGGACGGTCATCTGGCCACCTCCAGGTCTGTGAGCGTACGCCGAGACACCTGTCCCGACCGGGAATCGCTCTCGCGTGGATAACGAAGTCGGCCTCCAGGGCTTTTGATCTTTGGCTGTCACTCAGTGTCGCCTAGGCTGACTGATCGTGGACGGCGGCAGCGGTGACGACGTAAACGACCAGGTCAGTGCGGCTGTGACCAGCCGCGAGCAGGATGCGGTGCGGATCTTGTTGTTGATCGACGGCGCTGCCGAACCCCTGACTGCGCCGATCCGGGACGACGTCGCCCTGGCCGACGCTGTCGGAGTAGTGGAGGGGCAGCTTCGGCTGCAGAAGCTGGACTTCTGGCTACGGAGTCCCGACTTCCTCGCCGACGAGTTGCTCAACGACTACGAGCGCAGCGGCGAGCCCAGGCTGCTGGACTTGGCGGCACAGATCCTGGACTCCGAGGAGCCCGAGGTACGCCGCTACCCGATGCTTCGTCACCACTTCGGCGCCTACGAGCCGCTCGATGACGCGCTGGCGGTCCTGCGCAGCGCGGGGCTGGTCGTGCGGCGCCGCCACGGCCGGGTCGGCCGTACTTCACGACACGACTACTACCTGCTGGCTCAGGGCCGCGAGGTCGCCCGAACGGTCGTTGCCCAGGCGCCGGCCTTTCGCTATTACGTCGATCGTGTGCAGCTGGTGCTCGATCTGGCCGACGGACGAGGGGGGAACCAGTTGAAGGAGCGTCAGTACCTGCAGGACGAGTACGCGACGGCCGCCCGTGGGACACGGATTGGCAGCATCAGCGCTCGGGCACGGAGCCGTCTCGCCCAACTGCGTACGGAGGCCACGGTCCCGGGCGAGGTGGACGCATGACCGTGGAGGCATCCCGCGCCGAACACTCTGGCTCGCTCGTCGCGCGGATCGCTGCCGCGGCCAAGACCACCGAGGATGATGTTGTTGAGGTCTTCACGACCCACGGCATCCCGCTGGCCTACCCGCCGGCACGCCCTCGGTCGGTCCGAGTCCACCGCCTGCGCGTGCACGGTGTGCGTGCCGGAACGAAGCATGACGGCCCGTTTGACCACACGTTCACCTTCGACACCGACTTCACCGCGTTGGTCGCATCCAACTTCCGCGGCAAGACCAGCGTCTTGGAGATCATCACGTGGTGCTTGCGGGGGTCACCTCGCGACCGCCTGCAGGCTGACGTCCGCCGATGGCTTTCCGAAGTTGAGCTCGACGCCACCATCGCGGGGCAGGCGATTGGGTTTCGCCTCTCACTCGACAAGGGCGTTCTGACCAGAGGCGTGGTGCTCGCAGCCGCACGCTGGGAGATCCTCGCGGCGGAGGACGGTGCCGAGGAACGCCAGGGCGTCTCGATCCTCGTTGACACCGCAGACGAGGACGACCACGCCGCGCAGGTGGCCACGTTGATGCTCGATCGGCTCGACTTGCAGCCGTTGGTGAATTCGGTGAACAAGGACAAACAGGTCAGCACCCAGACTCATGGCTGGCCTGCCTACTACTCCGCGATCAATCTTCCGGCTGGCCCCGACAAGCCCCTGCTCGGGGATCAGCCGATGGCCGGTCTGCCCGGACGGCTGTTGCAGGTGTTCCTCGACCTGCCGGCCGCCGCGGTGCTCACACGGGTGAAGGCGACGCGCGAAGTGTTGCAGTCCGAGGTCACGCAGGAACGTGAGCGCGCACGGGGAGTGGCCGAGCAGCGGGCGGCTGAACGTGCCCGAGCCCAGGAGGCGCTCACGGCTGCACAGACCGAACTCGACCGACTCGTTCAGCAAGCGCCCGGACCGTCGCTGACCGACCTCGCGGACGCCGCCGGTCGGCTCGCCCGCCAAGTTGCCGATGCCGACGAGGAGTGGGACGAGCTCAACCGGGGCTACCGGGCCGCGCGGCGACAACGGCAGGCGGACGAGAAGGCGCTGAATGACGTCAAGGAAAGCCAGATCGCTCGGCTGCTGTTCCATGGCCTGGACCCCAGCGCGTGCCCGCGCTGCGAAACGCCGATCACCACACAACGCCGGCAGGAAGAGCGCGATGTGCACCGTTGCGCGGTCTGCACCGCCGAGGTCATCGGTGAGACCGCCGGCGACGAGGAGGTGGAGGCCGAGGCACAAGCGCGTGTCGATGCCAGCAGGGCTGCCGAAGATGCGGCACGACAGGCGCTGGAATCCGCTGAATCAACCCTCTCCCAACTCACCGCACAGCTGGATGAGGCACAACAGCGATTGCGGACCGCTGGCACCGCCGACACAGTGCGCCAGCGCATGACCGCAGAGCTTGAGGTGGCGCGGTGGAAGGGCGCGTTGGAGATGGTGCCCGAACCGGCCGAGCACGAGGAAGACCAGGAGTCCACTGTCCTCAAGGTGTTGGCCGCCGCGGACAAGGTGCTCGATCAGGACAGCAAGGCCGCTGCCGCCGCCCTGTTCACCGAACTGAACGCCGAGATCGCTGATCTTGCACGTCGGTTCGGGATGAGCGCACTGGAAAGGGTGGAGGTCAACCGGGCCGCGCAGCTGAAGGTGATCAAAGGCGGGGGCGCGCAGTCGTTCTTCGGCAAGCAGAGTCCCGGTGAACAGGTCCGGCTGCGCATCGCCGTTGTGATCGCCTTGCTGCGGGTTGGTGCCAAGCTCGGGATCTCGACCCACCCCGGTCTCGTCCTGATCGACAGCCCCAAGGCCGAGGAGGTACAGGACTTCGACGCGGCCGTCGTCTTCAAGGAGCTCGCGGAGTTGGCCGCGAGCAACCACATCCAGGTGCTGATCACAACCGCCGACCGCGAGCTGAGCAAGGCAGTTCTGCCCGCCGACTGCCTTGTCACCGCCGAGGAAGGTGCGCCGCTGTGGTGATCTCGGTATCTCCGCTGCAGCGTCCTGTAGGCGCATGCTCTGCGGCGTTCGACGTGACCGGTCGGAAAAATCGCTCACCATGGCGGTTGTGGACATGACCCGGCTCGCCGAACACCTTGCCGACACGGCGACCGCACGGACTACTGCCACGCTCGCCCAACTCGGAGTGGAGGCGGTAGCCGAGGAGGCAGCCGACATCGCCGCCGGCCCACTGGCTCCGGTGCTGGCGCACGCGCTAGCCCAAGTTGTCGGCGCCGAGACAGCTGGCTGGGAGACCGCCACTGCTAGCTTCATCGATGGCCTGACCGGCCAGCAGAGCCTGCTGGCGCTGGCGGGCAGCCTGGACGAGCTTCTTGCTAGTCCGTCCACAGTGGACGCTCAAGGAGTGCAGCTGCACAACGTGTTGCTGCGCGACCTCGCGCCGCTGATCCACTCCAATCCGTTGCTGGCAGCTGGACGTCTCGAAGGCGCCGTGCGTCTGGCGGTGGCCGGTGCCGTCACGCCGTTCGGCATTCTCGGCCACCTCACCGCACCGCCGTCCGACGCTCCCGAGGAGTTCACCGAACGCCTTCCCCGCCTGCTGGGCGCGGCTATGGATCGCTGGGCGAACGAGGCCACCATCGCCACTTCACTGCGCAGCGCGCTGGATCAACTGCGCCACGACGAAGCGGCAGCGGTGGACGCGGCTTTTGAGCTGGCCTGTTACGAGTTGAGATCCGCCCTTGCCGCCGAGACTCTCCCGGCGGCAATGGAGGCGCTCACCACCGCCCGGTCAGGTTTCGCCACCGTCGACGCCGCCGAGGAGGCGCGTCACGATGCCAGGGCATACGCGGCTGCCTGTGATGCGATCCTCGCGTTCGCCGCCCACGACCAGAACCGGTTGACCGACGCCGTCGATCGGCTCACCGCGGCGCTGGACCAGCGCGAGGCATGGTTGAGTGGGATGCACGCGCCGTCGTGGCTTCGGCCTCGACGTGCCGCAGAACTCGCGTGGCAGCGACTCGTGCTCCTGCTCAATGCAGCAGCAGAGCGGTTGTCCGAAACGGTCTGGATGGACGTGTGGGAGGCGCTCGCAACGGTCCTCGACGCGTACGCCCAGGCCCGCACTGTGCGACCGCTGCCCGGCGTGGAAGCGACGCCAGGACTGGCTGCTGTTGTCGAGCCTGCTATCGAGAACGCGATCATGCGTCAGCAGAGTCTGCTTGCGGCGCTTCGCCGCTCGGTCACCGAAGTGTCCAAGTTGGATGCTCCTCCGCTCGACGTCTACACAGGAGAGCTGCTCCTTGCCCGTATTGAGGCAGTCGCTGCACGACAACGTGAGGACCACAGTCATTCGTCGCGCTCCGCAACCGATGGGGACGACGATGAGGAGCCTCACGCGGCCGATACCGCTCGGTTGCACCGTCTGGCACCCGCACTAGTCCATGCTCTTGGCGAGCAGCAGGCCGCTGATCTCGCTGCCGACATCAGCGACGACAATCTCCAGGTTCTCGAAGGGGTCGTGCACAGCAGCGAGCTTGCACGGTCGCGGACTGCGCACCCGGTACTCGATCGCCTCCTTGAGGATCTCCTCCGACAACTCGCCGAGTCACCGCACTTTGTCGGCGAAGTGCGAGACACCTTCGGGCTGCTGCTCGAACAGACTTTGCGGTTCCTGCACAGCCGCGCCGACCTCACGACCAAGACGTGGGGGCTGCACAAGGAGAAGGACAAGGACTACCGCCGCCAGCTCAAGAAAGGCGAACGTCGGCCTGTCGAGGCGGACCTGCAACAGGACTACCACCAGTGGCTCGCAACCGGACAGCTCGGCGGTTTGGTCTCGGTCGAAGCTACCGACATCGCGACGGGCCGTGCCGACGTCATCGTGACGTTCGGAACCCTTCGGTACCTCACCGAGATCAAGCGCGAACTCACCAACTCCGCTCCCACCAATCTTGAAGGCAAATACGTTCGCCAGGCCGCGGAATACGGCAACACCAACGTGCCGTTCGGCCAGCTGCTCGTACTCGACCTCACACCACATCCCGACGGCGCGCCACGAGTCGACGAATCGGTCTGGGCCGCCCGCCATCGTCCACCCGGTGCTACAACGGACCGCACTGTGATCGTTGGAGTCGTGGCTGGAAACCGCCCAACACCTCACGATCTGTCTACGTAGCCCGCCAAAGCGGCGCGCCGTCCTTGCCGCAGCAGCCGCCTTTCGACCGAAAGCGGGTCAGCGCGACGCCGGATGAGCCTGTTCGCTCATTGTTTCCGGTTGCGGTTCGTCGGCTGCGCACGCACCGCTGGGACGGAAAGGTTCGGCGAGCTGGGCGAGATAGCCGTTGGGGTAGTGCGGTTTCGCCGCCATGCCAAGGTCGTCGCTGCTGAACCGGCGCTCGGGGTCGTATGAGTAGGTGCGGAGCAGGTGGTCCCACATCAGGGTGAACAGTCCGAAGTTGACGTCGCCGATGCCTGCCCATTTCAGGTGGTGGAACCGGTGGGCCTGGTTGAGCGCGAGCACGACGCGCAGACGACCGACACGGTAGTCCACATTGGAGTGCTGGAGGAGGAGTTGGACGGCGACGCACAGCGCGAGCGCGTAGGCGACACTGGTCGGTAGGCCAAGTAGGACCAGGGGCGCTACTCCAGCGGCGGTTTCCAGGGTCTGATGCAGCGGGTGTTTCATTAGACCGTTGAAACCGTAAGCGCGTTTGACGCTGTGGTGCACCGAGTGCAGCCGCCACAGCGCCGGAACTTTGTGGCTGGCCAGGTGGACCAGCGTGATGCCGAGATCTGCCACGAGGACGGCGACGAGAACCTGCAGGATGAACGGCCAGTCGTGGGGCCAGACGCCGTCGATCGAGGCCACGGCGGTGAGCATGGGCAGGGCAGCGACACTGCCGAGGGTGAGGGTTGCGTTCACCGCGGCGTGGACGGCGTCGCGCCGGTCGTCATCGTGTGGGGCGTTCCAGTCCTCGCGATAGGGCAGGACGCGTTCGGCGGCGAACGATGCGGCGATGGCGAGCAGCAGCAGGGCGAGCAGCCAGAGTTTGGGGCCGCCGGAGGCGGCGATGGCAATGCCGGTGCCGTTGATGGCCAGGAGCATGAACGGCACGTAGCCGTACCGGACGAGCGTTTTCATGCTGTTGAGCCTGCGGGCAGACCACCCGTTCCACCTTGAACAGACTCGCTAACCCATCTACGGCACTGGTTCGTGCCAGTGCACGGCGCGAGCCAGGAGTGAGGGGGCGAGGCCGAACATCTCGTGGCAGACGCGGGTGAGGTGGGCGCTGTCGGCGAACCCGGCGGCGTGCGCCGCGTCGGTGAGGGTTAAACCCTGCCGAGCGTGGTCGATCGCCCGCTGCAGGCGTGCCCAGCGGACGTAGGCACGGAACGGGAGGCCGAGTTCGTCGCTGAACAGGTGACCGAGCCGGCTGGCCGAGATACCGACCGCCGCAGCGAGCTGTCCCAAGTGGACAGTGTGGTCAAGCATGGTCGGCAACACAGCGACCGCGTGCCGCAGCGCTGGGTGCATCGGCACCTGGTCAGGCATGTCCGCATCGGCGAGCTCGGACAGGATCTGGTCAAGCAGCCCGATCGGGGTGCCGTCGACCGGGAGGCCGTTGTCGAGCATTGGCTGCGCCGCCGCAGCCCACGCGGCGACGGAGTCGACGGGCAGCCCGGTGCGCCGCACCCGTGCGGTCAGTACCTGGCCGAGCAGCCCGTCGGCGTCGATCCATGCCAGCAGCCCCGCCGAGCCGCCGGCCATCTCGTGTTCCGCGCCGGACGGAATCACCGCCGCGCGGGCCTGCCGTCCGGTGCCGGCCTCGTCGCGCAGCCGCACCGGCTCGTCGGTGGCGAGCACGAGTTGCACCGAGGCGTGTCGGTGCCGATGGGCGACGCCGACCTGGCCGGTGTAGATCAACCGGCCGGGCCGGAGAGCCACCGTTCCCTGCCACATCGTCAACTCCCGTGAGAGCGGCTGGCCCGCAGGCGACCGATACCGGGCAGGAAGCGGCCGACACAAGAGGCATAGTCGGTGTACGGCGCGCCGTGGACACCGCGGAGGTAGGGCTCTTCGACCAGGCGCACCTGGATCTCGATTCCGATAAGTGTGACCGCCAGGCCGGCGATCGCCACGAGGTTGGGCACCATCAACGCCAAGCCTAGGAACACACTGGCTGCGGCGGTGAAGACCGGGTTGCGCACCAGCCGGAACGGACCGGTGGTCACCAGCGTGGTGTGTTCGGTCTGGTCGACCCCGATCCGCCAGGAGGCGCCCAGCGCCAGCTGGGAACCGAAGGTCGCGAGGATGCCGACTATCACGAGCACGACGCCCAGACCGCGCACAACCGGGTAGTCGACGACGGCCAGCAGCGGCACGCCGGCCAGCGCGGTGACCGGCGCGCCGAGCCCCACCAGCAGGTAGCCGAGGTCAGCTACGGCGAGCCCCCACCATTCCAGCGAGCCGCGTGCCGCCCAGGTGCGCCGGTTGCCGGTGTCGCCGGTGCGGCGGCGCTGGATCAGCGTGCGCACTCCGCCAGCGAGGGCCATGAAGACGACGAACAGGGCCAGGGCTGCGGCGGCCATCACCCGTCACTCCCTGTCGGCACCGGCTTCGCGGCCACGCCGAGCAGGTAGTCACCGCTGATCTGGGTGACCGAGCCGAGCACGGCGAGGCTGTGGTGGGCCAGTTGGTCGAGGAACTGGTCGGCAGTGAACCGGTCCTCGGTGGGGTGGTCGAACAGCCGCTGGTAGATGGGGCGGGCCAGCGCGTGGGCGGTGACCTCCTCGAAGTAGAACCGCCCGCCCGGCGTGAGCACCCTGGCGACCTCGGCGACCGCGGCCCGCCAGTCCGGGATGTGGTGGACGATCCCGAAGTCGAACACCGCGTCATAGCCGCCGTCCTCGGCATCCAGCGCGGCGCGCAGGTCGGTCGCGCTGCCTTGCGCGAGCCGAACCCGATCTCCGTAGCGAGCGAGGCGCCGGCCAGCGCGCTCGATCATCGCCGGGTCCAGGTCCACAGCGTCCACGCTGCCGGCGCCGAACCGCTCCAGCACCAGCTGCGTCCCGTACCCGGACCCACAACCGATCTCCAGCACCCGCGCCCCAGGGATCAGCCGCCCGCCGAACCGCAACAGCACCTGGGCCTCGTAGAAGCGCTGCAGCCAGCGCCGGGGCGGGGAATTCACCAGCGCTGTCTCGGCCTTATTCATCAACATCGTCCAACCTCGATTCCATCACTTCTGACTGCTATCATCGTCGTGTGACGATGAATAGCACGGATGGATGTCTCGCGTCGAGCGTAGGCGCGGGCTTGGACCCGGCGGTGGCGCTGTTCCACAGCCTTTCGGACGCCACCCGGTTGGCGATTGTGCAGCGCCTGGCCTGCGGTGAGGCGCGGGTCGCCGACCTGGTGGCCGCTCTGGGGATGGCGCAGTCCACGGTGTCGGCGCATGTGGCCTGCCTGCGTGGCTGCGCGCTGGTGGTAGGCCGGCCGCAGGGCCGGCAGGTGTTCTACAGCCTCGCCCGGCCGGAGTTGATGGATCTGCTGAGGTCGGCCGAGACGTTGCTGGCTGCGACCGGCAACGCGGTGGCGCTGTGCCCGAACTACGGCACCGACGCCCCGACCGACACCACTGCGGACAGCCCGATTCAGGAGAGCGCAATGCAGGACAGCAAGGAGAGTGCTCGATGAGTGACGCGTGCGGCTGCGACCACGACGAACCCGTGGGTGAAGAGGCCGAGGAGCACGAGCCGGAACGGCTGTGGCAAGTCAAGGAACTCCAGTTCGCGGCGATCTCCGGGGTGTTCCTGCTCGCCGCGCTGATCACCGGCTGGGCCGGCGCGTCGCGACCGGTCGAGCTCGTGCTGGAGGTGGCGGCGTTGCTGGCCGGCGCCTACACCTTCGTGCCCTCCACGCTCAAGCGGCTGGTTAAGGGCAAGATCGGGGTCGGCACCCTGATGACCATCGCCGCAGTCGGTGCGGTCATCCTCGGCGAGGTCGGCGAGGCCGCGATGCTGGCCTTCCTGTTCTCCATCAGCGAGGGCCTGGAGGAATACTCCTTGGCCCGCACTCGCCGCGGCCTGCGTGCCCTGCTGTCCCTGGTCCCCGAGCAGGCCATCGTGCTGCGCGACGGCGCCGAGATCGTGGTGTCCCCGGCCGAGCTGCGGGTCGGCGACCGGATGCTGGTCAAACCGGGTGAGCGGGTCGCCACCGACGGGATCATCCGCGACGGCCGCACCGCGCTGGACGTCTCGGCGATCACCGGCGAGTCCGTCCCGGTCGAGGCAGGACCCGGTAGCGAGGTGTTCGCCGGGTCAATCAACGGCACCGGCGTGCTCGAAGTCGAGGTCACCACCACCGCCGAGGACAACTCGCTGGCCCGGATCGTGCGGATCGTCGAAGCCGAACAGGCCCGCAAGGGCGCCTCCCAGCGCCTGGCAGACCGCATCGCCAAACCGTTGGTGCCCGGCATCATGATCGCTGCTGCCCTGATCGCGGTGGTCGGCAGCCTGTTGGGTGACCCGGTCACCTGGATCGAGCGTGCCCTGGTCGTGCTCGTCGCGGCCTCTCCCTGTGCGCTGGCGATCTCCGTCCCGGTCGCCGTGGTGGCCGCGGTCGGTGCGGCCAGCAAGCTCGGCGTGCTGGTCAAGGGCGGCGCCGCGCTGGAGGCCCTCGGCGCTGTGCGCGGGGTGGCGTTGGACAAGACCGGCACCCTCACGGCGAACCGGCCCGCGGTCATCGACGTCGCCACCACGAACGGCACCAGCCGCGAGCAGGTTCTGCACCTGGCCGCGGCGCTGGAGGCCCGCAGCGAACACCCGCTCGCCCGCGCGATCCTCGCCGCCGTCGACGACGTCACCCCGGCCTCGGACGTGGAAGCGGTCACCGGAGCGGGACTCACCGGCCGCTTGGACGGCCGCAGCCTCCGGCTCGGCCGACCCGGCTGGCTCGACCCCGGCCCGCTCGCCGCCGACGTGGAGCGGATGCAGTCTGCCGGCGCGACCGCGGTGCTGGTCGAGGACAACGGGCAGGTTGTTGGGGCCATCGCGGTCCGCGACGAGCTCCGCCCGGAAGCCGCCGAGGTCGTGGCCCAGCTCCGGCGAGACGGCTACCACGTCGCGATGCTCACCGGCGACAACCACGCCACCGCCACCGCGCTGGCCACTGACGTCGGCATCGAGGACGTGCACGCCGAGCTGCGCCCGGAAGACAAGGCACGCCTGGTCGAGAAGCTGCGGGCCCAGCGCTCTACCGCGATGGTGGGCGACGGGGTCAACGACGCCCCTGCCCTGGCCACCGCCGACCTGGGCATCGCGATCGGTGCCATGGGCACCGACGTGGCCATCGAGACGGCTGACGTTGCGTTGATGGGTGAGGATCTGCGGCACCTGCCGCAGGCGTTCACCCACGCCCGCCGCGCCCGGCGGATCATGCTGCAGAACGTCTGCCTGTCCCTCGGACTGATCATCGCGTTGATGCCGCTGGCGCTGTTCGGGGTGCTCGGCCTGGCCGCGGTGGTGCTGGTGCACGAGCTGGCCGAGGTCGTCGTCATCGCCAACGGCGTCCGCGCCGGCCGCACCAAGTCCTTGCAGATCACGGCCGCCAGCGCCCGGCCGGCGTTGACGCGCACCGCGGTGGGGGCCTCCTCGTGACCGTCGACGGTCCCATCCGGACGGCCAGGGTGACCCGAGCCCGTGTCGCCCTGGCCGCCACCGCCGCGCTGCTGGCCGCGCTCGATCTCGGCCTGAAAGCCTGGGCGAGCCGGGCCTTGGCCGATGGCACCTCGGTGGATCTGCAGGTGATCCAGCTGCGGCTGACGTACAACTCCGGCGTGGCGTTCAGCCTGGGCGACACCCTGCCCGGCTGGGTCGTGCTCGGCGTTACCGGGCTCATCGTCGCCGGGCTGGTGGTGTTCGCCTGGCGTACGGCCCGCACCGCGCCCCTGCCCGCGCGGCTGGGGTTGGCCGCGGTGCTGGCCGGGGCGATCGCCAACCTCGCCGACCGGGCCGCCGACAGGGTCGTCACGGACTACCTGCACACCGGCTGGTTCCCCACCTTCAACCTCGCCGACGTGTTCATCACCCTCGGCGCCGTAGGGCTGGTCCTGGCCAGCCTGCGCCCCACCGACAGCACCACCACGAAGGAAACCGCGCCGTGACCCGGCAAGCGCAGGCAACGCTGGTGCGGCGTGGGCTGGCACTCGCGTGGTTCATCGTGGTCTGGGACGTCATCGAAGGCGTCGTCGCCGTGACCGCCGGGCTGGCGGCCGATTCCATCGCCCTGGTCGGGTTCGGCATCGACTCGGCCATCGAGGTCTTCGCCGCCAGCGTGGTGATCTGGCAACTGCGGGCCGGCGCGCACGCCCGCCAGCAGCCCGCACTGCGCGCCATCGCCGTCACCTTCTACGCGCTGGCCGCCTACGTGGCGTTCGAGTCGATCCGGGACCTGATCACGCAGGACAAGGCCGGCGAATCGCTGATCGGGATCGTGCTCAACGTGGTCGCCCTGATCGTGATGACCCCGATCGCGGTGGCCCAGCGCCGCACCGGGCGAGCGCTGCACAACCCGGTTTTGGTAGCCCAGTCCACCGAGACCTGGATGTCCAACGCCCTGTCGGTCACCGTGCTGGCCGGCCTGGGGCTCAACGCCGCACTCGGCTGGTGGTGGGCCGACCCCGTGGTCGCCCTGGTCGTCGCCGGACTGGCCGTGCAGTCCGGCCGCGAAGCCTGGCACGAGGCCAGCGAAACCGCGACTCCCGATGACCACCCGAACGCATCCGAAGACCCCGCATGACGACCGAAAGCCGCTCCTGGCCGGTGTGCGACGCCCGCACCGCCCACAAACAAGGCACCAAAGCGCTCGCGCGGCGACAGACGGCTTGCTGCACCACCCAGTCATGGAAGGAACAATCGTGAATCTGCCCGGCTTGTTATGGGACGCCCGACAGGCGCGACGCGGCGGCCCGGACGCCATCGCCGGTCGGCAACGCGACCGGTTGGCTGCGATCATCGAGCATGCCCGCACCAGCTCACCGTTCTACCGTCGGCTCTACCGCGAGCTCCCCGAGCGGGTCACCGACCCGGCCGCGCTGCCGGTGGTCAACAAGCAGGCCCTGATGGCGCACTTCGACGACTGGGTCACCGACCCCGAACTGACCGAGAAGAAGGCCCGCGGCTTCGTCAACGACCCCCGCCTCCTCGGGCAGCGGCTCCTCGGCCAGTACACGGTGACCACCACCTCCGGGACCACCGGCACCCACGGCATCTTCGTCCAGGACAGCCACGCGCTGGCCGTGGCCGGCGCCATGATGGCCCGCATGCTCGGCTCCCTGCTCACCGCCCGCGACGCCGCGAAGATCCTCACCGCAGGTCGGCGGATCGCCCTGGTGGTCCCGACCGGTGGGCACTTCGCCACCACGACCGCCGCCGCCCGCATGACCGCCGATCCGAAGCGCGCGAAGAGCGTCGGTGTGTTCTCCGTCCACGACCCCCTGCCCCAACTGGTCGACGCCCTGAACCAGTTCCGACCGGCGATCCTCGCCCCCTACGCCACCGTGGGCGCGATGCTCGCCAGCGAAGCTGAAGCCGGCCGCCTCCACATCGACCCGACCCTGATCGTGCTGGCCGCCGAAGGACTCCCACCAGCCGAGTACGACCGCATCGCCGCCACGTTCGGCGCGACGGTGGGCACCAGCTACGCCGCCAACGAAGTCCCCTTCCTGTCCTACAGCTGCGACCAGCACTGGCTCCACGTCAACGCCGACTGGGTCATTCTGGAACCGGTCGACGCCAACCACCACCCCGTCCCGGCCGGGCAGCCATCCCACACCGTCCTGGTCAGCAATCTCGCCAACCGGGTCCAGCCGATCCTGCGCTACGACCTCGGTGACTCCGTACTCGCTCGCCCCGACCCCTGCGAATGCGGCAACCCGCTCCCCGCGATCCGCGTCCAAGGCCGCGCCAGCGACCTGCTCACCTTCACCACACCCACCAAGCGCGAGGTCACCCTCTCGCCCCTTGCGCTGGCGACCCTGGTCGA
Organism: Actinokineospora sp. NPDC004072; assembly: GCF_053604195.1. Classification (NCBI taxonomy): domain Bacteria; kingdom Bacillati; phylum Actinomycetota; class Actinomycetes; order Pseudonocardiales; family Pseudonocardiaceae; genus Actinokineospora; species Actinokineospora sp. NPDC004072. Next base: position 200,888 of record NZ_JBSGHB010000005.1, on the reverse strand, counting down.
ACGCATCCCCGGCATCGACCTGTTCCAGATCGTCCAGACCACCCCCACCACTCTGCAAATCCGCCTCCAACCCCGATCAGGCGCCGAACCCGAACAGATGTGGGCCACCGTCCACGGCGACATCACCCGGCTCCTTGTGCAGCACGACCTCAGCCACATCACCGTCGAACGCGCCGAGGAACCACCACAACAAACCGCTGGCGGGAAATACCGCGCGGTCATCCCGCTGACCTGACTGAGTGGGCGAGGCGCAATAGCGGCGGATACTGGTTCCATGGACAAACGGGCCGTTCACGAGGACATGGAGCGGGCTCGCGCGGTCTTCCACCAACTCCTGGACGAGGCGACCGGGGAAGAGCTGCGGCGGCCGTCGAACGGAACGCGCTGGACCAACAAGCAGCTGCTGTTCCACATGCTTCTCGGCTACCTGATCATGTGGGCACTCCTGACACTGGTGCGGGTGTTCGCCCGGCTCCCGGCCCGCGTCAGCCGGGCCTTCGCCCGGCTGCTCAACGCGGCCACGGCACCGTTCGATGTGGTCAACTTCCTCGGGTCATGGGCTGGCGGAACAGTCCTGGGATGTCGCGGTATGGCCACGATGTTCGATCGGGTGATCGCGTTCTTGCACCGCAGACTGGATGCCGAAACCGACGCCGACCTGGCCCGCGGCATGCATTACCCGACCCGGTGGGATCCGTTCTTCCAGGACTTCATGACGCTGGAGGACGTGTACCGCTTTCCCACCCAGCACTTCGACTTCCACCGCCAACAGCTCACCCTCCACGACAAAGGCCAGTAGCCCCGCGTCCGAGGCGAACGGCGAGTGAGCGCCATGCTCGTGGCTGGTGCGGGCGCTCCGCTCAGGGCTTGGCCTGCGCTGGTTGGTTCATCATGCGCAGCATGCCGATGCCGCCGGTGCGGACGAATCGCACCACGAGCACGGCGGCGAGCACGAGGAAGGCGATGTTGAGCCAGGTGGTGTAGTTCCAGGAGATGCCTTCGACCATCACCTGCCCCGTGCGTTCGCTGGGGATCAGACCAGCGACGCCGAAGAGGACTTCGACGAGGTAGCTGGCGCCGATGATGGCGGCGTAGAAGGTGCCGAGCAGGACGAGTGCCATACGAGCGCCGTAGTACTTGCGGTAGATGTTGAGGATCGGCAGAACCAACAGGTCGGCGTAGATGAACGCGATCACGCCGCCGAAGCTGATCCCGCCGTTCCACAACACGACGGCCAGCGGCACGTTGCCGATCGAGCACACGAAGCTGAGGATGGCCACCAACGGCCCGACGATCGGTCCCCACAGCGCGGAGAGCACGGGATCGTCGGACAGGAAGAAGCCCTGCCAGAACTCGCCGGGCACCCACGCGCCAATCGCGCCGGCCAGCAGCAGACCGATCACGATGTCGCGCAGGATGGCCGCCCATTCCATGACGAAGATGTGCGACACCGCGGTGAAGCCACGCCCGGAGAACAGCCGGGCGAAGAACGAACCCTCGCCGGTGAGCGACATGTCCATCGCGGCGTGGCCCTCCATCGACCCGAGCGCACCCTTGTCGGCCTGCTCGCGTGCCTTGTCCACCAGTCGGCGACGGACGATGAGCCGGAACAGCACGGCGAGCAGCACGATCATGATCGGGCCGCCGACGAACTCCGCCGCGGTGAACTGCCACCCCAGCAGCAGCGCCATGATGATCCCGAGTTCGATCACGAGGTTGGTGGAGGCGATCTCGAAGGCCATCGCGGAGGTGAAGTTGGCGCCCTTGCGAAACAGCGACCGGGCCAGCGCGACCGCGGCGTAAGAACAGGACGACGACGCGGCTCCGAGGCCGGTGGCGATCGTGAGGGTCCGGGGTCGGTCGTCGCCGAGCAGGCGCGCGATCGTGGACTTGCGCACCACGGCCTGCACGACGGCGGACAGCGTGAAGCCAAGGATCAACGCCCACAGGATTTCCCAGGTCATCGACCCGGCCAGCGCGAGTGCGCGTCCGATGGCGTCCACGCCCTGTGCTCACCTCCCACCTCTTCTGTGCATCGCGGATCCGACGCCCTGGCGTGCGCCCTGGGTACCTCGCCCTCCGGTCGGACATGCGTGTCGCCGCTATCAGCGCCTTGAGCCGGCCTGAGCGCGGCCGTTCCTCGATCGTGCGTCAGACCGCAGAACCATCTACTATGTGCGTACGTAGATAGTAGATGAGTGGGTTGTTACCCGCTGGCCAGGTCGAGGTCGTGGAGGAAGATCGATGGAGTCGCTGTTGCTGGGGATTGCCGCCTTGGCCTGCCCGGTCGGGATGGGCTTGATGATGTGGCTGATGATGCGCGGCCAGCGCAAGAACACCGGCGAGGACACCGGGCAGCAGCAGGTCGCGCAGCTGCGGGCGGAGATCGATCAGCTCAAGGCGGAGCGGGAAACGCACCACGCGAAGGACATGCACTGATGTCCGTCTGGATCGCCGCGCTGATCGCGGTCGCCGCGATCGCGGCGACGTACTTCGCCTGTGTGCGGCCGATGCTGCGGGGTCGCGGACACTGCGCCACGACGGGCACCGCGAGGCAGGATCCCGAGATGGACCTGCAGATCGCCGAGCTGCGGGAGGAACTGCGCGTGCTGCGGGCACAGGATTCGCTGGACAGCGGTCGGGTAACCAGCGGCAAGCCGTCACCGCCCACCGATGCCTGACGCCCAGGTGATGCCGATGGATGAGTCCCGGATCCGGGCCGCGGACGCCGACCGCGAGCGCACCGTGACGACCCTGCAGCAGCAGGTTGGCACGGGTCGGTTGACGCTGGACGAGTTCTCCGAACGGGCCGGCGCAGCGTATCGAGCGCGCACCCTCGGCGACCTCGCCGCACTGACCAGCGACCTGCCCGCCCCCACGTCGCCTGCAGAGCCGAGGTCGCGCCATGCTCTCGTACCACTTCTCGTCGCCATCGCCGTGCTGTTGGCCGGCGCGCTGATGGCCATGGCTGTTCCGGCGACCGCGGACGCGATGAACGAGATGATGGCTCAGATGGGACGCATGTGCGGCTGACCGGCGATCCCAGTCAGGGAGGGCTCAGTCGTGGTCGGGGTAGACGAACCGGCGGTGCACGAGGTGGGTGTCGTCGGTGAGCGTCTCCTCGCTGATCCGTCCCCGCGCGTCCAGTGTGAGGTGGACGTTGGTGGCGGCGGCGGGATAGCCGAGGGCGAGCCGGACCGGCTGGCCGGGATGAGAGATGCGCACCGCGATCGGCGCGGTGCCCGCCGCATAGGGTTCCTGGGACACGAAGAACTGGCCGGACAGGTCCAGCTGCTGGGGAGCGGAAAGGGCGGTGCTGGTGTCGCTGGTGACCGCCTCATACACGGTGACACGGTCGACGGCGCGCAGCGCGGCGGCGGCACGGGCGAGGTCCTCGGCGCCGGGCTGCGGCGGCCACGGAACGAGCAGGCTCACCGTGCCGCCCGGCCAACTCGATGCCTCGGCCCGCAGGGTCAGCACGTTGTCCCCGTCGTGCCAGTCCATCGTGGAGAAGAAGCAGTCCTCGCCGCATCCGCGGAATTTCACGGCGCGCGACTCGGGTCCAGCGGTGAGCTGGCCGGACAGCGTGTAGTCCTGGGTGGGCTGGGGCGCGTAGTAGTCGCCGCGGCGCGGCGTGGTCAGCCGGACCACCACCTGGCCGTCGCTGGCCTGCGCGCTCACGCCGATCTGGCCGGCCAGTGTCCCGAGCGGCACCACCGGACCGCGTGGTGGCGGTGGGCCGGGCTGCTGGCTGTCGGCGGGCGGGGTGGACACCAGCACGGCGCTGATGGCCAGGACCCCGACCAACACGGTGCTCTCGACGCGAGCCAGCCTGCACACCCGGTCGACGCGCTCCCGATGCCGCAGCGCCAACCGCGCGGACAACGCCAGCCCGGCCGCCACCGCGACCAGGGCGAGCTTGATCAGCAGGACTCGCCCGTAGGTCGTGGTGAGCACGGCCGGTAGCGGGACCAGCAGGAGTGCGGTCACCGTGCCGGTGGCGACCACGACCACGAACACCCCGAGCGCCAGCCGTACGTACCCGGTCAGCACCCAGCGCACCGCCGGACGCTGCGCCCGCCACGCCACTGCGGCGCGCACCACCTGCAGCAGCGCCCCGACCCATACCGCCACGGCCGCCAGGTGCACGCCGGTCAGCAGCGCACCCCAGTCGGGTGCGGCGACGTTGGCATGCGACCGCAGGCCCTCCGCGATGAGCACCGCTGTCAACGGCAGCATCGCCCACGTCCGCCAGCGTCCATGTCGGACGGCTGCGGGTACGAGCGCCACAGCCAGACCGATCGCCTCGGTGAGCAGGAGCTGACCGACTCGGCCCTGCCACAGCGTGCTCGCGGTACCGGTGTCGGCGACCAGCACCGCACCCAACCCCAAGACCCCGGTCAGGCCCAGGACCGTGGCGGGCACGACCCACGACCGCACTGCGGGCAGCCGCGGATTCTCCACCCGCGCCGAGGCGGTGAATCGCTCGCCAATCACCCCGCCCAATGCCACGGCCAGACCGGCGAACAGCAGCCAGCGCAGCACCGCCTCGGCCCAGGAGATGACCGGGCCGCTGCTGGTACCGGCGCCGGAGATCGCGGTGCCGACAGCGAACCGGAACTCCTCCTCCACCTGGTCACCATCGGAGCCGGTCACCTGCCACCGCACCACGTACGTGCCCGGCGCGAGGGTGCCGGCGGGCCGCGCGGTGACGACGTGCCCGTCCCGCGCGGTCGTCGCGTCACCGACGGGCACGGCTCGGCCGTCGCCGTCGAGCACCGTGATGGCGCGCGGGCCGATGGTGACGGCCTCGTTGAACACCAGGGTGATCACGGGCGGCGAGTCGGGGACCGCGGTGTCCGTGGCGGGTTCGGTGAACAGCAGCGTGGGATGGGCGCTGGCCGGTGCCGCTGTGCCCACCGCGATTCCGAGCAGCAGGAGCACCAGCACGGTGCTGCGGCCGAGAACGCGGACGGCAGTGGTCACGTGTGTTGCCGGTGTTGATCGAGGCGGCGGCGGAGTTTGCGTTCGGACAGCCGTCCGAACGAGAATGGTTCGCCGTCGATGAGCACGCCGGGCGGGAACATCACGCCCGCCGACGCCGCCAGGCGTTGGCCTTCGTCGCTGGACAAGTCAATTTCGGTGACCTGCAACGGGTATTCACTCGTCAGCCGGTTCAGGACCTGCTTGGCCTGGTCGCAGAACCCGCAGGAGGTTTGGGTGAGCAGGGTGATTTGAATCTGCTCGCTCAGCGCCGATGGTTCGCTCGTAAGCTCGCTCACGGCTTCCGTTCCGCGGCGAGGTCGGCGAGCATCTTCTGCGTGGGCAGGTACATCGTGTAGTCCGGGGCGCCGCCATAGTCCGCGCGCCAGCGGATGCTTCCGTCCGGGCCGACCAGGATGAAGCTGTGCCCGGCCTTGGACTCGCCCATCATGCCGTACTTGTTGGCGTCGTAGGCGCGGATGACCTTCAGGTTCGGGTCGGACAGTGTCGGGGTGGACAGCTTCATATCGGCGAGTTTCTGGGTGACCAGATCGACGGGGTCGGAGGTGATGGACACGACCGCGTCCACACCGGCCGCTTTCAGTGCCGGCTGGTTGCGTTCCAGGTCGGTGATCTGGTCCCAGCAGGGCTGGCACATCAAGCCCTCCTGGAAGTACAACAGCACGCTCTTGCCACGGAAGTCACTGAGGCTGACCTGGCCGCCGCTGGTGGAGGCCAGGGTGAACGCGGGCGCGGTGGCTCCGATGCCGGGCTGGCCGGCCACGTGCTTGAACCCGCTGTCGCCACCCGTGGCGGTGTTCTGCTTGCCTTGGGAGCCTTGATAAATCAGGTACAGCACGGTGACGGCGATGACGGCCACCAGCACCCCGAGGGTGATCCACACCGGACGGCGGGACGTGTCAGGGCGCGCCTCGCGCACCGACCGCGCGGCCTGCTGCCGTTGCCGCGTGCGGATCTGACGGGCACGTTTGCTCTCCGGGGATCGCTTCTCGCTCTTACTGCTGGTCTTGGTCACGTCGGTCCTCCTCGGCGGGTGCGGGGATCGGTGCCGGTTCACTCGTGTCGGCCGGTAGTGCGGTCACCGTGCTGGTGCCGTTGCGGGTACGCAGGGCGCGGCGCAGCAGCAGGGCGAGCCCCGCGGCGAGGACGCCGAGCAGCACCCAGCCCGGTAGCCAGGACAGGGCGTTCACGGCGAGGCTGGAGATGTGCTGCAGCCAGGCGGACAGATCGGTCTGCCACCCACCGCTGGGCATGCCAGGGCCGGTGAACGCCAGCACCACCGCGAGCACACCCATGGCGATCATCAACACGCCGCTGACCGCGCTGCCCAGCGCCAGCCGCCGCTGCCAGCGACCGAGCCGCAGCCGCACCGTGCGGTCGACGAGCAGCCGCGTGGCGCGTTCGCGGCGGCGGTCCCAAGCCAGGGCGACCACAGCGAGCGGCGTCACCATCCCGGCGACGTAGGACGCCCCGATGGCCAGGGCCGCCGGGAACGACGCGGCGGCGCCGGACAGCACCGCGACCCCGGCCAGCACCGGCGCACAACACGCACTGGCCGCGCCGGAGAACGCACCCAGCACGTAGGCCGAGCCGAAGCTGCCCTCCTTGACCGTCCGCGCACCGGGCATCGGCAGATTCGGCTTCCACCCCGCCAGAGTCGCGACCCCGGCGGCGATCATCAGCGCACCGCCGACGGAGAAGATCCACAAGTGCTGGGTGATCAGCAGACTGCTCAGGAACGTGGCGCCCAGCCCGATCGGCAGGATCACCGTCGCCACCCCGGCCCCGAACACCAGCGTCGCAGGCACCACGCCGCCGCGGTGCCGGAACCCGGTGGACAGGTAGGCGGGCAGCATCACCGACACGCAGCACGGCGCCAGCAGGGCCACCACGCCACCGAGGAACGACGCGAGCAGCGTCGTGCCGAACAGCAGCTCACCCACGGCACCTCCAGACGAGCATCGAGTATCATCTACGGTCTCCGTACGTAGATAGTAGCTGGCGAGTGTGAGGTCGCTGTTCCCTCCCGCCGGAGGGTTCGTGACCAGGGCGGATAGGCAGTCCGGGGTCGGGAAGTACCCTGGATGCGGCGGGTGAGCACCGGGAGGATGTGTGCGCGGATTCGGGGAGCTGGAGGCGGTCGTCATGGACTGCCTCTGGAATCGTGACGGCGAGACCACCGTGCGCGAGGTGTTCGAGGAACTGCAGCAGCAGCGGGAGATCGCCTACACCACCGTGATGTCCACGATGGACAACCTGCACCGTAAGGACTGGCTGGCCCGCAAACGCCGGGGCAAGGCGTACCTGTACTGGCCCCGGCTCACCCGCGAGGAGTACAGCGCCCGGCTGATGCGTAACGCACTGGATGCCGGGGGGAAGTCCGATCTGGTGCTGACCCACTTCCTGGAGCAGATGACCGACGACGAACGCGCCGCCCTGCGCCGGCTGGCGACCACGACCGACCCGGCCGGGGAGGCGGGATGAGCGTCGCGTCCTGCCTGTTGCTCTACAGCCTTGTCGTCGCGGCGCTCGGGCCGCGCCTGCTGACCCGGATGACCCATGCCGGGATCGCCCCGCGCCTCGGGGTGGCCGCCTGGCTGGCCGCGATCGGCAGCGTGGCCCTCTCGTGGGTCATCGCCGCGCTGTTCCTGCTCGCCGAGCTTCTCGGCGACTGGAACCAGCCCGGCCGGACCGTGATCGGCGTCTGCTTCGACGCGCTGGGCGCGGTGGCCACCGGTCGCGCCGGCCTGGTCCTGCAACTCGGGCTCCTGCTGCTGGCCGGACTCGCCGGCGGTGCCGTTGCCATGCTCATCTGGCGGCTGGCCCGGTCACTGGTGCGTGCCCGCGCCCGCACCTTCGAGCACGCGAGGATGGCCCGGCTCGCCGGACGGCAGGTCGATGGGCTGGACGCGGTGGTGCTCGACGCTTCCGAACGCGTCGCGTACTGCGTGGCCGGACGGCCGCACACCATCGTGGTCACCACCGCGGCTTTGGACGCGCTCGACCAGCGCCACCTGGACGCGGTGCTGTGCCACGAGCGCGCCCACTTGGCTGGACGGCACCACCTGATCCTTGCCGCCCTCCGCGGGCTGGCTGCGATCCTGCCCAGGGTCGAGCTGTTCACCACCGGCGTGGCCGAGGTATCCCGGTTGCTGGAGATGTGCGCCGACGACGCCGCCGCCCGCAGCCACGGTTCCCGAACTGTCCTGCGGGCACTGCTGGCTCTCTCCGGCGCCGCTTCCATTCCCAGCGGCGCGCTCGGCGCCACCGGCATCGGCGTGCTGGCCCGCGCCGAACGCCTCGCCGCCCCCGCACGCCTCGCGGACCGCATTCGGGCGCGACTGCTGCTGGGCGTCGTCGCGGCCGTGATCGCCATCGGACCCGTCGTCACCGGACTGCTCGCCGCAACGGGTTTGGCCTTCTGCGGCCCGATGGCAAGCTGACGCGACATGACGTTCAGCGAGGAGAAAAGCGGTCGAGCCAGAGCCGCCGTCCGGTCCACCCTAGGAGGTCGGACCATCTCCGCTCGGAACGCGGGCACGCCCCAGAATGTGCGCATGCGGCGGGACGAATCGCAACGGGGCGTAGGAGAACCGGTCCAGCCTCTCGATCTCGAAGCCAGCGGCGCGAATGGCTGCCGCCGTGTCCCGGTTGGGGTGGCAACCACCACCCGCCCGTGACCACAGCGGTGTGATCGCGTCCTGCAGCAGGCCCCACCACGGCTTGTCCGATCGCACATGCTCGAAGAAGCGCAGCTCGCCGCCCGGTCGCAGGACGCGGCGGATCTCGGCGAGCGCTCCGCCGACGTCGGGCACCGAGCACAGCACGAGCGAGGCGACCGCGGCATCGAGACTGTTGTCCTCGACCGGCAGGGCGTTGGCGTGGCCGGCCACGACCCGCACCGGCACCGGTGCCTGCTCGGCGGCCTGCTCCGCCAGGGCGCGCAGCCGGTCCTCCGGCTCCACCGCGACCACCTCGGTCACCGTGTCCGGGTAGTGACCGAAGTTCAGCCCGTTGCCGGCGCCGATCTCGATCACCCGCCCGGACAGGCCAGCCAGCGCCCGATCCCGATGGCCCGTGGTACCGCGCCGTTCCGCCTCGCGGCTGATCCGCTCGTACATCCGGGCAAACCGTGGATGCTGGAAAGCCGACAAGTCACGCATGGATTCGACCCTTCCGACAGGCCCGTTCGATGCCACCAATCTACGCATCAGGTACGTAGACGAGTAGTGCACGTCACGTGACCGCGCGACCACTCCACGCGCTTGACCTTCCAGTACACTGGAAGGTTCATCCTTGGCGACGCCGTATCCCTCGATCGTCGAAAGGTGCAACGTTGCCCTTCCATGCCCGGCCGCTGTCGATCCAGTGCAAGCAGTCCTTGACCCACCGAACGCACGTGTGTTTCGGGATCAGCCCCTTCAACGGCTACTTCACCACCGAACGCATCACCGAGCTGGCCCAATGGGGTCTTGGTGAGTTCAGTGCGGTGCATTTCTTCGTACCGGATGTACCGGCGGCCTACACTTTGGAGGCGCTCGGGTATCCACGGGAGCGGGCCGCGCACAAGGCTCGCCGCCAGGGGCAGTACCTGCGCAACAAGATCGTGCGTGCGCTCACCGAGCTCGGCGTGAGCGAGCCGGATCGCTTGATCCTCGGGTGGTCGGAGCTGGATGCCAACCGGCGGTACCGCCGGCTGCTCGGCGAGGCACGGCGACTGTTCGACCGCGACCCCCGCTTCCGGGCGGCCTGCCTGGAGGCGTCTCGCTGGGCGCTGGACCAACGCTTGCCGCCGGGCAGCGAGCCCACGGCCGACCAGCTGCGCACCGCCGTTCACTACCTGCTGACCGAACTCCCACTGTTCGCCGACACCCGCGGCATCGTCGGCACCACGTCCTCGGTGTTCTGCTACCACCAGTGCATCCCGTTCCTGCACCAGTTCTACCGCGGCGAACTCGCCTGGCGCCCCACCGCAGGCCAAGGCTTCGCCGTGGTCACCCCGACCCCCTTCAACCAGGTCGCCGCGATCTACTAACCTACGCCGTAGATACGTAGTAGCGGTTGTGGGAGGAGTGGGCATGGGACGTCCGTTTCGCTCCTGGGCGGCGCTGGCCGTGACCGCTCTGGTGACCCTGACTGCGTGCGGCACGGGCACCGACGCCGTCGCACAGGGCGGGAGTTTCGAGTTCGTCTCGCCAGGCGGCCAAACCAGGATCTTCTACGACCCGCCCCAGACCCGCGGCACTATCCAGGAACTGTCCGGCGAGGACCTGCTGGAACCGGGCAGGCAGATCCGGCTGTCGGACTACGCGGGCAAGGTCGTCGTGCTCAACATCTGGGGCTCGTGGTGCGGGCCTTGCCGGGCCGAGATGCCGCATTTGCAGCGCGTGTACGACCAGACCAAGGACACCGGGATCCAGTTCCTCGGCATCGACGTGCGCGACGAGATGCGCAGCGCACCCCAGGACTTCGTGCGCGACCGCGGCGTCACCTACCCGTCGATCTACGACCCGCCCGGCCGGTCCCTGCTGGCGCTGAAGGGCTATCCGCGCAGCGTGGTGCCCTCCACGATCGTGCTCGACCGCCAGCACCGGGTGGCCGCGATCTTCCTCACCGCCCTGCTCGACACCGACCTGCTGCCCGTCGTGCAGCGCATCGCCGCCGAACCGGCCACGCCCGAAGGACCATCCGCGTGAATCTGACCAACCTGGCCATCTCTGGCCCGCTGCTGCTGGCCGCCCTGCTCGCGATCACCGCAGGGACGGTGTCCTTCGCCTCCCCATGTTGCCTGCCGCTGGTGCCCGGCTACCTCGCCTACCTGGCCGGCCTGGTCGGCGCCGAGCCACCCGCCGTCACCCCAGCCGACAGCGGCGTGGTGACACGCCGTACGCAGGGGCAGTGGCGGGTCGCGGGAGCCGCGCTGCTGTTCGTGCTCGGGTTCACCGTGGTGTTCGCCGCGACGACCATGGCCGTGCTCGGCCTGTCGGACGCCCTGCTGGCCAACGAGCAACTGCTGCAACGCATCGGCGGCGTGGTCACCATCGCCATGGGCTTGGTCTTCCTCGGCGTGGTGCCCGTGCTGCAGCGCGGCATGAAGCTCCGGCACAAGCCACGTGACGGCCTGTGGGGCGCACCGCTGCTCGGCGCGGTCTACGGCCTGGGCTGGACACCCTGCCTCGGCCCCACGCTGGCCGGGGTCATCGCCCTGGCCAGCGGAACCCAGGTCGGCCCCACCACCTGGCGTGGCCTGCTGCTGATCGCGGCCTACTGCCTCGGCCTCGGCCTTCCGTTCGTGCTGCTGGCCCTCGGTGCCCGGTGGGCGGTGAACGCCTTGGGCTGGCTGCGCCGCCATATTCGGCGTATCCAGCAGGTGGGCGGGGTCTTTCTGATCGCCATTGGTGTCGCGCTGGTGACCGGGTTGTGGGGCGAGGTGATCGCGTGGCTGCGTGGCCCGATCTCCGGGTTCACCGTCCCGATCTGACCGTCACCGTCGACGTGGAGGATCCTCACCGTGAGACGCCTGCCGGCTGTTCTACTGTTCACTGCGCTGGCCTTGCTGGGAATCGCCGGCCCCGCGCGGGCGCACACCCAACTGATCGGCAGCAGCCCAGCTGAGGGAGCGTCGCTTCCCGTTGCGCCGCGCCAGCTTCAGCTCACCTTCAACGAGCCCATCCAGGCGGGATTCAGCACGGTCACGGTGACCGGACTAGACGGTACACAGTGGACACTCGGGCAGCCCGCGGTCGACAACACCGTGCTGACCGTGCCGGTGCGGCAGGCCGGGCCAGCCGGGCAGCACACGCTCGGCTACCGCGTCCTGTCCGCCGACGGCCACCCGGTCAGCGGAACCGTGCGCTTCACACTCACCGCCCCAGCCGGCGCCACCACAACCGCACCGAGCCAGACACCCCAAGCGGCGACAGGTACACCAGCACCGCAAGCCACCACTGTGGACGACGACGGATCACCGGCCTGGCCGTGGATCGTCGGCGCCGCCGTGCTGCTCGGCCTCGGCCTCGTCATCGCCCTGCACATGGGGCGAACGACGGACTCCTAGGGCAGCGGCGCAGCACCGCGTTGGGCCAGCATCGCCTTGATCGTCTCCATCTCCGCGGACTGTGACGTGAAGATGCTGCCCGCGAGCGCACGTACCGCAGGCTGACTGGCGCGTTCGGCCGCGTACTGGGCCATCGGAGCCCCGCCCGCATGATGGCGTAGCACCAGTTGCAGGAAGTACACGTCGAACTCGCGACCGGACAAGGACCTCAGTTTCGCGAGCTCCTGCTGAGTCGCCATACCCGGCATGCGCTTGACCCCGCCACCTGGGACCGCAGCACTCGACCCGCTCGTTGTATCGCTGTGGCCGTGGGTTGCCGGGCTGGTCATCCAGGCCATGTACGACCCTGTCGGCAGCGTGGGCTGGTTCCACAGGGTGAGCCAGCCGGCCATCATGCCGACCTGGCCCTGCTGGGTGGACTCGATGTCGAAGGCCAGCGTTCTGATCGCCGGGTCGGTGCTGCGTTCCCGCGCCACGCCGGCCATCGTCACCGCTTGCAGGTGGTGCACCGACATGTCCTGGGAGAAACCGACATCCACCGAGTCGGCTGCGGGCGGTGTGTTCTGATCGATGGTCGACAGTGTGATCAACATCCCGGCTGCGGCGCCGACCAACAGGAACACCAGCGCCGCCGCGGCGGCGACGAGCACCGTGGCCCCGGTGCTTCGCCGACCAGATGCGTTGTCGAGATCCTCGGGTTCATCCGTTGCCGGGGGGTTCACCGAACGGTCCTGTGTCTCAGTTGCCATGGCCGGGTTGTCCTCCTGCCAGGTATCGCTGCACGGCGGCCCTGACCTGGTCGGGCGAAGCGAAGGGTGTGGGTGGGTCGACCCGGTGAGCCGTGCCGTCGGGTCGGACCACGTAGCTGACCGGCAGGTACTTCGGCAGTTGCAGTGCCTTGCCGACGGCACCGGCGCCGTCGTGCACCGAGGGGAAACGCACGCCAAGACTCGCCAGTAGATCCAAGCCGTCGGCGGGATCGCTCTGCACCTGCACGCCGAGCACCGTGACCGCATCCGACGCGGTTGCGTACGCCTCCAGGACGGGAAGTTCCTCGCGGCACGGCTGGCACCAACTGGCCCACACGTTGATCAGCACAGGCCGCCCGGCCAGCGCGGCGCCGAGATCGACGGTGGAGCCGTCGCCCAGGCAGGTGGCCGTCACGCCGTCCAGTGGCCCGTGGGCCGAGGCTGCGGGGTTGGGCCGCGGGCAGGGGCGTAGCGCGGCAGTGGCTCGGAGCGCGGCGAGGTCGGGTGCCGGCCGGGTGGGCACGCTGGGCGGGGCACCGTCGTCCCTGGCGCCGTCGGTGTGGGGCCACAGCGCGACCACCCCGGCCAGCAACAGCACAAGCGTCACCAGCGCCCAGCGCGCCCACCGGCTCACGGCAGTGGCGAGGCGCGGTAGCCGAGCTCTTCGATCGCGGCGATCACATCCTCGGGACCGCTCTGGCTCGGATCCAGCTCGACGGTGCTGCGCCCTTGTTTCATCGTGGTCTGCGTACTGTGCACGCCGGGCAGGTCTTCGAGGGTGTCGTCGATGAGCAGCGCGCAGCTGCCGCAGTGCATGCCCTCGATCTGGAAGACGAGTGTCGTGGTGGCCATGGTGGGCTCCTGTTCAGACTGTCCTGTTCAGACGACGGTGATCACGCCGGTGTACATGCCCATGCCGCACGCGTAGTCCAGCCGTCCAGGCTGGAGCACACCGAGATCGACGCGGGTTTCACCGTTGACCGGCAGGATCTTCTGCTCGTCGCGGATGATGAAGGACCGCACGCAGCCCTGCGCGCCCTCGGACTTGACCACCAGTGTGGTGGGCACGCCGGATTTCACTTGGACGTTCTCTGGGCTGTAGGAGCCGGTGCGCGCGGTGATCACCACCGTCTGCTGTCCGTCCACAGTGGATGCGACGGTGGTGTCGGCCGGTGCTTCGGCGAAACCGACGGTCTGGGCGATGCGGCTGGCAGCCAGGGGTGATCCGGCGAGTTCCAGACCGCCGTTGAGGGTGTAGAAGCCCATGGCCAGCACGGCCAGCCCGGTGACCACGGCCAGCCGGCCCCGCCAGGCGGTGGCGGCCTTGCGGGCGGCGTAGCCGAGGATCGCGAACAGCGGGCCGGTGCCGAGCACGAACACCGCCATCGTGGCCGCGCCGGCCAGAGCGGACCCGGAGGTCAGCGCGAGCGCCTCCACCGACAGCGTCACCCCGCAGGGGATGAGGATCGTGGCCAGGCCGAGCAGCGCTGGGGCCAGCGCGGCTTGGGAGCGGGCGCGGTTGCGGACGAGCTTCATCCAGGAGATCGGCGGTTCGATGACGATGCCGCGGAAGCCCGGCACCCCGAGCTGGGCCAGCCCGAAGACGATGATCAGCAGTCCGGCGCCGATCTGTAGCCACGTGCGTGCACTGACCGACAGTTCCACCGCGCTGCCGAGCGCGCCAAGCAGTGCGCCGAGCAGGGTGTGCGAGACGAGCTTGCCGGCCAGGAACCCGCCGACCGGGGCGAGGTCGTCGCCGAGCTGGGCCCGCCAACTGCGCCGCTCGGCGGTCGCCATGGCCTGCTTCCCACGTGGGGCCGTAGTGGTCCCGCCGTGGCGGGTGCGGCCTTTGGTACGGCGGGGCGGCGCCTCGGGTTCAGTGGTTGCGGCCTTCTGCCGGGTGATCAACCCGGTGAGCAGGCCACCCTGCACCGCGGCACAGGACACGCCACCGGCGAACAGGCCGGTGACCAGGACAGCGGCAAGATTCACGAAAACCTCCTGCGGAGAAGTGGGAAGTGGGGTCGACGAACGACTCCAGGCACCAGAGCTGGAGCGCACGGCAATGCCCGCGGCCCATGACGGGCCGTGATGTGGGCAGACCTCTTCCTACGTCCGCAGCACGCAGAGTTCCGCGAGGCTCGGCGACCGCGGCCGGATCGCGCGGATCACCACGACGCGTACAGGTCGCAGCATCCGAACAATGCTTCGGACATGACCTGGGCGCAGCGCCACTACGGCGGCCACGACGGCGAGGATGAACGCCAGGCAGGTTGCCAGTACCCCGCCCAAGCCGCCGGAGCCCGGCGCGTCACCCTCCACGAGGATGAAGGCGCCGGCCGCGCCGGGCGCCGCGCACGGCACGGTGAGTTGGCTGGTCTCGGCAGGAGCGACGCGCTCGGAGACATGGCTCGCGGTCATCGCCGCCGAAGAACCGCAGTCCCGCACGGTGCCGGCGGAGTTCGCACCGTGCGCCATGGGCATGGCCATGGTCATCCCGGTGGCCATGCCGTCGGTGCATTGCAGGCCGACGGCGAGCCCCAGGCCAGCCAGCACAGCCAGCGCGACGACAAGCCGCGCGAGGCGTCCTCGCGCGGCTTGGCTTCGACGGCCGCTTTCCGTCACGAGCGAATAGAGTACGGGGTCACACAGTCAACTACGTGTGTGGTCCGTAGATGGGTTCACGCCTGCTGTGGTGCCGCACTGCGGAAGCGGCGCAGCCGCAGGCTGTTGGACACCACGAACACGCTGGAGAACGCCATCGCCGCCCCGGCGATCAGCGGGTTGAGCAGCCCCAATGCCGCGAGCGGCAGCGCGGCGACGTTGTAGGCGAACGCCCAGAACAGGTTGCCCTTGATCGTGCGCAGGGTGCGCCGGGCCAGCCGGATGGCGTCCACCGCGGCCCGCAGGTCACCGCGGACCAGGGTGAGATCGCTGGCTTCGATGGCGACGTCGGTGCCGGTGCCCATGGCCAACCCGAGGTCGGCCTGGGCGAGTGCGGCGGCGTCGTTGACCCCGTCGCCGACCATCGCCACCACCCGGCCCTCGCCCTGCAGCCGCGTGATGACATCCACCTTGTCCTTGGGCAGTACCTCGGCGATCACCTCGTCGATGCCGACCTCGGCGGCGACCGCGCGGGCGGCGGTGTCGTTGTCGCCGGTGAGCAGCACCGGCCGCAGCCCCAGGGCCCGCAGCCCGCGGATGGCCTCGGCCGAGGTGGGCTTGATGGTGTCGGCGACCACCAGCACCGCGCGGGCGGCGCCGTCCCAGGCGACGGCGACCGCGGTGCGGCCCTGGGATTCGGCCTGCTTCTTGGCCACCTTCAGGTCCTCGGGCAAGTGGATGCTCCACTGGGCCAGCAGCGAGGCGCGGCCCACCAGCACCGCGTGTCCCTCGACGACGCCTTGGACGCCGAGCCCTTCCAGGTTGGTGAAATCCTCGACGGTGGGTAGGTCGCCGACGCGGTCCTGGGCGCCGGTGGCGATGGCTTTGGCGATCGGGTGCTCGGAGGCGTGCTCCAGCGCGCCGGCCAGCCGCAGCGCCTCCTCCTCGTCCACGCCCTGCGCGGCGTGGACGAGGAGGAGGCTCATCTTGCCGCTGGTGACGGTGCCGGTCTTGTCCAGCACCACGGTGTCGACCCGGCGGGTGGACTCCAGCACCTCCGGCCCCTTGATCAGAATCCCCATCTGGGCGCCACGGCCGGTGCCGACCAGCAACGCGGTCGGGGTGGCCAAACCCAGCCCACACGGGCAGGCGATGATCAACACGGCGACTGCGGCGCTGAACGCCGCCGCCGACCCGGCACCGGCACCGAGCCAGAACCCGAGGGTGCCGACCGCGAGGGCGATCACGATCGGCACGAACACCGCCGAGACCCGGTCGGCTAGCCGCTGGATCTCCGCCTTGCCGCTCTGCGCGTCCTCGACCAGCTTGGCCATCTGCGCCAGCTGGGTGTCCGAACCCACCCTGGTCGCGCGCACCACCAGCCGGCCGCCGGCGTTCACCGTGGCACCGACCACCGCATCGCCGGGGCCGACCTCCACCGGGACCGACTCGCCGGTGAGCATGCTCGCGTCGACCGCCGAGCTGCCCTCGTCAACCACGCCGTCGGTGGCGATCTTCTCGCCGGGCCGCACCACGAACCGGTCGCCCACCGCGAGCGCCTCGATCGGGATGCGCTCCTCCCGGCCTTCGCGCAGCACGGCGACGTCCTTGGCGCCCAGCTCCAGCAGCGCCCGCAGCGCCGCTCCGGCGCGGCGCTTGGAGCGGGCCTCGAAGAACCGGCCCGCCAGAATCGCCGCAGTCAACCCGGTGGCGACCTCTAGGTAGATGTTCTGCCCGGCCATCCCGCGCTCGACCGTCAGCGAGAACCCGTGCCGCAGCCCCGGTACGCCAGCGCCGCCGAGGAACAGCGCGTACAGCGACCACAGGAACGCCGCCGCCACGCCGACCGAGATCAACGTGTCCATCGTGGCTGCGCCGTGCCGCAGGTTCGTCCACGTCGCCCGGTGGAACGGCCAGGCACCCCACACCACCACCGGGGCGGCCAGGGTGAGCGAAAGCCACTGCCAGTTGGTGAACTGCAAGGGCGGCACCATCGCCAGCACGATCACCGGCACCGCGAGCACGACCGAGACCAGCATTCGCTGCCGCAGCGAACGGGTGTGCTCGTCGTACTCCTCCTCGCCCGCAGGCTCCTCCCCCTCGGTCGGGGGAGTGGTCTTCGGCAGCGTGGCGGTGTAGCCGGTGTCCGCCACCACCTTGATGACGTCCTCTGTGGACAGTCCGTCAGGGATGGCGATTTTCGCTTTCTCGGTGGCGAAGTTCACCGTGGCGGCCACCCCATCGAGCTTGTTCAGCTTCCGCTCGATCCGCGCCGCGCAGGATGCACAGGTCATCCCGCCAATCACCAACTCGACCTGCCGCGCGTCGGGCACAGGGTGGGCAGTGTCATGCACGGTCGAACTCATCGGTGCCCCTCTCCCGACCGTTCCGGCCGGTGGTCGTGTCGACGGTGGTCGGTGCCGTTGCGCTGGCCGACGTGACGGCTACCGGCATCCATGCGGTGGGAATGCGGTGTGCTCCGCTCCTCGGCAGGCTCGCGGACCGCAATCGACTCTGGCTGCACCGCTCTCGGGCCTTGGGGCCGGGCGGGCGCCCGCTGCTGTGCGACGACTGGCGGCGACGCTGCCGGTGCTGACGACGTGGGCGGCGTAGCTGTCACATCGGGACCGCTGGTCGTCAGCTGCTGCGGTGGCGGGGCCGGGTCGATCGGTCGTGGTGGTGTCACGCTCGTGGTTGGTGCGGCATCACCACGACCGTCGGCTTGCGCCGCGTGATGACTGCCACCGTCGGTCGGCGTGCTCACGTCGACCGGACCGACCACACTTCCGACCGCCCACGCGCCGGTGAACACGACAGCGAGGGACAGGCCGTAGGCGGACAGCTTGACCGGGGTCTTCATGCGACCAGCTCGAAGCCGGCCTCGGTCACGGCGGCCCGCACGTCCTCGACCGGGAGCGGGCCGTCGCTGGTCACGCCGACCCGGCCGGACGCGACATCCACCTCGACCTGCCGCACGCCGGCGATCGACGTGAGTTCCCGCGTGACCGAGTCGGCGCAGTGGCCGCACGTCATGCCGCGGACGGTGTAGCGGGACTGGTTCACCCTCGTACCTCCCGGTCGGTTCACCCGCACAGCCCTGCGGGTTCCACACCAGCGTCAACCTTCCAGTACGATGGAAAGTCAAGGAGGTGTGATGAAGATCGGTGAACTCGCCGCCGCCAGCGGCACGACCCCCAAGACCATCCGCTTCTACGAGCAGGCCGGCGTCATGCCCGAGCCGACCCGCCGACCCAGCGGCTACCGCGACTACGGCCCGGAATTCATCGACCGCCTGCACTTCATCCGCCGTGCCCAGGCAGCCGGGCTGACCCTGCGGGAAGTCCGGCAGGTCCTCACTATCCACGACCAAGGTGAAGCACCGTGTAACCATGTCCGGCAGGTACTGCGTGACCGGCTGGACCAGGTGCGGGCTCAGATCGCCGAGTTGGTCACCCTGGAAACCCATCTGGACACCCTGCTGACCCACGCCGAGCGGGAGGAACCGACCGAGCACGACGGTTCAGGCGTGTGCTGGATCTTGGAAAGCGAACCCGATCAGGATCGGCGCACGTCAGCGCCGGGCGCATCCGCGGTCGGCAGTGGGGCTTCGGCGTCGACGTAGAGCTACCGGCGCCGTCATGAGGATGCGCCGTGGACGAGCAACTCCGATCCTGGGCTGGCGCACGTGCACGACGTGGGTGTGGTCCCGGCCGACGGCACCCTGTACGCGGCGTACGCGGCCAGCCATCACGGCGTGCTCCGCATCCCGGCGGACGGCCACGCCGGGCGGATCGGCGACCAACGGCAGGACGCGATGGGCTTCACCGTGCATGCCCGAGCTGGTGCATCAGGCGGCCACAGGTTCGACCCGCTCGGCGTCTCGCGAGACGCTGCTCAGCTGCTGATCGCCTTCGGTCCGCGCCTGAAACTCGGAGCGCACGGCCTTGACCAGCCGCCGCGCCTGTGCCGCACCTACGCCCAACCGGACACGAAGCGTGTCTGCTGAAATCGGCTTCTGGTGAGCGGCGCGATGCGCAGCGTCCGCTTCTCGTGCCAACTGCAAGAGCACCTCTGGCGAACGCTTCTGCCGCGTCAAGCGGGGCCTACTCCGGCCGTCTGCCTCGTCCCAGCTGGTTTCGCCACCGACAGGGCCAGCTTCCGGCCGCTCCCGCACGAGTGTCTCCGGCTGCCGTTGGGTAACCGCGTCGCACGTGGTTGTGGAGGAACTGCATTCACCGATCGCCTGCAGAAAGCCGGGGCCCACTTCAGCCCAGCCGATCAGGAGGAGCGGCCCGACCGCGTCGAAGGCAGCCTTTCCGTACTCGCCTGCGACGAGCGGATCGGCCACGTTCAACGCCAACGTGACCACACTCGCGAAGATCAGGAGCCGACGAGCCGGCCGCAATACGTCCACGGAAGCCCCAGCGAGCGCCAGGTGCCGAGTACCCAGCAGCAGACCAAGGATCGACAGATCGACCGCAGGTGCAACGAGCGGTGCGACCCAGACCGGCACTCCAAGCCGAATGGCGAGGTTGAGCACGTTGCCAAAGCCGAAAAGAAAGGTCAGCCCGACGACAGTTGCCATCATCACGGTGACAGCACGAACGACGTCCGCTTGTTTACTCGACCGCTGCGCTGCGCGACGGTCGGGTGGCGAGTCCGCCGCCTGCGGACGTCCGGTTTCTGTAGCGTCGCTCATTGGGTCCTCGCCCTCCTTACAGGGTGGGGGTCAAGGCCCCGCCGCAGTGGTGACGCACCCGGCGGGGCCGCCTTTACAACGGCAGATCTGGCCGGACACGTCGTGCAGCACGACGTGTTCGAGCTGAACTAGTACGGAACGTGATCTCGGAGGCCGCGCAGGGCGATCCGCCGCAGGGTGTCCACCGTGCGAACCAGACTCGACGCAAAGGAGATCGCCAGATCACGCGCGACTCCCTGGCGTCGACTCGTCGTCACCGACGAGCTGGGCCGAGACTTGTCCGCTACTCCGATCGAGCGATACTCGGTGCTCAACGACCAGACGTCCCCTCAAGAAACCCCTGGTCGGAGCTGTTCCCATCTGCTGCGTGTCCTGCCGGGGGCACACCACGAGAAGCCGATCTCGACAGGCGCTGAATGCGCAGGTCAGATCGGCTTTCTGCGTTGAGTGCCGGGTCCACCTGGGTCTCTGCCAGCGATCTTGAAAGGGATCGCGTGCCATGACCCGTGCCATATCGGCACCCGCCGCCACTGTGGCGAGCTACCCCTCCGGTGTGCCGGAAGCCCGGACCACCCGAAGGCGCCCGCAGCCGAAGGGGTACATCCAACGTCTCAAGAGCGGCTCCCTGCGCGTGCGCGTCTACGCCGGGATCGACGCCCTCACCGGCAAGCACCACTACCTCGACGAGGTTATTCCCGCCGGACCCGACGCCGCCGACCGCGCCGAACAAGCCCGCGCCCGCTTGGTCGACCTGGTCGTCCAGGACCGCCAGCCCAAGACCAACGCCACCATCAGCCAGCTGCTGCGCACCCACCTGGACTTCACCAACCCCGACCCCCGAAGCAAGCACTCCCTCGAGTGCTACATCGCCAAGCACATCGACCCGAAGATCGGCAAACGCTCCATCAACGCCGTGCGCGCCTACGACTTCGAATGGTTCTACGTAGAACTCCGCCGCTGCCGCGACCACTGCGACGGCACCCCGTTCGTGAAGCATCGGACCGACGGGGCCCACAAGTGCACCACCAAGTGCAGGCCGCACACCTGCCGCCCGCTGGGCGCGGCCACCATCCGCAAACTCCACTTCCTGCTCAACGCCGCCTTCACCAACGCCGTCGTCTGGGAATGGATCACCGACAACCCAGTCACCCCCGCCCGTAAACCCGCCCCACCCCCGCCACGACCGAAACCACCCACCGTCGACGAGGCGGCCGCACTCCTCAACGAAGCCTGGCGCCACGGCTACGGCCCCTTCATCTGGCTCGCCATGACCACCGGCGCCCGCCGCGGCGAACTCTGCGCCCTGCGCTGGCGCTCACTGCTGGTCCGCCACACCACCGACGGCGACCACGACTGCGTAGAGCAGAAATGCCAGTGGACCCTCGAGATCCGGGTATCGCTAGGTCACCACGGCGACCACCTCTGGGAAACCGACACCAAGACCCACCAGATCCGCAAGATCGCCCTTGACCCCGAGACCGTCGCGGTTCTGCTCACCCACCACGAACACGTCCGACGCACCGCAGCGTCAATCGGCTGCACCCTGACCGACGACTGCTACATGTTCCCCGCCACCCCCGACGGCCGCACCCCGATGAAACCCCCCTCGGTGAGCCAACGCTACGCCCGCTGGGCCAAACGACTCGGCATCACGACCAGCCTGAAAGCCCTCCGCCACTACTCCGCCACCGAACTCATCGTCGGCGGCGTCGACATCCGCACAGTCGCAGGCCGCCTCGGCCATGCCGGCGGCGGAACCACCACCCTCAAGGTCTACACCGCCTGGATCTCCGAAGCCGACCAACGAGCGGCCATGACCCTCATGGCCTCCATGCCCTCCCGTCCAGCCGCCCTACTGCGCCCGGCACACGACACCCGGGGCCAGGACAGCCCCTACCTCGCCGTCGCCGACGCCCTCACCCACCGCATCACCACCGGCGACCTCCCCATCGGCCAACCCCTGCCCACCGTCAAGGAACTCGCCACCACCTTCAACGTTTCCGTCGGCACCGCCCATCGCGCGGTCGCCGTCCTCACCGAGGCTGGCTTGGTCTCCGCCTCCCGCGGCAAACGAGCCACCGTCATCGCCCTACCCGCTGGCAGTCCACCGCTCGACCCCGCAAACAGCCCGACGCCTCCCGCCCTCCTCGCCCTCCCCGCGAAGAGCGAGCCAGCGGACTCGAAGCAGTGGCTGATCGCCGAAACAATCCACTGCGGCACCACCGTCCGCACCGTCCGAGCCCACGTCAACCCCAACGACTACGACGCCCTCCTCAAACTCCTCCGCAACTCACTCCGACACCTCGGCATCCCCGCGAACCAAGCCGACGAATACGAACTCACCATCCGATCAGCCCCTCACGCCGCACCGATCACGACCGTGGCTGCGGCATAACAACCGGAGAATCCTCAACACAACCGACCTCCTCCGCATCGACAACCGTCGAGCGCTGAATGGCCTCATTCTCCAACCGCTCAAGCACGACCAACGGAATCAAGATCCGAGACCGCATCCTCACCGCCGGAAATCCCCCACCTTCGATCATCCGATACAAGGTCATCCTGGAAACCCCCAACACCTTCGCAGCCTCAGCAACACCACAAAACCGAGCCTCGCCCTGCCGTCTAGTCATCCCGCCACCTTCTTCGCCATCCAACCAATGCCGACGCAACAAGCCCGTTTGATCCACCCATGCCCCACCTTGTCACGCAGTTCGATGTCGCTCTCACCGACACAGACATTCGATAGCTCGCACTGGCCTCCGCGGGCAGCGCAGCGGGCTGCTGGAGACGACATTGAATCCACACCGACTTGAGCGAGTCGACGCTGCCTTGGTGGGTGTCATCGCCGCGGGAGGAGACGGCCAGGTTGAGCTCCCTACCGACCCAAGGGGGTCGGTGCTGCCCGCGCTGCCGCAGCCTGCGGCTCTTCGCCGCATCGAAGTTGAGATCCTCACCGACCCGGATGGTTCGGTGCTGCCTCGCCAAGCTCGCCTTGTTCTTCGGCAAGAAGCTGTTGAGATCCTCACCGACCCGGGTGGGTCGGTGCTGCACCCCGACTTGGCGAGGTTGTCGGCAAGCGTTGCCTCGTTGAGATCCTCACCGACCCGGGTGGGTCGGTGCTGCCAGGAACCGGGCTGCCCGACCGCAAGCCAGCCGGTTGAGATCCTCACCGACCCGGGAGGGTCGGTGCTGCCATCGCCGCGATCATCGTGTCTCTACTGAAGTGAGGTTGAGATCCTCACCGACCCGGGAGGGTCGGTGCTGCTCCCTGGCGAGCCACGCTAGGGGCGGGGGCGGGGGTGGGTTGAGATCCTCACCGACCCGGGAGGGTCGGTGCTGCCCTGCTTGACCAGCGCAGACTACCGACGACCAAGTCGTGCAGGGTCGCGGGATGTGCGGTGGCAGGCGGACACGCCATGCAGGTGCTTCGGAACCTCCCGGCGTGTCGGGTCGCACTGGAGGTTCCGAACCTGGGCATCGAGGGCCGCCAAGGGGTCTGACCGCAGGTACGGGACGGCACCTTCAGGTTCATGCGCAACTCCGACTCGGGCAGGTCGGCGCTGTCCCAGGTAAGACGGCGACGGAGTGGGCGAAAGGTGTCAAGACCCACCGACCCGCGAGAGTCGATGCTGTCCTGCTCGACCAGCGCAGCGTTCGGAGGGCCACCTTGTGGCGACCTCAGGGACGCGCGGCTACGAGCCAATCGACGCGGGAGGCAGTTCGAACCTATCGGCGTGTCGGATCGTACTCGAGGGTCCGAACCACGTTGAGAACCCACGTGTGCAGGCGTCACCCCCTGCCCCCGGTAGAAAGCGCGCCGCTCATTGCCCGCTGCCGTCATATACCGCCCGCTGGTAGGCGGAGTGATGGATGCCGTGACAGACCGAGCAACACGACTTGCCTGCGGCAGCCTGGCCACCAGTCGCGTTGAAGGCGTAGCTCTCACGCGCATGCCTCAGCCCGCGCACACTTTCCGAGGCGCGAGATGAGCACGGTCATCCCGGCGATCAGCAGCCTGCGAGGTGGAGGCTGGCAGGGGTACGAACGGTGGCCAGGACCGGTCGGCACGCCGGACGGGCCGTGCTACGCGCTGGCTAGCTCGCCCGTCCTCAGCCCCAAACGTCGGGGTCGAAGGGATCGGGCATGTCACTTTCCCCTTCGGGGTTTCGGGGAGGTATCCATTCCTGCCACTGCACCCCGGTGGGCCTGCTGCCCAGTTGTGCGAACTCGTGCACCGCTGCCCTGACCTCGGGCAGTGGTAGCTCTGCGTCTGGAGGGAACTCGAACACGTGTTGCTGCCAGTCGTAGATCAGACTGGACGTCACTGCTCGATCAACCGGCTGGGGCGTCACCGTGTCCTTGGCCGCGTGTCCAGAGGCGGTGTTCCGGCTGTAGTAGCCGCCGTCCGCGTGCGTGTAGTAGAGGGCGCCGACATCGCCGTTCAACCCGACGTACAGAACCGGGCTTTCGTCACCTCCGCGGGTGACCGTCGCGACGTTCCCGTAGTCAGCGTCAAGGCCGTTGATCTCGTCCAAGGCTGCGTCGATCTCCCCTGCCGTGGTGGCGACCCGGTCGACGCCCTGCCCGATCCGGTACCAGAAGCGAAGGGGTGTCACATCGTCTCCCCGGTGAAGGTCTGTCGGTAGGAGGGTGTGATCACGGTAATCGAGCATCCCGGTGGCAGCAGCCGGGGCAGGTAGACCTGACAGGAGGCGCTGCCTCCGCAGATCTCGTTATTGATCACCAGAGTGACTCGGGGTGTCTGACCGGTGTGCTCGTGCCGCTGCCTGATGAGCGCGGCGAGCTTGATCTCCACGTGGGTGCGGATCGCCGCCAGATTGGCCCCGAACTGGGCGAGGTAGGAACCCGCGAGGTCCGACACCTTGTCCTCACCGCTGACGAGCGACTGGGCGGGCCGGTCTCCCACGAACCAGCGCCCGTGGGTCTTGCGGCCGGACCGGCGGCCCTCGATCGGCGGAGGCAGATCTCGCCGGAGCTGCTCGACACGATCGCGCCCCGGTGTCGGGGCGCCGGTCGACGTGGGAGTGGGCACCGGGCGTCGGGGCGGCGCCTGGGCTGGCTGGGTATCGCCGGCGACCGTGGCCAGGTAGTCGGAGAAGACCCGGTGCACCTCGGCGGCTTGGCCGAGAACCTCGGCGATCCGATTGAGCGCCGTCGTGTGCGCCGCTATCGCCTGTCCAGGTTCCGGTCGCTGGCTTCCCCGTGTGACTTGCTGAACCGTGGTTCGGGCGCCGTCGAACAGGGTTGCCGCAGAGATCAGCGCCGCCCTCCCGGCGTCGACCTTGGCCAGCCCCTCGCGAATCGCGGCGACGGCATCGGCAAGGGACACCGGTCCATCCTCACGGCCAGCAGTTGCTACCAAGCCGGTTCACGACGAATGACGTGTTGATCCACCCAATCGGGTGAACACGCGAAGGCATCGGCCTGAAGGCCAACCAGCGTGACCAGGCACGTTGCCTGCCGCCTTCCCTGGGGGAACTACCCGGCGCGACCTAGGCATGGCGCAAGACCACCGAGTGCTCGTGCTGGCGCCGAAAGCGGACGTTCAGCGGATGAACTCGGTACAGCCGCAGCCGTGCCGCTTTCGCGGGTTAGGCTGCTGTTGGAACATCGAGCCGAACCGATCTCACGCCCCTGGTAGATCGCCGAGCAGGTTCGGCGCGGGTCCCTCGGGGAAGGGGTTCTGATGAGCGACCGCACAGACCTGGGTGCACGGATCCGCCAGCTCCGCGGAAAGCTGCTCTCCCAGCACGACTTGGCTAGTCGGGCACAGGTGAGCGTCGATCTCATCCGCAAGCTGGAGCAGGGCAGGCGCCATACCGCCAGCGTGCCGAGCCTGCAGCGCATCGCACGAGCCCTCGACGTGTCCGTCGCAGACCTACTGGGGAAGCAAGCCGCAGTCCCCTCCCGAGCACCGCATGCAGGTGTCGTGGCGATCCGCCAAGCGCTCACTCCGGTGGATGACCTCGTGGGCGACGTGGTGGAGGATGTCGACGTACTGGGCGACGCGGAGCTGGCCTTGGAGGAAGCCGAGCGCGCAGTCACTTATCTCTGGGGAGCGTACTGGTCGGGTCGCTACGAACTGCTCGTGACCCTCGTGCCCAACGCTATCGCGCAGGCCAGAGCCACCCTCCGCGCTGTGCCCACCGCGAAGCAGCCCCGAGCCGCGCATATCCTGGCGCGTGCCTACCAGGTCGCCGGGGACACCCTCGTGCACCTAGGACACCTCGACATCGCGTGGCTGGGCATCCGGCTGGCCATTGCTACCGCGCAGGACGGCGCCGATCCCCTGTGCGATGTCGCGCCTCGCGTATCGGCCGCCTGGCACCTGCTGGTTCAAGGCCGCTACGACGAGTCGGAGCGGGTCGCGCTTTCTGCGGCGCACACCGTGGAGCCCACCGGCGAGGCATCGGACTCCCAGCTGGCCGCGTACGGGATCCTGATGGTCACCGGCGCAACCGCCGCTGCTCGAGCGCATCGCTCCTCCGCCACCGACCTGCTCGCCGAAGCCACTGCGGCGGCGGGGCGCCTCGGGTACGACCGCGTCGACCACCAGACCACTTTCGGCCCGGCGAAGATCGGCGTGATGGCCGTCGACGTGGCCGTCGTCCAAGACGACTTCACCGGCGCGCTGGCCGCTGCCAGCCGGATCGCCGACACCTCCACGACCCTGCCCGCGGTCGCCCGAGCACGGCATCTGTCCGATGTGGCCTTCGCCCACCTGCGACTCGGGCACGGGACCAAGGCCCTGCACGCCCTGCTAGCCGCCGAACGCACAGCACCCGACTGGATGCGATTCCAGCGCTTCCCCCAAGCCGTCACCGCCGAACTGCTGCACAAAGAGCGTCGTGTTCCGACGCCCTTGCGGGAGTTGGCCATTCGGCTAAGGGTTTCAGGATAGATCCCCTGTCTACCCCGATCAGGCAGTAGGACACCTTGTCCTACTGCTTACTGCTTCCTGATCCATATCCTGAGCGCCAGATGGCAGGCGGCTGTCGTGAACTGATGGATGTGCGAGTGTCCGACAGACCGGTGCTGCCGATTCGCTAGTCGACGTCCGTTGTGGGATGGATGAAGCAGGTGCGTCGCACGAAACTGCAGCGTTGCGGCACCTTCTGCGCAGTCCCACAGATGACGTTGACGTGGAAGTGCGTGAAGGGCTTGAGCGATGACGCGGGTGGTTCGTAGGAAGCCGCATGCCCGGGCGCGGATGCTGGGTGCCCAGCTTCGGGCCATGCGGATGCGTGCCGGATTGAGCCTGGAGCGCGCAGCGCAGTTGGCCCAGATCTCGTTGTCGTCGATGAGTCGGACCGAGAACGGGCTGCGCCGGATCAGCAGCGAAGACGTCGCTGGCCTGCTCGGCCTCTACCGGGTACCCGTTCGGCTGCGCACGGCCATCATCGCGATGGCCCGGTTCGACGAGCAGGCGGGCTGGTGGCACCCCGAACTGGACGCGGACCTGGCCACGGCCGACGCCCTGGACACCTACGCGCGCGACGCTCACACCGTCACCGAATGGGTGATCACCTGCGTTCCACCGCTGCTGCAAACACAGGCTTACGCCCTGGCCCGCATGCACGCCGAAGGCCTGACCGACAGCGCTGCGGCCGTCAGGTGGCACAGGCAGCGCCAGAAGCAGGAACTCCTCCGCAGGGTGGACCACACCGCGTTCATCCACGAGTTCGCCCTCCGCACACCCTACGGCGGCACGGCCATCCTGAGCGAACAACTCCGCCACCTCATCGCAGCACCCGACCGAGGCGTCGGCATCCGGCTCGTGCCCGCCGGAGCACCCCTGAGCGCGCTCACCCACTCCTGGCTCATGCTCGACTTCCCCAAAGATCCACCCATCGTGTACCTGGAACTGCACCACAGCAGCGTCTACCTCCACGAACCCACAGCCCACCACTACACCCGCCAACGCGAACAACTCCGCCGCACAGCCCGCACCGTCGCCGACACCCGCAAGCTCCTGCAGGCGTTCATCGGGCAAGTCTGATCGCGGTAGCCAATCCGTCCCCTCGGTGAAGAAGGTGGCACGTGGGCGTAACAGAGAACGGGGTGGCGATGATGGTCCACTAGCCCGTTGTCGAAAGGATCGGTATGCGCTCGGCACAGGTCATGTTCGACCACCCGGCTTGGCAGATCGCCGAGGACGGAACTGCGTGGCGGGCGGTACGCCTCCGCGACCAGGTCCTCGCGGTCGTTGTCCGGACGAGCGCGGATGGCGTCTCGATTGATGCCGTGCCGGAGGTATCGAGGCTGTTCCGGCTGGTCGATCCCGGTGGCTTGGTCGGCGAGGCGGCATTGGTGGATCCGTTGCAGGCTGCTGGGGCGGTGTTGCGGTTGGCCAACCCCGACCTGTGGGATGCGCTCGCCACCGGGATCGTGAGGCAGGTGATCCGTGCCGGGCAGGCGCGGTTGCTGTATCGGGATTTCTGCCGTGCCCACGGGGAGAACGTCGAGACTCCGGCGGGGCCTGCGTGGCTGTTTCCCTCCCCGGACGCGGTGTTGGCGTTGCCGGACACCGAGTTCACCCGGTTGGGCATGTCCTTCAAGCGCGCGCCCTTGCGCGCGGCGGCCGAGGCCTACCTGGCCCGGCATAGCGACTGGGCGTCCTTGCCCGCAGCCGAGCTGGTGGCCGCGGTGCAAGAGGTGCCGCGCATCGGGCCGTGGACCGCGGGCGCCGCCGTCGCGGACGCGACCAACGACTTCAGCCTGTATCCGTTCGCCGACCTCGCCGTGCGCACGTGGGCGCGACGGCTCGCCCCGGCTTACCAGTGGCCGCAGAGCGAGCCCGAGTTCGCCGTCGTATGGCGCGGGTTGGCCGGTGAGCAGCTCTGCGAGTGGACGCTGCTCACCCTCGCGTGGGGAGTACGCCATGCCCAAGCCCAAGGAGCCGCCGCGCTCTGACACCCTCATCGCCGGAGCAGACCCGACGCGCCCGGTGGACGCGGTGTTCGTCAACGCACCGCTGCGCGACTACGCCGCGCGTCCCCGGGTCAACGACTTCACCCTGCCGGTTCTCGGCCTCGCCTACATCGCCACCTACGCCGCCCGCCAGGGCTTCAACGTCGGCGTCCTCGACGCCGAGGCCCACGGGCTGGGGGTCGAGCAGACCATCGAGCTGGTCAACCAGGCGCGGCCGCGCTGGGCGGGATTCAACCTCCTCGCCCCGACCTACCAGCTCAGCGCCCGCATCGCCGCGTGCCTGGACTCCGGGATCAAGGTCATGCTGGGCGGCCATCACGCCAAGGCCATGCCCGCGGAGGTCCTCACCGACCCGCGCATGGCCCGCTGCGCCGCGCTGGTGCTCGGCGAGGCCGAGACCCGCGTCGCCGAACTCCTCGCCGACCACCGCAACCGAACCTGCCTGCCCGGGGTGATGTGGATCGACCCGATCCTGCGCACCCCCGTGACCGGCGGCCCGCCCGGCGCCAGCCACCACCTGGCGCCCGACATCGACGCCCTACCGTTCGTCGACCGCGTGTACCTCGCCCAAGACCCCTACCTCGCACCGGACGGCAGGCTGGAGGCGAACATGGTCGGAGCGCGCGGCTGCCCGTACGACTGCTCCTTCTGCGGGGCCGCGGTGTCGGCCAACCCCGACATCACCATCCGCACCCGCGATCCGCGCACCATCATCGCCGAGATGCGCCAGCTCCAAGCCCGCGGCGTGGAGGCGTTCCGGTTCGTCGACGACCTCTTCCTCGGTGCCCGCCGCGTCATCGACCGGATGATGGCCGCCTTCACCGCCGAGCAGGTCGGCTCATGGGCGAGCTGGGACGCGACCGGGCGCATCAACGTCCTGCACCGCTGCCCGGACACCCTTTTGGACACCCTCGCCGCCAACGGGCTGCGCGAAGTCGCCCTCGGCATCGAGTCCGGAAGTCCTCGGATGCTCGACCTCATCGACAAGCGCATCACCCCGGACATGGCCGCCGACGTCGTTCGGCGGCTCACCGAGCGCGGTATCGGCGTCAAGGGCTACTTCATCCTCGGCTTCCCCACCGAGACCACCGCCGAGATCGACTCCACCGTGGCCCTCGTCCACCGTCTCTGGGACCTCACCGACCACCAGCCGGGCCGCTTCCGGGCCAGCGTGTTCGAGTACCGCCCCTACCCCGGCACCCCTGACTGGCACCGCCTCATCGCCACCGGCCGCCACCGACCGGAACAGCTGCTCGACTACCAGCCTGTCGACCTCACCGACCAGGGTCTGAACGAGGCCATGCGCGAGCGCGACGAGTTCAACTTCTCCGTCAACCTCCCCCTGGCCGACGCCCCCATCACCTACATCCGCGACCGCCTCACCCACCTCGCCCAGGCCCAACACGATCGGAGGACCACGGCATGAACGGCCCCGGCCTGCTGATCACCCTCGACGGCCCCGGCGGCGCGGGCAAGACCACCACCGCGCGCCACCTGTCCCGCCTCCTGGCGGACCGCGGACACCACGTCCACGCCACCGCCCAACCCTCCACCGACGAACTCGGCCGCATCGCCCGCGCCCACAGCGACCGCTACACCGGCCACGCCCTGGCCTGCCTGGTCGCCGCCGACCGCTACCACCAGCAACTCACCGAGATCCGCCCCCACCGCACCGCAGGCCACACCATCGTCTGCGACCGCTACATCGCCGCCAGCCTCGTCCTGCAGCACATCGACGGCGTCCCCCTCGACTTCCTCACCACCCTCAACACCGCCGTCGACCCACCGGACCTCTCCGTCATCCTCACCACCACCCCCGACACCGCCGCCGCCCGCGTCGCCCACCGCGGCACCCGGCACCGCTTCCACAACGGCCCCGCCTCAGCCGCCCGCGAATCCGACCTCTACCTCCAGGCCTGCCACCGCCTCAACCACCCGACCCTGCTCATCGACACCACCGAGCTAACCCCCGAGCACGTCGCCGAGATCATCGCCAACCGAGTCGGCGAACCCCGAGCAGCTCCGGACCCGCCCCTGCGTAAGGTTCCGGGCTGAGCCACCGGCCACTAGGCCGTTCGGCCCAACCCCGCCGCCGCCCCTCGCAGCCCGGAAGGTCCCGCCCGCATGGCCGACCGCCACCTCATCGACGTCCACGTCCTGCTCCTGCGCGACGACCACGTCCTCCTCACCCAACGCAAGGGCGGCGCCTGGGACGGCATGTGGCACCTCCCCTCCGGCAAACTCGACGCACACGAACCCGCCACCACCGCCGCAGCAAGGGAAGCGGCCGAAGAGGTCGGCGTCCTCATCGACCCCGCCCACCTCACCTGCGTCCACACCATCCACGTCCACGGCTCCGGCCCCGAACCCCGCCTCGGCCTCTTCTTCACCACCACCCACTGGACCGGCGAACCCACCAACCAAGAACCCGACAAATGCTCAGCCCTCGCCTGGTTCCCCCTCCACAACCTCCCCCACAACACCATCGACTACCCCGCCCAAGGCATCCACGCCTACCGCACCGGCACCCCCTACAGCGAACACGGCTGGCTCCCCCAACTCGCCCACACCCCAGCCGGATAACCCTGCTGCCCCTTGGCCCACCACCAAAGGCACAACGACCACAACTGCGAAGCACGACCCGCTGCAAGGCCTCTGCAGGTGTTCATTGGGCAGTTCTGATGTGCAAGTAGGCCGAGTTGCCAGGTGCCATGGGGATGGCCAACGGCGTCGAGCAGCCCGGCCGGGACGCCGAGGGAGTTGAGATTCTCACCGACCCGGGCGGATCGGTGCTGCTGCTCGGCGAGCAGCCCGGCCGGGACGCCGAGGGAGTTGAGATCCTCACCGACCCGGGCGGGTCGGTGCTGCGATCCTCACCGGCCCGGGTGGGCCGGTGCTGCCCTGCTTGACCTGCGAAGACTACTCAATCGCTGAATTCAGCCCGCACCGGAACCGCACTACGACGACCGACACGCCAACTGATCAGCTCGGAACCTCCCGGCGTGTCTGGTCGCACTTAAGGTTCCGAACCTGCCACTGGGGATCTGCGTTGGCGACAGGCTGGCGTGCCATACCCATGCCATGAGTCGGCCTGCGCTCACTGCGCCAGGAGGTACTCTAGTGGCGTCGGCGACATCGAAAGCGCTGGTAGAGGCTCTAGAGACGATCTGGGTCGCTCCCCGGAGGCGGGAGCGCAGGTTCGAATCCTGCCGGGGGCACATCCACGAACAGCCCGCTGACCAGCATAAACACGGTCAGCGGGCTGTTTGCTTGTGTGCGTACTTGTCCGGCTGACAGCCACGCTGAACGGCTGTTTGCGGGTACCTGTGCCCAATTGTGCCCTGATTTCGTCCGCGCGTGGCGGGTTCAGAACCTGGCTCCCTGCCCTAGTGTTGCGTCGGTCACCGATCGAATTTAGTCCGGTAGGTGGCGCCGGAGTACTCCGGTACCAGAACTCCCAAGCTGCGATGGCGGCGAACGGACTCTCTCTACTTCGACGCGCTGGCGGAACCACACCGCTTACCCGCGGTCCGGCGAGGTGCCCTGCTTCGCGATCATCGGGAAGCGCGTCGCGATCGGCTCGGCTGTTCGAGTGATCATCTGCGGGCGGGGTTTGGTGGGGTGGGCGGCCGGGAAAGGTGATCTTGCCGGGTACTGGGGTGCCCTGTCGGGGGGCGTGCGGCGACTGGGGAAGGCTTTCGATGCGACATGGTTGGTCGCGCGGCTTGACGCTGCGCGTTCTCAGCGCTGGGTTGGTGCTGGCTCTGGTGTCCGCGGTTCCGGTTGTGGCTGCGCCGTCCGCGGTTGCGGCGGAAGCTGCGGTGCCCTCGTCGGCGTGGACGCCGGGGCCTGCGACTCGGACGGTTGTGGGTGGTGCGCCGCCTGCTGGTCCGGCGAAGCCCACGACGGCTGCGGGGCCGGTTTCACCGGATGCCGGTGCGGCATCCCTGACCTGCGCAACAGATCCCTGGGGAGTGCTACCGGACTTCCCGATGGAGCGGTTTCGGATCAGTGATCGCCTGCAGTTCGCGGTGAACCTCTCCGACGGCAACCTGTGGGTGGATCACCGGGATCTCACGGTTCGGGGAACCGGGATCCACCTGAACCTCCACCACTCCTACAGCACCGATGCATTCGGCGGTTGGTCGGTGAACGCCGGGCGGGACATGGGGTTGGGCTTCCGCACCGGTCAGGTGATCATGCCGACCGACAGCGGGGCGTGTGTGGAGTTCCGGGAGAACCCGGACGGGAGCTACGGATCGGCCAACCACGGCGTGCGGGCGAGACTGGTGAAGAACGCAGGCGGCTCCTACACCGCACGGTTCACCGACTCCGGCGAAACGTGGTCGTTCAACGCAGGCGGGTGGCCGCTGAACCGCATGGACCGCAACGGCAACTCGCTGACCTACTACTACAACTCAGACGGATCCCTGGCGTCGGTCAGCGACAGCCAAGGTCGGGTCACCACTTTCACCAGCGACGCCAACGGGCAGATCACCCGGATCACCGACCCGTCGGGCACGGTGGCAGGCACCTACACGTTCAACCGCAACAACCAGTTGACGGAGTTCACCGACCGCGACGGCAAGACCGTCCGGTTCACCTACTCGGCCACGAGCCCGTATCACCTGACGTCGCTGGTCGACCAGGCCGGTCGCACGTGGTCGTTCTCCTTCGATGCCCACCATCGGCTGACGGCGGTCACCACGCCGCGGCAGGCGGGCGCGGTGCAGACGAGGTTCGCCTACGACTCCGACAGCCAGACCACGATGACGGACCCGAACGGCAACAAGACCGTCTACACCTTCGACGAGTTCGACCGGCAGGTCTCGGCCAAGGATGCCCTCGGCCACACGCAGTCGCAGACGTGGACGGCTAACAGCGACCTCCAGTCGACCACCGACGGGCTGAACAACTCAACCACCGCCACCTACGACGGTCTCGACAACCTGATCTCCACCAAACTGCCGACCGGCGCGACGACCACCGTGGGCTACACCAGCACCGCACATCCGAACGAGCCGACCTCGATCAAGGACCCGGAAGGCAACGAGCGCACCCTGGAGTACGACGACGCGGGCAACGTGACCAAGGTCCGCTCGACGCAGCTCGCCGCTGACCTGCAGGTCCGCACCTACACAGGGCCGAAGAACCTGCTGGAGACCCTCAAGGACGCCAACGGCCACGTGACGCGGTTCGGCTACGACAACGCCGGGAACCTCACCACCGTGACCCCACCCGCGCCGCTGGGCGCCACCCGCTACACCTACGACTCGCTGTCCCGGGTCACCAGCGTCACCGACGGCAACAACACCCGCATCGACTACGCCTACGACAGGCTCGACCGCGTCGTTGCCATCAGCAGCGCAGGCACAACCCTGCAATCCATGACCTACGACGCGGTCGGCGCCATGACCGGCCGCAGCCACAACGGCGTGACCACCACCTTCACCCACGACACCTACCCCACCGGCCCGCAGATCACCGCCGCCCGCCGCACCCAGGCCGGCTCGACCGAGACTGTCGCCTACAACTACGACAACGCCGGCAATCTCACCAGCCTCACCGACCCGGCAGGAACACACCTACGCCTACGACGCCGCCTACCGCCTCACCGCACTCGCCGACGCATTCGGCCAGACGACGACCTTCGCCTACGACAACGCCGACCGCCGCACCAGCACCGCCTTCCCCGGCGCTGGCACCCAAACCAACGGCTACGACAAAGCAGGCAGGCTCACCAGCCTGGTTGTGAAGAACACCGCGGGCACCGAGCTGCTCAAGGCCACCTACCGCTACACCAACAGCGCTGGCGCAGACCGCACCCAGTTGCAGTCCAAGACCATCGCAGGCACCACCACCGCCTACACCTACGACCCCCTCCGCCACCTCACCCGAGCGGGTGCCGACACCTTCACAGTCGACAACGCGACAACATCACCGCCTTTGCAGGCACCCCACACACGATCAACGCCGCCAGCCAGCTCACCGCCGCAGGTCCGACCACGCTGACTTACGACGCGGCAGGCAGGCTCAACAATGCCGGTGGCGCGGCGATGACCTACTCAGCAACCGACCAATTGGTGCGCACCACCGAGAACGGCACAACCACGTTCAGCGCCACCTATGACACCGTCGACCAAACCCAGCCCCGCATCATCACCGAAACCCGTGACAACGCCACCACGACCCGAGTTCTCACCCACACCGCGCTGGGCCTCACCAGCATCCTCGACGGTGATATCCGCACCAACGTCACCCGGGATCCCAGCGGACGGCTCATCACCGAGGAGATCGGCGATGATCGGTACAACCTGATCACCGACCACCAAGGCAGCGTGCTCGCCGTGCTGAACGCCACCGGCGGCCTGACCGCGACCTTCACCTACGGCCCCTACGGCAGGATTACGCCGACCGGGTCCACCTCAGCCCACAGGTTCGGCTACAACGGCGGCTACACGCTGCGCAACGGCAACATCCTCTTCGGCTACCGGCACTACAACCCAACCTGGGGCCGCTTCACCACCCCCGATCCCACCGGGCAGGAGACCAACACCTACGCCTACGCCCAAGCCGATCCGGTGAACAACGCCGATCCCACCGGGGCGAGCACGGCGTCCACGATCGGCGCGGGGATCGGCAGTGGCATCGGCGCGATCGCGGGCGCGGCGCTGGTCGCGGGTTGCACAGCGGCAGCACCGGTGTGCGCGGCAGGCGCGGGAGTCATGGGCGCCATGGCCGGTGGCGCGCTCGGAGCCCTCGGCTCACAGATCGCGGGCGGCACCAGCTCGGACATCCGCAGCGACGGCATCGGCGGCATCGTGGCCGGGCTGGTGTTCAACCCGGTCACCAAGCTCCTTCCGTTCTGACCCACAACCTGGCCGTGGCGCCCGCCAGACCGGGCGCCACGGCCCTCTCCGCCCCCGGAGGTGCACGTGATCAAAACCTATCTCCTCATCGCCGCCGTCTGGACGGCCTTGATGGCCTTGGCGATCATCTTCCGCGACCGGGTCCCGTGGGCGGTGACAGCACTCGGAGGCGGAGCGATAGTGCTCGTCGCAGGCGCCATAGCCAAACGGTGGAAAAGGACCTGACTTTTGGAGATCAACGCGCCCAGTGCTCGTGCGCTCGGTCCGGCGGCGGCCGGATAGACGCCGATCGGCATCGCCCCGCCGACCTGAACCTGCTCGTTGTCGCTGCCCGCATTGACCGTGGAGTACACCGCAATGGCCGCGCGCTGTGTCGCGGCGCTGTGTGACGACCACGGCTTTCCCGAGTCCACCACGTTGGTGTACCAGGCGTGGCGCGACGTCGAAGAGCCGTCAGGCGCGGGCTTCGCCAGGCGAACGGGACCTATGCGAGGACCGCTCTGCCATGGCTAGGCATCCCGCCCGCGCACGATCACGGTCAACCCGCTCAGCCTGGGTCGTGAGGACGGATGCGGGCGAGATCGAGCGGAAGTGAGGCGTGAACCTTGATCCAGGTGCTGTGGGCTACTGCGGTTACCCGCGTAGTCGCGTGATCATCGTTTCGGCGATGTGCTCGAGTTGGTTGCACAGGTCGGCGTTGGGGGTCTTGGTGGAGAGGTCGAGTTCCAGGCCTTGATCGGGGGCGGTGCCCACGACCAGGCGGCATCCGGTTCCTGGCTGGGTGGTCGTGGTGCGCACCGCTGGTTGGTTGGCGACTGTCAGGGGGGTGAAGACCTCCCAGGTGCTGCTGCGGCGGTAGGTGTCGCCGAGCGGGTCGCCAGTTGGGCGCACCTGAAGACCCAGCCTCAGGTTGCCTTCCCAGACGCAGAGGCCGCGATCTGCGGAGTGGGTCTGGTCGCCGGTCGAAGGCAAGCCGAGGGCCGCGGCTTGGTCGGCGGCGAGCAGTTCACATGCGCGGTCGACATATGCCTGCAGGTCACCCGCCACGGGGACTGCGGGGGCGGTTGTTGGTCGAGGCGGCGGTGGGGGAACGTCGGGTGGGGGTGCTGAGCAGGCGCTGATGCACAGGATCGCCGCAAGCACCGCGGGTCGAAGGGTCATGATGTCCCCAGTCGCTCCGCGATGACGCCGCTGGGTGCTTCTTCCTCCGCCATCCTCCGGCGTTCGTGGTCCACCCTCGGCGAGTACGACTCGACGCTGTGGTTGGCGTTGGCGAAGTGCTCGTAGCGGAAGTCCGGGCTGTCGACGTCCGCGGTCGCGGGGAGCGGCTCCAGCAGGTCGACCTCGTCCCTGCCGAGTTCGGCGTCCTGCTGGTTGAGCCAGTCCCGGATGTCCAGGAGGCCGCTCTCCCACGACCGGCGCAGTTCGTCGCGGTGCCGGATGTAGGAGTCGACCACGGCGCCCGCCTCGCTGCCCTCCAGCGCGATCTCCGCTCCCTTGGTCGAGATCGAGATGATGGAGTCCAGCGATGAGGTGAGCAGGCCCCGCAGGCTGTCGCCGGTGAACGCCCCGATCACCGCTTTGGCGATCTCCGAACCCATGCCGATGTTCGCCTTCGCCTCGCGCGAGGCCTGCTTGCCCATCTCGATGTCGCACGCGGCGATGGTGGCGTCGGCGAGCTCGTAGTAGCTGCGCCGGATCTCAACGGCGAGCTTGTACACCGCGCCCATTGCCTGCACGGCGAGCAGCAGGCGGTCCTGCTGCTGCGTCATGAAGGTGTCGATGAACGACATCTGCTTGGCGAACGCAGTGGCAGCCTCGCCGCGCCAGTTCGCCGACAGCCGCGCTCCGGCGACCTCCAACTCCGCCTTGGCTTCCCCATGCTCGCCGGTGTCGCGGGCGGCCCGCTGGATGCGCAGGTACTCGTCGGTTATCCGCTGCGGATCCAACGCCATGAAGTCCTCTGCGTCGAGGATCAGGCTGTCCGTGTAGGTCTGGCGGGGGTTGCCGGATGGACCGCCCCAGCTCGGAATCCACTCGCCTGCGGCGGTGTACATCTCGAAGATCTTCTCGGCGAGCCGCACTGCGATGTCTCGCATCTCGTCGTCGCCACGCCAGCTCGTCACAACCGCATACCTCCAGGTCAGGCTTGCCCATCCGCCCTGCGGTACAAGGCGATCACCTCGCGCAGGGCCTGCGCGGTCTCATCGACGCGCTCGGCTCCGAGTCGTTGCCTGTTCCCAATTGAGTCGGTGAAGTGGGCATAGGCGTGCTCCATGTCATACACGGCCTGAAACCGACCAGGACCCTCCAAACCCTCGTGCGCGGTGATGATCGGGACAGGAGCCCTAATTGCCTCGGCCACGTTGGGCAGGAAGCGGTTGGCGATCTCATCCAGGCCATCGACCTGCGCCTGGAACTCACCGACATCGTCTGACAAAGCTCCCCCTTGTCCGGCTGTCGATCGGGAGTGTAGGGCGAAGCCCGCCGAGGCGTGGGCGGATTGGACGCATCTGACGGTGGTGAGCGCCGTCGGGGCCAACGGTTACACCGATCAGGTGATGATTTGCGGTTAATAGCTGGCCCCGAAACTCTGCCTGTTTGTGCGGGGGTTGAAAGACAGGCAACGGCTGGGGGCTGGTCACGAGCGGTGGTTTGGTGATCGACTCGTTGCTTGTGAGGACGCGGTGTGGGCGAGGGTGTGGGATTGGCTGGTGTGCTCGGTCAGTTCCCCACCGCGGCTCACCCTCCTCGACTTCCTGGCCAGTGGCGGAGATCAACAACCCAATCAGCAAGGGAGCAGGCATGAAGACCCGACGGCGGCTGGGGGTCGCCTGCGCCGTGGTGCTCGCGGTGGTGGGCCTCGCAACTACCGCCCAGGCGCAGACCGGCCACCCGCAGACGCAGAGCCTGCTCGACCAGTACCTCCTGCACGCCGGGCCGGGTGTGGCAGTGCACGCCGGGGACGCGACGGGGTCGTGGACGTTGACCGCGGGGACGGCCGCGACCGGGCAGAACCGGCC
Source organism: Actinokineospora sp. NPDC004072 (assembly GCF_053604195.1). Taxonomy (NCBI): domain Bacteria; kingdom Bacillati; phylum Actinomycetota; class Actinomycetes; order Pseudonocardiales; family Pseudonocardiaceae; genus Actinokineospora; species Actinokineospora sp. NPDC004072. Next base: position 161,928 of record NZ_JBSGHB010000005.1, on the reverse strand, counting down.
GATCACGGCGGCCGACCACTTCCGGATCGGCAGCCAGACGAAGACGTTCACCGCCGTCGTCGTGCTCCAGCTCGTCGATGAGGGGCGGGTCGAGCTGGACGCGCCGATCGCGCGGTACCTCCCGGGTGTGGTGACCGGGAACTACGACGGCGACGCCATCACCGTGCGGCAACTGCTCCAGCACACCAGCGGCCTCGTGCGCGACGTCCGCGACGCGCGGGCGAACCCGGACGGCACGTACTCCCTCGCCGAGCTGGTCGCCTCCGCGATGGACGAGCCGCCGCAGGGCGCGCCCGGGGCGGCCGTGGCCTACTCCAACGTCGCCTACCTGGTGCTCGGCATGCTCATCGAGCGGATCACCGGCCAGTCGGCAGGCGAGGCCATCACCGCACGGGTGATCACCCCGCTCGGGCTGGACGAGACCTCGTTCCCCGCGGCCCGGACGCGGGCGCTGGCCGCGCCCTACCTGCCGGGGTACACCGGCGGCAGGCTCGGCGGATTCTTCTTCTGGTACGAGACGACCACGGCCATCGAGCTGTCGTTCTGGAGCACGGCGGGGAACATGGCCTCCACATTGGACGACCTCGTCGAGTCCTACCGGGCACTGGGCGACGGGCGGTTGCTCTCCCCCGCCGCGCTCGCCGAGATGCGGCGGGTCGTGCCCGTGGGCGATGCGGGCGTCGGGCTGGGGATCGACCGGGTGCCGCTGCCGTGCGGCGGGGTGGGGTGGGCCAAGAACGGCGCGCTCCACACCGGGCACACCTCGATGACGCTGGTGACCGACGACGGCCGGTTCGCCTCGATCGTCACCAACACGGTGGCCCTCAGCGCGACGGCGGCCACCTTGTCGTTGGACGTCCTGGAATCCGCCGTGTGCGAAGGGGTGTCGTGATGCGTCGGGCCATCGCGGCTACCGCGGCGCTGCTCGGGGTGGTCGCCGCGCCCCCGGCCGCGGCCGAGCCCGCCGCGCCGCCGGTGTTCGCCGACGGGCACGGGCTGACCGTGGTCAAGCAGCCGAGCTGGGTCGACGGGAACGGGCGGACCTTCGTCTTCACCGTGCGCACCGCGCAGGTGCCCGCGTACTCGGTGATGGAGAACCAGGTCTCCGGTGAGCACGTGGTCATGGTGACGCTGCCGGACGACTACGCCTCGGGCAGGCGCTATCCGGTGCAGTACCACCTGCACGGCCACCCCGACCGCCCCAACACCGCCTTCAACCAGCGCATGTTCGAGGACTCCACGGTCGGCGTGCCGCTGATCACCGTGGCGCCCAACGGCTCCGGCCGCGGGTGGTACACCAACTGGGTCAACCCGCCCGCCGCGCTCGGGCCGCAGAACTGGGAGACCTTCCACCTCGACCAGGTGATCCCGTTCATCGACGCCAACCTGCGCACCATCCCCACCCGGGAGGCCAGGGCGATCTCGGGGCACTCGATGGGCGGCTTCGGCGCCGTCCACTACGCCGAGCGGCGCCCGGACCTCTTCGCCTACGTCGGCAGCTTCTCCGGCGGCCTCGACCTGCTCAACCAGGAGCAGCGGGCCGCGGTCACCGCGACGACGCAGCTGCCGGGCAGCGGGACGCCGACCGTGCCGGTCGACGCCATCTTCGGCGCGCCCATCTGGCCGCTCGACGGGGTGTGGAACGCGCGGAGCCCGGCCCAGCACGTGGGCGCGCTGCGCGGGATGGGCATCGCGCTCTACGTCGGCGACGGCGGCAACCTGCTGGAGGACCCGATCCAGGCGGCCGTCGAGAACCGCGCGCTGGCGACCAACCTGGTGACCCGGGACCACCTGGTGGCTGCGGGCATTCCGCATACGTTCATCAACTACGGCAACGGTTCCACGTGGGCGCCGGGGTGCACGGGCAAGCACGCCCAGCCCGCGTGCGTGATGGCCGACATGCGGCACTTCGTGCAACTGCTGTCGCGCGGGCTCACGCAGCCCTAGCGGCAAGGGGTCGTTGCGCCATCCGACGGCGGGCGGTGAGCGGGTGCCCTGGAGTTCCAGGGCACCCGCTCGGTGTCAGGACGCCATCCTCGCGGCCAGTTCGTCCACGGTGTGGATGTTGTGCCAGGACGGGGGGAGTTCGTCGGGGGTGATGAGGCCGGGGACCAGGCCGCTGCCGCCGTCGAAGATCAGGCCCTGGGGGTGGGGGGTGAGCGTGCGCACCGGCGGGGTGGAGCCGACCATCCCGATCTGGCCGGGGATCTCCGCGGGCTCGGTCAGGAAGAGGGCGACCCGGGTGCCTGCGGGTGCGGCCTTGCGGAAGTCCGCCATCGAGATCAGCGGCGTCTTCCCGTCGGCGGCGTTGATCGGGCCGCGGTCGAGGTCGACGTAGAGGCGGTCGCCGTCGAGGAGGCGGGGCTCATCGGCGCCCTTCAGCAGCTTGTCGACCTTCACCACGAGGTAGACCCGCGGGTACGGGGTGCCGCCCGGTTCGGCGAAGTAGGTGACCCCCTCGACGAAGTCCTCGACCGTGCCGACCGCGGTGACCTTGATGAAGTCCTGGGCCGCCAGCGCCTCCGGGGTGCCCAGCGCGGTGTAGGAGTACTCCTTGAACCGCATCACCTGCGGCCCCAACTCCTCGGTGCCGCACCCCGCCACCGAGGCAGCGCACGCGAGGGCCACGACCGCGCCCAACGCCCGTGCAACCACTGAACGCATCTGTTCCCCCTCAGTCGTAGTACAGGTTGAAGTCGGCTGTGTTGTGGTTGCTGTAGGTGACGTCGGTGGGCAGGATCGTGCCGATGTAGCCGCCCGCCATGCAGTCCAGCTGGTTGTCCGGCGGCGGGCTCTGGTGGCCCTTGAACCCGAGGGTGTGGCCGAGCTCGTGGCAGGCGACGGAGGAGTAGCCGTGCTCGTCGTCGGGGGCGTCGCGGCTGATCGCCTCGCCGACGAGGTACACGTGGTTCTGGTCGCACTCGCCGACGTTGCCCGACCCGTCGTTGGGCCACTGGTACTTGCAGAACGCCTCGCCGTACACGCCGTCGCGCCAGGCGTCGAACCAGGCGACGTCCGTGCGGGGCGTGCCGTCGCCGACCGACACGTCGCAGGACGGGTGCAGGCTGACCGCGGGGAGGGCGGAGAGCCGGGCGTCGGCGTAGGTCATGGCGCCGGACATGTTGTCGCTGATGTAGGAGGTGACGCTGGAGGTGAGGCAGTAGGTCACCGTGCCGCCGTCGGCCGCCGCCGGGTTGAAATGGCTCAGGTCGGCGGACGCCTGCGGCGCGAAGAGGGTCGACGCGGCGGACAACGCCGCCATGGCTATGAGGGTTCGGCCGATTCTCGCTTTCATCCGCACCACTCCAGGTGTGTGAACGCGCGCATCCGAGGAGATGCGCAGCCAGGATTTCTTCCCCAGGGAAAGTCGATTCGACGTGATCAGGTTGTCCCGGCCCGGCTGGCCGCGACAAGGGCGGGCGCCGTTCGAGCGGGATCGGGACACGTTCGGGCGCGTTCCGAACACCCCCGAACGGTGCAGGGCAGGCCCGGTTCGGCGGTCGCCCGCGCCCGCGCGTTCGGCCATCCTGGGGAGGTGAGCCTGCAGGAGGGGGACTGCTCGGTCGGGTCGGCGCCGCCACCGGAGCCCGCGGATGCGTGCACCGCGGCCGAGTTCACGGCGGCGCTGCGCGCATTGCGGACGTGGTCAGGCCTGACCTACCGGCAACTCGAAGGCAAGGCGACGGCGCAGTGCGACACCCTCCCGGCCAGCACGATCGCCACCGCCCTCGGCCGCGCCACCCTGCCCAGGGAGCGGTTCGTCGAGGCGTTCACCCGCGCGTGCGGCCTCGGCGAGGACCAGGTCCGGCACTGGCTCGACGCCCGACGGCGCATCGCAGGCGGCGATCCCCCGCAGGCTATCGATCCGCCTTCGCCGCGGTGGCGACGCGCGGTGGCGCTGATCGCGGCTGCGGGCGTCGGGGCGGTGATCGCCTTGGGTGCGACCGCGCTGTTCGACGCGCCGACGCCGGGGTTGTCGGCGACGCCGATCACCGGGCTGCGCATCCTCGCCGTGGGGAGTTGGGCGCGCATCCACCCCGCCCGCACACCCGAGCTGTGCCTCACCGAGGGCACCGACCGCACCGGCCGCTACCCGACCGCGGTCGTCACCCAGCGCCCGTGCACGCAGGCCGACTTGCCGCGGGTGTTCATCGAGCCGTTGGGCGTGGACGTGGTGCAGATCCAATGGCACCACCCGAAGTACCGCATCGGCTGCCTGACCGTGCTCCTCGACGGCCCAGGCCGCGATCTCCTCGAACCCCGGGACGACTGCGCGGACGACAACCCGGCCCAGCGATTCCGGCTGGAGCTGTTCGGCCCGCCTGCCGCCGCGCACTTCCGCATCCGCCCCACGATCACCGACCACTGCCTGAGCCTGCGCGACCAGGACACCGAGAGCGGCGCGGAAGTCGTCCAGGGCCGCTGCTCCGGCGCGGCCGACCAGGACTTCCTCATCGAGCTGATCCCTCCCCCGTGATCTCTGGCCGGGCGAAGGCCAGCAACCGCCGGGCGAGGCGGTCGGGCAGGTCGACGTGGAGGGAGTGGCGGGCTCGTGGCCACAGCTCGACCTCGGCGTGGGGCATCAGGTCTTGGGTGCGGCGGGCGGCCTTGGCCGCGTTGTGCACGGTGCTGCTGCCCGCGTAGATGGCCAGGACGGGCAGGGTGATGGAGCGCAGTTGCGCGGCTGCGGGCGGCCGCTGCGGCGGGAGCTTGCCGGATCCCGGCCAGGATGAGGCGGGGTGTCGGGGCGGTAGAGCCTGGTCGTGCCTGCCGGGGTGGTCACGTCGGGCGGGCCGCTCCTGCTCGATCACCGTCGCCCTGACGCCCGCCGGGGCGGTGGCCCTGTTCGGCTTGCCGATCAAGACACCTCGGTCTCGCTTGCCGACCTGTTGGGCGGGCACGCGGGCGAACTGGTCGCGGGGGCGACGAGTTGTCCGCAGCGGTTCCACGCGGTCGACCGGGTGCTGCTGGCTCGCCGCGGTGCCAGCGCGTTGCCACCGCAGGTCGCGGGTGCGTGGCAGCGGATCACCGAGGCCGCGGGGGCGGTCCGGGTCGCCGACGTCGCCGACGAAGCGGGCTGGACCCGCCAACACCTGCGCGCCCGCTTCCGCGCGCACATCGGCCTCACCCCCAAGACCGTCGCTTGCCTCTCCCGCGCCGCAGCCCTCATGGCAGGCCCATGCCCCCACCCCGAGCCGAAATCGCCACCCGCTGCGGCTACACCGACCAATCCCACCTCAACCGCGACTCCCGCGACCTGGCCGGTCTGCGGCCCTCGGACTACGCGCCTGGCTGATGCCGCTTTCCCTTGGCGGTACGCCCGCGTCCATTGGGGATGGCCTCTGAGCTGGGGGTTAGCTGGTGGCAATTCGGTTCGCCAGGCCCAGGTGGCTACTTCTACGCGGCTGGGGGTTTGCGTTAACGCTGGGCCGTCTGCATCCCATCCTCACCGCGGGGAGGTGGGGGCGCGGCGGAGATCACGGGGCTGGTTGTCGGTGGGGGCGGTGAAGATCGAGAGGCGCGTACAGTACAGCGGCAGTTCGCCCGGTCCGCGGCTGAAAGGTGAACCGTGCTCGACGCGCGCAACCACCAGGGGAAGTTCGGCACCGACTACGTCAGGGTGCTCGCTTCCAGCGCGGGTCTCGTCTGGTCGGAGGACGATGTCGACCTCGACGGGATCGACCTGTGCATCAAGCTGCCGGGGCGGACCCCGCGCGGGTTCTCGCCGCGGATCGATGTGCAGGTCAAGACCGTCTCCGCGGTGAGGCCTCGTGGGGGCGTGATCGACTTCCGGGGGTTGGACGAGGGGCAGTTCACCAAGCTCGCGGGCACGGACTTCCTCGTCCCGCGCTACCTGTTCGTCGTCCACGTGCCGCCCCGGGCGGAGCTGTACGCCGACCTGAGCACCGCGGGCTTGCTGCTGCGCCACATCGGCTACTACGTGTCGCTGCGGGACCGCAGCCCGATCGCGGCCCCCGACCGCAGGCGGCGCACCAAGGTCGAGGTTCCGCTGGGCAACGTCCTCACGGCGGCGAGCCTGCGCGCGCTCGTCACCCGCAGCGCCTGCCTCCCGGCGGTCACATGACCGCCTACCCGCGCGTTGACCAGGTCGTCGACTACCTCACCGCCCGGGGTTGGGAGGTCTCCGGGCACTGGCGCGGCGCCGACATCTGGACCCGGCACGAGTTCGACGTCCTGGTGCCCCGTGCCGACGACACCGCCGACCGCGGGTCGCGGTTGCGCGACCTGCTGGGCTGCGTCGCCGACGCCGAGGAGCGGAGCCCGCGCGCGGTGGCCCGGGACATGCTCTTCCCGAACTCCGATGTCGTGTCCTACCGCGTCGGCCTACCGGAGCTCAGCGCGGTCCCGCTCGGAGCAGGACTGCGTGCGGTGCGGGCGGTGCGGGACCTGATCACCAGCTGCGCCCGGGCGACGGCACGCGACCTGCCCGGCGCCGGTCCCCGCACCCCGGACCAGCTGGTGGACCGGACCTCCGTGTCCTCCGCGGACGACGGCCTGGGATTCGACCTGTTCATCCCGGTCCACCACGAGAGCGCGCCGCGGTTCGGCCGCACGACCACGCTGCGGATGCTGCGCGCCGCGACCGACGCGCTCGCCGCCGACCCGGGGACAGCCGTGGACGCCGCGTCATCGGCCTTGGCGGACTTGGCAGGCGAGCGCCGCGGGTCGGCGTTCGACCTCGTCTTCCACTGGGCCGCCGGGCTGCCCGCCGAGCAGGCGGACACCCGCCTGCGCTTCCCCGCCGGGTTCGGCGCGACCCTGCGCGCCCGCCGGAAGAAGGCCGTCCCCGCCGCCGCCCGGGCCGCTGTCCAGGGCTCCGTGACGCGCCTGTCGAACGACGGCACGCGCCGCGTGGTCACGATCCGCGGCGCCGTCGCGCTGGACGGCCGCCCGACCGGGCGGGTCCGGGCCGTGCGCGTGCGGGTGGACGACCCGCAGACCTACCTCGCCGCCGTCGAGGCGCACGGCGCCGGGCTCCTGGTCCGGGCCGAGGGCGAGGCCACCGCCACCGGCGCAGGCCACAGCATCGTGGCGGGCCCGGGCGGCTTCACCGTCATCGACCGAGATCGCGGATGACCGCGGGAATGGAACCGGGGATGCCCGAGGAACGGCTGACCATGCGCGAGCGCGCCGCGCTGCTGGTGCTCATGGCGGAGGCCCGCGAGCTGACCAACGCCGAGCTGCGGGAGCTGGCGGGGTTCACCCTTGACGGCGACAGCCGCCGCAAGCTCAACGACCTCGGGCTGGTCACCAGCACCAAGTCGGGCCGGGCGTTCGTGCACGACCTCACCGACAGCGGAGCTGTGCGCTGCCAGGCCGAGCTGTCCGCCCCGCGACCTCCCCGGGCCGGTTATGCAGGCGGCGCCCTCTATGCGCTGCTGGCCGGTCTGCGCCGCCACCTGGAGGCCACCGGCGGCACCCTCGGCGAGCTCTTCGCCGCGGACCTGGGCCGCCGGGTGGAGGGCGCCTACCGCGCGCTGGCCCCGCGCCCCGGCGACGCGGTGCCCCTGCGCGCACTGCGCGACCACCTCGACGACGTGCCCGCCGACCGGCTCGACCGGGCGCTGACGCGCCTCGCGGACCGCCCCGACGTGCACCTGCGCGCCGAGGCCGACCAGAAGTCGCTCACCGAGCAGGACCGGGTGGCCGCGCTGGTCCTCGGCGGCAGCCCGCGCCACACCCTGGCGATCGAGGCGGCCGGGTGAACGAGGAGCAGCGCCACGCCCTGTCGTCGCTGCAGTTCGGCTGGGCGGTGACACCGGACGACATCTGGAGCCCCATGCACCACCACGTCGACGGCCTGCACCCGCGGGCCGTCGACGCCATCACCCAGGCGGTCGCCGCGGCCGGACGCCGCCCGCAGGCCGGCCCGATGGGCATCGTGCTGCGCGGCGAGCGCGGCGTGGGCAAGACGCACATGCTCGGCTGGCTCAGGCAGCACGTGCAGCAGCAAGGCGGGTCGTTCTTCCTGCTCAAGCTCCTCGACGGCCACTCGTTCTGGGCCGGGGCGGTGCACGGCGTGGTCAGCGGCCTGCTCGACCGCCAGGGCGGGCAGCTGGGCCGCCTGCTCGGCGAACTGGCCCGGCGCACCGGCCAGGACCGGGAGGCCACCATGCGCCTCACCGGCACCCTGCCGGTGAGCAGGCAGAACATCGACGACCTGCTCGACCGGCTCCGCGACCTCGACCCCCAAGTCGCCGTCGAGTGCCAGGACACCCTGCGGGCACTGGTCCTCTACCGCGCGAAGGGCAAGGCGTGGGAGGCGGGCAACGCCTACCTCGTCCTGCCCGAGGGCGTCGAGGCGGCCGACCGGGCGGCATGGGGGTTCAGCCAGGGGGCGCGGCCGCCGCAGCTGCTGCTCGGCGACCTGTCCCGGATCTTCGCCATGACGGGCCCGGTCGTCATGGCCGTCGACCAGGTCGACAGCGTCATCACCCAGGCCGCCGACGGGCCGGGGGAGGACGCCCTGGTCGACCGGCTGGCCGACGGCCTCATGCGGGTGCGCGAGGAGACCCGGCGCACGATCGTGGTCGTGGCCTGCCTGCCGCGCTCGTGGGACCTCATCGAGAACCACGCCGTCAACTCCGCCGCCGACCGGTTCCGCGTGCTCGACCTGCGCACGGCCATGCCCAGCGCGGCCGTGGCGACCGCCATCGCCGAGCGCCACCTCGCAGGCCACTACGGGGAGATCGGCTTCACCCCGCCCCACGCCACCTGGCCGGTGCACCCGTCGGCCTTCGCCGGGGCCGACATCGCCCACTGGACGCCGCGGCGGCTCCTGCAGCGGGTCGACGAGCACGTCCGCTGGTGCCTGACCCACGACACCGTCGAGGAGCTGCGGGACTTCGCCGCCACCGCCGCCGAGCCCGCGCTCCAGCCGACCGTGGTCGCCCGGGAGGCCGACAACCTCGACGCCCTGTTCGCCGACCTGCGCGCCAACGCCGACATCCGCGCACCCCTGGACCACCACCGGGAGGACGAGCGCATGCAGGCCCTGCTCGGCGCCGCCCTGCACTGCTTCGTCCTCGAACAGGGCGCCAACGCCCCCGCGCTGACCGTCGACGCCTCCCGCGGGGCCAACCCGCCCCTGCACGCCCGGCTCCGCCTCACCATCGACGAGGCGGGCGAAGGCGAGGTGCACTGGAGCTTCCGCGCCATCGCCCACCCCCACGCCCGCGCCGTGCTCGCGCGGCTCAAGTCCGCCCAGATGGAGGCGGAGCTCCACCGCGGCAACGACAAGCGGCACCTCGTCGTGCTGCGCAACACGCCCTTCTCCGGCGGCCCCGCCACCACCGCGGCCCTCGCGGCGTTCCGCTCCGCGGGCGGCGTGGACCTGCCCATCGCCGAGGGCGACCTGCGCCTGTTCGCCGCGCTGGAGAAGATGCGCGACCAGTCACCCCCGGGATTCCTGGCGTGGCTGCTCTCCCGCCGCCCCGCGTCGTCCTCGCAGCTGCTGACCAGGGCGCTGGCCGATCTCGCTAGCTTCGCGGAACCGGCCGTGTCGCAGCCAGTCCACGACGGCCCGGAACCGGAGTGGCCCGGCGTCAGCGGCACGCTGTCCCTCCCCGACCCCGACCAGCCTGCGCCCGCGCCGGAGGAACCCGCCGCGGTGGCGCAGGACAGCGCCGACGAGCCGAGCGTGCGGCTGGGCACCCACGTGATGACCGGGACGCCGTTCACCGTCCCGCTCGCCCTGCTGCGCAAGCACACCGTCGTCTTCGCGGGCAGCGGTTCCGGCAAGACCGTGCTGCTGCGCCGCCTGGTCGAGGAGGCCGCGCTGCACGGCGTCTCCTCGATCCTCATCGACACCAACAACGACCTCGCCCGCCTGGGCGACCGCTGGCCCTCGCCGCCCGACCGCTGGGAGCCCGGCGACGCCGAGCGGGCCGAGCGCTACCTGCGCGACACCGACGTGGCGGTCTGGACGCCCCGGCGCGAGGCGGGCCGACCGCTCACCCTCGACCCGCTGCCCGGCTTCGAGCGCGAGCCGGACGACCCCGACGAGTTCCGCACCGCGATCGACGCCGCCGTGGCGGGCTTGCTGCCCCGGACCAACCTGGGCAGCGGCCGCAAGAGCACCACCGGCAAAGCCGTCCTCACCCAGGCGTTGTCGCGCTTCGTCCGCACCGGCGGCGGGGAGCTGCCGGACTTCATCGCCTTCCTGGCCGACCTGCCGCCGGAGGCCAGCACCGTGCGCGACGCCGCCCGCATCGCCGCCGACATGGCCGACGGCCTCAACGCCGCGATGATCAACGACCCGGTGTTCGGCGGGGCGGGCGAACGCCTCGACCCCGGCGTGCTGCTCACCCCGCCCGCGGGCAAGCGGGCCAGGGTGTCGGTGATCAGCTGCATCGGCCTGCACGACGAGCAGCGGCAGACCTTCGTCAACCAGCTCCAGCTCGCCCTGTTCTCGTGGATCAAGCGCAACCCCGCCCGGGACCGGCCCCTCGGCGGGCTCTTCGTGCTGGACGAGGCCCAGACGTTCGTCTCGTCGCGCGCCACGACGGCCTCCACCCAGAGCACCCTGACCCTGGCGTCGCAGGCGCGCAAGTACGGGCTGGGCATGGTCTACGCGACGCAGGCGCCGAAGGCGCTGCACAACGTGGTCTCCGGCAACGCCGCGACCCAGTTCTTCGGCCTGCTCAACGCCCCGGTCCAGATCCAGGCGGCCACCGACCTCGCCCGCGCCAAGGGCGGCCGCATCGACGACGTCTCCCGCCTGCCCGCAGGCCAGTTCTACGGCGCCACCGAGGGAACCGGGCTGTCCAAGATCAAGGTGCCGATGTGCCTGAGCCACCACCCGGCCACGGCCTTGACCGAGGAGGAGGTCTTGGACCGGGCCCGCCAGCCGACCGACGAGTGACCCGGGCGGGCAACCCAGGACCAGGCGCTCACGGGGAAGAACCAGTTGCTCGACTGTGGACTCGTCCCGGGTGGAGCCTCGTGATCGTGCCGCCGTGCTGCGCGCCGGCCCTCCCCGCTGAGGTTTGCTCCCGCCTGCGCCCCGGGTTAACCGCGCGGGGAAGGGCCGGAGCCGGTTAGCTGCCTGCGGGGACTTCGACCGCGTTGTGGTCGCCTAGGGGGACCTCCTCGGACCTGGGGGGTGGGACGGTGCTGGGGTCTTGGACCTCGTCCGGGTGTTCGGTCTTCTGGCGGTCGGTGTAGGTGAGGTCGACGGTCAGGGTGGGGAGCTTGGTCAGGTCGCCCTCGGAGAGGATCTGGCCGGTCTTGGAGTCGGTGACCTCGACCGCGGTGCAGTCGACGCCCGCGTAGCTGCCCCTGACCGGGTAGGAGAAGCGCTCGCCGTTCTGCAGGCGGATCTCCATCTGGCCGGTGTAGTCCAGGGCGGGCAGCCTGCCGACGCGGGTCAGGGCCTGGAGGTAGATGGACTGGCCCGGCAGGAGGGTGCCGGACTCGCCCCAGGAGAGCTTCTTGGTCTCGGTGTTCTTGCTCTCGTGGGTGGCCGTCGCCGACACCTTCCAGCCGAACTTGCCGTCCACCTTGGCGACTTCGGGGATGCCCGCGGAGACGCTGATCTCCTGGTAGATCTCCACGCCCACGCTGACCGACCAGCTCTGGGAGGTCTCCACCTGGCGCTCGCCGTCGAAGTGCCAGTTGCGGGGCTGGGAGGTGGAGTTGTAGTCGGAGAAGGAATCCAGGGTCTTCGGCGCGATGCCGAGGGTGTCGAACGCCAGGTTCGGGTACTGCACGTCGGACAGGACCGCGGAGCTGACCGGGAGCAGGAAGACGAAGCAGCCCGCGTCGATGTCGGACCCGGCCCGGCCGTAGACGCCGACGCAGATCCCGGAGCCGACGTCGACCGGGTACTCCTGCTTGCGGCCCCACGACGTCATGCCGAAGTCGAACTCCCGGCCCCGGTTGGTCTTGAAGTAGATCCAGCCCAGCCGCGTGCCCTCCCCGTTGCCCCACAGCGACATCCGGACGATGCGCTCGCCGGGCTCGAACTCGAACTCGCGGTAGGGGCCGCTGGGGTTGCCGAAGAGCCTGCTGTCGGAGCCGGTGGACCCCGATCGCCACACCTGCATGGCCTTGATCTGCCACTCCCCCGCCCAGACGCCGATCTTCTGCACGATCCTGCCGTCCAGCGGCGGGTAGAAGCCGTAGTCGAACCAGTCGCCACCCTGGCCGCCGATGAAGGTCTGCGGCGCGTAGTAGTTCTCGTAGGGCATTCTTCCTCCATTGCCGAATGAAATGCGGAAATTCCCCCGGGAATAGACGGGGTTACCGACCGGCGCGGGCGGTCGAAGTGCGCGGGCGACCACCGTCGGGCACCGCCGCCCGCGCGTCCATTGTGTTCCGGCCGCAGCCGACCCTGCCAGACAATCGCAGGCGCCCGAGAGGTGTCAATTCCCCATTAGTGCCCTCCGCGCCGGTGATCCACAGCGGACACCGGGCGGCGCGGGGGCTCGCGGGCTCCGGCATCCGGGTCACCGGCGGCGGCCGTTTGGCCCCGGACTCGCCCTAACCTGCGCAATTAGCCGATTGTGTGCGGTGGCGCCGGGGCGGTAGGGATCAGGGTATGACTCAGAACCAGGCTGTTGGGCCACCGCTTCGCGGCGGCGGGGACGCCCCCGGGCGGACCGCCGGATTCGTGTCCGGGCATTTCCCGCGCAAGAAGGGGAAGGTGATCGCGCTCGGGGCGTTGATCGGATTCCTGCTGACCGTCGTGTGGTCGGCGGAGTTCGTCGACAGCGTTATCGGCGACACCGTCGCCAACACGATGTTGGGCCATGACGCGAAGGCGACGCCGATCGCCGGGGTGCTGGCCGGGACGGTGTTCGCGTTCGTGTCCGGGTTGGCGGGGACGTTCACCGCGTGCAACATCGCCGCGTTCGGGGCGGTGGCCCCGCTGCTCGGGGACAACGCCAGCCGCGGGGAGCGGGTCCGGCGGGCGCTGCCGCCGCTGGGCTGGCTCGCGGCCGGGATGCTCACCGTGTCGGTGGTCTACGGGGTGATCGTCGGCCTGGTCGGGACCAGCATGCCGCAGTTCGCCACCACCAGGGTGCCGGGGACGATCCCCGGGTACCTGGTGCAGTCGATGGTGGTCTACGGCATCCTCGGGCTGGCCATGCTGTGGCTGGGGCTCGCGGCGGCGGGGGTCGTCCGGGACCCGCTCGCCGGGCTGACGCGGCGGTGGCCGAACGCGCCGATGGTCGTCATGGGCGCGATGATCGGCGCCTTCCTCGTCGGCAGGCCGTTCCCGCTGTTCCGGCAGATGTTCCGCGACGCGGCCGAGAGCGGCAACCCGCTCTACGGGGCCGCGGCGTTCAGCCTCCAGTCCATCGGCAACATCGTCGTGCTCGCCATCCTCTTCCTGGCGTTGACGTACTTCTTCGGTGCCCGGATGCAGCGGTGGCTGTCCGCCGAGCCCAGCAGGACGGCGAAGATCACCACGGTGTCGCTGGTCAGCGCCGGGGTGTTCCTGGTCCTGTACTGGGACGTCCGCCTGCTGAAGTTCCTCGACCTGATCGCGTGGTACCCGGTCGCGCCCTGGGTCTGACGGGCGGGCGGGGAGGCGGTCATCGCCTCCCCGCCCGGCTCAGGGGAGCCGGGCGAAGCTGGCCAGAACTTGCGCGCCCGCCGCCACTGCCTGCGGTGGGATTCGGCGGCGCAGGCGCGGGGGTCATGAACCTTCGCCAGCCGGTCAGAACGGTGCTGGATGACGACGGGTGCTGAACCGCGGAGAGCTTGGGGCGTCAGGGGTTGTCGAGGTAGCGGGTGTGCTGGGCGGTGCGGGTGCCGGTGGGGTAGGCGCCGTGGGAGGTGCTGAAGACGCCTTGGGTGCAGGCTGGTGGGCGGCGGCCGTGCTCGTCCGCGGCGTGGTGGATGGTTTCGGTGTGGTCGGCTCCGGGGCGCCAGCGGCGGACTTCCTGCCAGGGGTTGCGGGAGTCGTAGCTGGCGGTGAGCCAGTAGACGTGCTGGCCGCAGGCGACGAGGGTGCTGGACATGACCGGGCCGAGGTCGACGCGGTGATCGCCCTTCGTGGCGGTTGCGCGGGAGTAGTCGTGGGCCGGGAGTTGGGTGGGGTCGAGCACGGCGGTGATCTCCCAGCCGTCGATGACGATTCCCTCCCAGATGGTGCAGCCCGCCGTGGGGTTCAGTTGGCGCACCCCGGTGCGGTCGATCCACCAGCGGGACTTGCAGTCGTCGTAGGTGGCCTGTTCGCCGCCGTCGGCCACCAGCATGGAGACCCCGTCACGGCTGGTGTTGACCTGCAGGAGGTGCTTGTCCGGAGGTAGGCAGTGCAGCAGGCGCTCATCGAGCGTGTCCGGATCAATCGCCAACGCGCAGTGCCGCCCGTCCCGGTCCAACGCCGTCATGACGGCTTTGCCGTCGTACTCGCCGGACCAGGAGAAGTAGCCCAGGGCATTCGCCTGGCGCAGCTCGACATTCCCGCCCGTCGCGGCTCGGACGGTCGAGGGGCATGTCTGCGGGACTGGGTGTGGCAGGGCTCTGGTCAGTCGGGGGCGGACGGGACGGTGCATCCCGAGATCGTGAGCGCGCCGGTCGCAAGGACCGCGGTGATCAGCATGGACCGGCGCACGGATCAGCTCGCTTGGCGGAGGGGACCTAGGTCCTGATCTTACGGTCGTTGATTCCCTTTCTCGGGTGGGCAGGTGATCGCAGAGTGGGGAAAGCCCATCGCAGAAGGAGATCCAGTTGCTGTCGGCAGCTTCCGCGGCGGTTGTCCGCGCCACCTTGCCCGTTGTCCGCGCCCATGCTGTGGCGATCACCGGGCACTTCTACCCGTCGATGTTCGAGGCGCATCCGGAGTTGCTCGACCTGTTCAACCAGGGGAACCAGGCCGATGGCAGGCAGCGGGTGGCGCTGGCGTCGGCGGTGATCGCCTTCGCCGAGGACCTGGTGGGTGGGGGCGGCTTCGACGGCATCGCCGAGCGGATCGCGCACAAGCACGTCTCGTTGGGGATTCGGGCGGAGCAGTACCCGATCGTCGGGCGGCATCTGCTGGCTTCGGTGGGGGCGGTGCTCGGTGACGCGGTGACGCCTGCTGTCGCCGCCGCGTGGGACGAGGTCTACTGGCTGCTGGCCTGCCGGTTGATCGCGGCTGAGGCGCGGCTGTACGAGGTCGCCGGGGTCGGGGCGGAGGGGGTGTGGCGGCCCTGGCGGGTGGCCAAGCGGGTCGACGAGGCGGTGGACGCCGTGTCCTTCACGCTCGTGCCCGACGGCGATGACGCGATCCCCGAGTTCGCGCCCGGGCAGTACGTCTCGGTGCTGGTGGACCTGCCGGACGGGCGGCGGCAGCCGCGGCAGTACTCGCTGTCGCAGGGGCCGGGCCGCGGGTCGCTGCGGATCACGGTGCGCCGGGTCCGGGGGAACCCGGACGGCGCGGTGTCCAGCCACCTGCACAACCACCTCGCCGAGGACGACCGGCTGCTGGTCGGCCCGCCCGCGGGCGATACCGCGCTGGCGCCCGGCACGTCCCCGGTGCTGCTGGTGAGCGCGGGCATCGGCATCACCCCGATGGCGGCCATGCTCGACCACATCGCCCGCCACCAGCCGACCCGGCCCGTCATCGCCGCCCACGCGGACCGCACCCCCGACCACCACGCCCTGCGCGCCGACTGCCGCCACGCCCTCGCGGGCCTGACCGACGCCACCCACCTGACCTGGTACGAGTCCGGCCGCGACGCCGGCTCCCACCCGGGCCGCATGGACCCCGCGCTCCTCCCCCTGCCGCCCGGCGCCACCGCCTACCTCTGCGGCCCCCTCCCCTTCATGCGCGACCTCCGCGCGGGCCTGCTGCGCCGCGGCCTGGCCGCCGACCGCATCCGCTACGAGGTGTTCGGTCCAGGCATGCTCGACACCCGAACGCCCTGATCACCGGGGGCAACCAGTTCACGCTGAGGATGAGGGCCGAGCACCGCCATCACCCGATCGGGGGGTGTAGTGGGGGTGGGGGGTGGCATCCGGGGTTGGTCGGCTCGGCGCGGGAGGTGGGCGTGGTGCGGACCTATCGGGATCCCCTGTTCACCGCCGTGGAGGCGGGTGGGTTCAGCGAGCAGCACATCGCCTCGTTGGTGGCGGGGACGGCGGCGGCGGTGCGGGTGCCGGGGTTCCTCGACCAGCAGACCTGCGTCGAGGTGATGGGGGCGCTGGGTGGGCTGCCGGTCGGCGAGTACGACCCGGCGCGGGTGCCGAATCGGGTGGTGCGGTTCGGGCCTGCGCTCAACGACTTCCGCACAGCGGACGGGGGGCTGGACGCCGGGCGGTACTGGCCTGCGGCGACGGCGGCCAAGCTGGCCTGGGAGCGGGCGCGGCTGCGGCCGGACCCCGTGGCCGTGGCGCTGGGCAAGCTCGGCACCGCCTGGGGGAGCGCGGTGACCCCGGCGACCATCGACGGCCGCGAGGTGTTCGGCGGGACCGTGCGCGAGATCAACGACGGGGCGCTGATCCACTGCGACGAGGTGGTGCGGGAGCTGCCGCACGGGTTCGACCAGGCCGTGGTGGCGCAGCTGGCGTTCAACCTGTGGGTGGCCGCGCCGGAGTCCGGCGGGCAGACCGTCATCTGGCGGCGGCGCTGGCAGCCCGAGGACGACGCGCGCCGCGACGCCTACGGCTACCGGTCGACCACCGTGGAGGGGTGCCAGCACGTCTCGCTGCGCCCGCAGGTCGGGGACGCGCTGCTGTTCAACCCCGTCCACCTGCACGCGGTCAACCCCTGCAAGGGCAGGCGCGTGGCCTTCGCGTTCTTCCTCGGGCTGACCACCACCGGCCGGTTGGTGGTCTGGTCGTGACCGCGCTGCCCTACGCGGAGGTCGCCGCCGCCACCGCCCGCGTGGAAGGGGCCGTCCGGCCGGTGCAGCTGCTGCCGGTGGAACCCGTCGGCGGGGCCGAGCTGTGGCTGGCGGCGGAGTACATGCAGCACACGGGCTCGTTCAAGGCGCGCGGCGCGCTCAACTTCACCGCGGCGCACCTGGCGGACATGCCTGCGGCGGGCGTGGTCATCGCCTCCGGCGGCAACGCCGGGCTGGCGTGCGCCTGGGCGGCCCGGCGGCACGGGATCACCGCGACGGTGTTCGTGCCGCGCACCGCTCCCCCGGTCAAGGTCGCCAAGCTGCTGGCCTACGGCGCGGACGTGCGCCAGGTCGGCACCGAGTACGCCCAGGCGATGGCGGCCGCGCACGAGTTCGCCGACCGCACGGGCGCGCTCGCCTCGCACGCCTACGACCACCCGCTCATCGCCGCGGGCGCGGGCACCCTGGCCGAGGAGATCGCGGGCTCGCCCCGGCTGGGCCCGGGCGGGACGACGGTCGTGGTGGCCGTCGGCGGGGGCGGCCTGTTCGCCGGGGTCGCCGCGGTGGCCGAGCACCGCGGCCTGCGGGTGGTGGCGGTGGAGCCCGAGCACTGCCGGGCGCTCAACGCCGCGCTGGAGCAGGGCCGCCCGGTCGACGTCGAGGTCCGCTCGATCGCCGCGGACTCCCTGGGCGCGCGCCGGGTGTCGGGCATGGCGCTGGCGGCCGCGCAGCGCATCGGGGCGCGCTCGGTGCTGGTCGACGACTCGGCCATCGCCGACGCCCGCCAAGCCCTCTGGGACGAGCGCCGCATCGCCGTCGAGCACGCCGCCGCCACCGCGCTCGCCGCCCTGCTGACCGGCGCCTACCGCCCGCAGCAGGGCGAGCGCGTCGTCGTCGTGCTGTGCGGGGCCAACACCGACCCCGCCGACCTCGTCAGCCGGCTCTGATCAGCCTGCCGCGGCAGCCGCCTTTCCCCACCGCTCACGACGGCCTGCGGCGGGCGGACCCCGCGTCGTCGTGGGCACCCGGTCAACCAGCTTGTGACCCGCGGTGGCGCGTCAGGGCAGGGGGGCTGCGGTGTAGCCCAGCTCCTCGATCACCTCGACCACCCGGCTCGGGCTGGTCTGCGCGGTGTCCAGCTCGATGGTGCTGCGGCCGAGCTTCACCTTGGTGGTGGCGCTGCGGACGCCGGGGAGGTCTTCGACGGCGGTGTCGATGAGCAGGGCGCAGCTGCCGCAGCGCAGGCCGTCGACCCGCAGGACGAGGGTGGTGATCACGGGGCCGTCGCCTCCCGGACGGTGATGGTGCCGGTGTACATGCCCATGCTGCAGGCGTAGTCGACCCGCCCTGGCGACAGGACGCCCAAGTCGATGGTCGTGCGGCCGTTGACCGGGAGGATCTCCTGCGTGCCGCCGATGACGAACGAGCGCACGCAGCCTTGGGCGTCGACCGACTCGACCACCAGCGTGGTGGGCACGCCTGCGCGGACCTCGACGTTCTCCGGGCGGTACTTCCCCGTGCTGGCGGTGATGACGACGGTCTGGCGGCCGTCGGCGGTGGTGACCGTGCTGCTGTCGGCCTCCGCGGCCCCGCCGCCGAAGGACTCGGCGATCCGGCTCGCGGCCAGGGGTGAGCCGGCGAGTTCGAGGCCGCCGTTGAGCGTGTAGAGGCCCATTGCGACCACCACCAGGCCGGTGACGGCGGCCAGGCGGCCCCGCCACGCGGTCGCGGCCTTGCGGGCGGCGTAGCCGAGCAGGGCGAAGAGGGGGCCGGTGCCGATGACGAAGACCGCCATCGTGGCCGCGCCCAGCACCGCCGACCCGGACGCGAGCGCTAGGGCCTCCACCGAGAGGGTGACCCCGCACGGGATGAGGACCGTGCTCAGCCCGAGCAGGGCCGGGGCCAGCGCGGCCCGCGAGCGGCTGCGCTCGCGCACGACCCTCTGCCAGGACGCGGGCGGTTCGACGACGATCCTGCGGAAGCCGGGCACGCCGAGCTGGGCCAGGCCGAAGACGATGATCAGCAGCCCGGCGCCGAGCTGCAGCGCGGTGCGCAGCCCGACCGACAGCTCAACGGCGCTGCCGACCGCGCCGAGCAGCGCGCCCAGCAGCGCGTGGGAGACCAGCTTGCCCGCGAGGAAGCCGCCGACCGGGGCGAGGTCGTCGCCGAGGCGCCGGTGCCAGGGCGCCTCCGGGTCCGGGCCGCCCGCCCGCTGGCGGGCGATGAGGCCGGTGAGCAGGCCGCCTTGGACGGCGGCGCAGGAGACGCCACCGGCCAGCAGACCGGTGACCAGGACAGCACCGAGATTCATGGGTTGCTCCAGGGGATTCGAGGTCTTCGCGGCCGTGGTCGGCCGGTGCGTGGCTGCGCCCGCGCGCTGCGGGCAGACCTCTCCTAGATGCGCAGCACGCAGAGCAACGCGAGATCGGGCTCGCTCGGGTGGACCGCGCTCGGATTCCGCGGTCGGCCCGGGGGGCGCGCCCGGGCGCTGATGAGCCGCCCGAGCGGGGCCAGGTCCACCGCGAAGGCCAGGACGGCGGCGAGGACGACCAGGCAGGCGGCGAGCGCGGCGCCCAGGCCGGACGGGTCGGGGATGCCGCCCGCCACCGGCTCGGCATCGACCTGGCACGGCATCGCGTGGTCGGCCTGGGCCGTCGCGTGGCACCCAGCCGAGCCAGCCCCGTGGTCGGCGCTGGGGCAGTGCATGCCCACGGTGAGGCCCAGCACGGCGAGGACGGCGACCACGCCGACGAGCCGCGCGAGGAGTCCCCGTGCGGCGGGTCGGCGGCGCGCGCCCATCACGGGGGTCATGGTACGAGCTGCCCGTGTCGGTCAGATGTTCGGGCAGTCCAACTATGACGGTTAGTACGATCGTCGCCGCATTGGATGATTCCCGTTCGAGGCGTAACGAGTCTCCTGCTATCACGATTAGTAGGTGACTTGCCCGCGGCTGCGGTGGCCGCGCGGAGCTGGAGCGGCGGGCCGGGCCCCGCCGCGGTGATCGGTGGAGGCTGGGATGGGCCGCAGGCTGGCCTTGTCGCGCGGGGCGGTCGGCGGGCCCCGGATCGTGCTCGCCGGGCTCATGGTGGCCGTGGGCCTGCCGGTCCTGGTGGCCCTGCCCGCGTCGGCGGGCCCCTGCGACGCGCCCACCAACCCGGTCGTCTGCGAGAACTCCAAGCCGGGCACGCCCAGGGACGACTGGTTCATCGAGTCCCCGTACGGCGACATCGAGGGCTTTGCGACGGCGGCGAGCGTGCAGCCGGGCGAGCGGCTGGACTTCAAGATCAAGACGCCGAGCACCGACTACGAGGTCGACATCGTGCGCCTGGGGTGGTACCAGGGCAACGGCGGCCGGTTGCAGGCCACGCTGTCGCCCACGGCGCCGCTGCCGCAGTCCCAGCCGCAGTGCGCCTACGACGGCTCCACCGGCCTGGTCGACTGCGGGAACTGGGGTGTGTCGGCGAGCTGGTTCGTGCCGCCGACGGCGGTGTCGGGCTTCTACGTCGCCAACTTCATCCGCAACGACCAACCGGGCGCCAGCCAGTTCCCCTTCGTCGTGCGCAACGACTCCTCCCGGTCGGACATCGTCGTGCAGACCTCCGACCAGACCTGGCAGGCGTACAACAAGTGGGGCGACCGGCCGGGCGTCAACGACTTCAACCTCTACGAGGGCGGCTTCCCCGGCTCGCCGGACGGCCGCGCGTTCAAGGTCAGCTACAACCGGCCGTACCGCAACGCGGGCACGTCCAACTTCCTCAACGCCGAGTACCCGATGGTGCGGTTCCTGGAGCGCAACGGGTACGACGTGTCCTACATCTCGGGCGTGGACGCGACCCGCGACCCCGGGCTGCTGCGCAACCACAAGGTGTTCATGTCCAGCGGGCACGACGAGTACCACAACGCCCGGCAGCGCGACGGGATCGAAGCCGCGCGCGACGCGGGCGTGAACCTGTTCTGGGCCACCGGGAACACGATGTTCTGGAAGACGCGGTTCGAGAACTCGATCGACGGCTCGAACACGCCCTACCGCACCTTGGCCTGCTACAAGGAGACCAAGGCCCCGGGCGGCGCGAAGATCGACCCGCACCCGGAGTGGACGGGCACCTGGCGCGACCCCCGGTCCTCGCCCCCGTCGGACGGCGGGCAGCCGGAGAACGCGCTGATCGGCGCGTTGTTCATGGTCAACGGCTACCGGGCCGACGCGATCGAGGTCCCCAAGTCCTACGGCCGCAACCGGCTCTGGCGCAACACTTCCGTGGCCACCGCCACCGGAACCACAAGGTTTCCCGCAGGCACCCTCGGCTACGAGTGGGACACCGACCCGGACAACGGCTTCCGACCCGCAGGCTCCATCCGGCTCTCACACACGACCGTGAACGTCGACTTCGGCATGCTGCTGCTCGACCACGGCAACACCTACGGCGCAGGCCCGGCCGACCACAACATCACCCTCTACCGCGACCCCGAAAGCAAAGCGCTGGTATTCAACACCGCCACCGTCCAATGGGCATGGGGCCTCGACGACGACCACACCTTCCCCTACGGCGCTCCCCCGACCGCGCCCACCAGCCCGGCCATGCAGCAGGCGACCGTCAACATGCTCGCCGACATGGGCGCCCAACCCCGCACGCTGATGCCCGGCCTGGTCGCAGCCACCAAGAGCACCGACATCACCGGCCCGAACGTCACGATCAACGGCCTGAGCAACGGCCAGACCATCCCCGCAGGCACCACCGTGAACCTCACCGGCACCGCTGCCGATGTCGGCGGCGGGAAGGTCGCGGGCGTCGAAGTCTCCGTTGACGGCGGCACGACCTGGAAGCGCGCCAACGGTTTGGATTCGTGGAGCTACCAGTGGACGCCCTCGACGCTCGGCCCGGCCAGTGTGAAGGTCCGCGCTTCCGACGACTTGGCCACGATTGGCAACACCCTGACGGTCAACGTCACCGTCGGCCCGCAGCAGTGCCCGTGCAGCATCTTCGGCAACGCCACCCCAGCCACCATCGACAGCGGTGACAACGCCTCGATCGAGGTCGGCACCAAGTTCACCACCTCGGTCAACGCCACCGTCACCGGCATGCGCTTCTACAAAGCCGCCGCCAACACCGGCACCCACACCGGCTCCCTGTGGTCGCCGGGCGGCCAACGCCTGGCCACCGGCACCTTCCACAACGAGACCGCCTCAGGCTGGCAGACCCTCACATTCGACCGCCCGGTGCAGATCCGCTCCGGCACGCCGTACGTCGTCTCCTACCACGCACCGGCAGGCCGCTACTCGGTCGACGCGGGCTACTTCAACGACAAAGGCGCAGGCATCGTCCCGGTGACCGCACCCAAGTCCAGCTCCGTCGCAGGCGGAAACGGCGTCTTCAAGTACGGGCAAGGCTTCCCCGACACCTCGTTCAACGGCGGCAACTACTGGGTCGACGTCATCGTCACCACCGACACCGCCGACAACACCCGC
This sequence comes from Actinokineospora sp. NPDC004072, assembly GCF_053604195.1. NCBI lineage: Bacteria > Bacillati > Actinomycetota > Actinomycetes > Pseudonocardiales > Pseudonocardiaceae > Actinokineospora > Actinokineospora sp. NPDC004072. The sequence goes on along the minus strand of NZ_JBSGHB010000005.1, from coordinate 139,665 downwards.
CCGACGGTCCAGTCGGTGTCGCCCGCCGCAGGCGCGGCTTACCTCGACTCCTCGATCACGGCCACCTTCAACGAGGACGTCGACCCCGGCAGCGTCCGGTTCACCGTGCAGGCGGGCGGCAACCCCATCGCGGGCACGGTCACCGCCGACGGCCCGGTCGCGCGGTTCACCGCCACCGACCTGCTGCCGCCCAACACCCAGCACTCGGTGGAGGTCACCGCGACCGACGGCTACGGCAACGCCCTGGCCGCCCCGAGGAAGTGGTCCTTCACCACCGGCACCGGCCTGGCCCCCTGTCCGTGCACGCTGTTCGGGCAGCGCACCCCCGCGGTGGTCGAGGCCGCCGACACCGGGGACGTCGAGCTGGGCGTGAAATTCGCCGTCTCGGCCAACGCGACGGCCACCGGCGTCCGGTTCTACAAGTCCGCCGGCAACACGGGCACGCACACCGGCACCCTGTGGACCGGCACCGGCCAGCGCCTGGCCACGGGGACCTTCACCGACGAGACCGAGTCCGGCTGGCAAACGCTGTCCTTCGACAAGCCGGTGCAGCTCTCCGCGGGCCAGACCTACGTCGCGTCCTACCGCGCGCCCCACGGCCGGTACTCGGTCGACCCCGGCTACTTCGCCGACAAGGGCGCCGGGCGCGGCATCCTCACCGCGCCCTCCTCACCGGCCGCAGGCGGCCAGGGCGTCTACGTCTACGGCGGCGGGTTCCCGACCAGCTCCTTCAACCACAACAACTACTGGGTCGACGTCATCGTCGACACCGAAGGCGCGGACACGACCCCGCCCGCGGTCACCAGCACCTCCCCCGCCAACGGCGCGACCGACGTCCCCACGGGCACGGGCGTCACGGTGACCTTCTCCGAGGCGATCAATCCGGCGAAGCTCCAGTTCACCGTCAGCCAGGGCGCGAGCAGCGTGCCGGGCTCGGTGCGGGTGGCCCCGGACGGCAGCAGCGCGACGTTCGTGTCCACGACGCCGCTGCCCGGCAGCGCGGCGCTGACGGCATCGGTGCGGGCCAGCGACCCGATGGGCAACCCCATGCCCGCTCCGCACACCTGGTCGTTCACCACGGCGGCCAGCGGGGCTTGCCCGTGCAGCCTGTTCCGGCCCACCGACACCCCGGCGACGAGCGCGGTCGACTCCCCCGTCGAACTCGGCGTGCGCGTCGTCCCGGCCGTGGACGGCTGGATCACCGGCGTCCGCTTCTACCAGACCGCGGGCGACCCGGGCACGCACACCGGCACGCTGTGGTCGCCGTCGGGGGCGGTCCTGGCCATCGGGGCGTTCCCCGCCCAGTCGGCCGCGGGCTGGCGCACGCTGAGCTTCGCCGAGCCGGTCCCGGTGACCGCGGGGACGGCCTACGTGGTCTCCTACTGGACCTCGGCCGGGCGCTACGGCCTGACCCGGGGCTTCTTCGGCGACGACCACACCGCCGGACTGCTGACCGCCCCGGCAGCCACCGCCGAGCAGCCCAACGGCGTGTTCCAGTACGGCGGCGGAGGGGTGTTCCCGACCGGCTCGGGCGACGGCTCGAACTACTGGGTCGACGCGGTGTTCACCACGACCCGGCCCTAGGTGGCGTCGGACGGGCGGGGAGAGGTCCCACCCCATGCCCGCCCGTCCGACGCGCGAACCCGCCGCGCCGAGGGGGGGAATCGCGCGGCGGACGGAGCTACTATACAGCCTAGTAGACCGGGTTTCCGGTTCTCGCGCCTCCTGACCTGGGGATCGACTGCGCCGTATCCTGGCGCGCGGGAGGCGGGATGCAGGGATTGGGCGAACTCGAAGCCGCGGTGATGGACGTGCTGTGGGGCGCGACCGGCACGCGCACCGTGCGCGAGGTCCTCGTCGCGCTGAACAGCACGCGGAACCTGGCCTACACCACGGTGATGACCGTGCTGGACAACCTGCACCGCAAGGGCTGGGTGATCCGCGAGATGGACCAGCGCGCCTACCGGTACGCCCCCGCCACCAGCCGCGAGGAGGCCGCCGCCCGGGCGCTGCGCTCGCTGCTGGAGGCCAGCGGCGACCCGCAGTCGGTGCTGATGCACTTCGTCAAGTCGGCCTCCCAGCGCGAGTCGGAGATGCTGCGCAAGGCCCTCGACCAGGCCCCGGGCGAGCCGTGATCGTCGCGGCCGCGCTGCTGCTGGGCGCCGCGGTGACCGCGTGGCTGCTGCCCGCGCACCTGCGCAAGCTCACCACCAGCCGGGTCGACCCGGTCGTGGCGATCGCCTGGTGGCTGGTCAGCTGCGCCGGGGTGCTGGGCACCGGCGCGGCCGGGGTGGTGCTGGTCGTGCTGCCCGACCACGGCCCCGCGCGCGAGCTGCTGGCCTGGATCCACAGCTGCTGGACCGCGCTCAGCCACGGGGACCTGCCCACCGTCGAGGACGGGATCGGCGTGCTCGGCGCGCTGGCGGTGGCCGCGGCCGCGGTGCGCACCGGGGCCGTGGCGCTGCGGCGGCGGTCCCGCTCCCGGGCCGAGCGCCGCCGCCAGCTCGACCTCCTGCGGGTCGTGGTGGGCCCGGCCGCGCAGACCTCGCCGGTGGTGTGGCTGGACGTCCACCAGCCCGTCGCCTACAGCGTCGCGGGCAGGCCGGGCGTCGTGGTGGTCAGCAGCGGGCTGCGGGACCACCTGTCCGCCGAGGAGGTGGCCGCCGTGCTCGCCCACGAGCGCGCCCACGTCCGGGGCGGCCACCACCTGCTGGTCGGCCTCGCCGACGCGCTGGGCACCGCGCTGCCGTTCCTCCCGCTCACGCGCGCGCTCCCAGCCGCGATCCGCACGCTGGTCGAGATGGCCGCCGACCGCGCCGCGGCGGCGACCTGCGGCGCGGCGGCCGTCCGCGGCGCGCTCACCCGCATCGGCCTCACCGCCTCCCCGCCGGGCGCCCTGTCGATCGCCGACGACGACGTGGGTGGGCGCATCGAGCGCCTGCGGCGACCGCCGCGCTCGGGCCGGGTGCAGCGGGCCGTGGAGCTGGCGCTGACCCTGCCCGCCGCCATCGCCCTCCCGGGCGCCGTCGGCATCGGCATCCTGGCCGCGGGCGCGCTGACCTGCCCGCTGCTGCCCTGGTGACCGGCTACCCCGCCCGCTTCCGCTCGGCCACGACCATCAGCACGACGCCGACCAGCCACGCGAGCACCACGGGGATGAGCAGCCAGTAGTTCACGGTCAGGACCGCCGCCACGCCGACGGCGGCGCCCACGGCCAGCGGGGCGATGACGACCGCGCCCGCCCTGTTCAGCGACGCGCCGACCAGCGTCAGCCACACGGCCAGGACGGGGAGGTAGAGGACGACCTGGGGGCTCACCGGTCGTCCTGCCGTTGGTCGGGGCGGCCGAGGCGCGGGCGCGTCTTGTCGTCGGGGACGGCCGCCGAGGTGCGGGGCAGCGGTTCGGCCAGCGCCTTGCGGCGCTGCTCGGCGCGCTCCGCGCGGTCGGGGTCGGCGCGCTGGGCCAGGAGCACCAGGGCGACCAGGCCGATGACGACGACCAGGACCACCAGCAGCACCCACGGGCCCGACGCGGCTCCGCTGCCCATGCCGTTGCACCCCCTGAGTACTAACGTCTCTAGTAGACCGAGTATCACACCCGCTTCGCCCGCCAGCGGCAGCCGGGTCCGGCTTGGCTTCCCCTCCGGGCCGTGGCAGACTCATCAACGCATGCGAATGTATGCATCCGACAGGGAGGGTCCGATGGGGCAGGGGCACGGCCACGGGACGCCGCCGCCGGTGGGCAGCGCGTCGGGCAAGTACGTGCGGCGGCTGGCGATCGCGATCGGCCTGGGGCTGGTCACCTTCGTGACCCAGCTGGTGGTGGGGCTGTCGACCTCGTCGCTGGCGCTGCTGTCGGACTCGGCCCACGTGCTCACCGACGTGCTCGGGGTGGCCGCGGCGCTGGGGGCGATCCTGCTGGCCAAGCGCGCCCGCAGCCGGGCCGACCGCACGTTCGGGATGTACCGGGCGGAGGTCTTCGCCGCGCTGGTCAACGCCGTGCTGCTGTTCGCGGTCGCCGGGTGGGTGCTCTACGAGGCCGTCAGCCGCCTCGGCGCCCCGCCCGAGGTGCCCGGCCTGCCCGTGGTGATCGTCGCCCTGGTGGGCCTGGCGATGAACGCGATCGCGCTGGTGCTGCTGATGCAGGGCGCCAAGGAGAGCCTCAACGTGCGCGGCGCCTACCTGGAGGTCCTCGCCGACCTGGTGGGGTCGATCGGCGTGCTGATCAGCGGCGTCATCACGCTGACCACCGGCTGGCGCTACGCCGACACCCTCATCGGCGTGGCGATCGGGCTGTTCGTCCTCCCCCGCGCCTACAGCCTGGGCCGCACCGCGCTGCGCATCCTGTTCCAGCACGCGCCCGCGGGCGTCGACGTCGAGCAGATCAGCGCCGCCCTGCGTGCCCTCCCCGGCGCCAACGAGGTCCACGACCTGCACGTGTGGACGCTGACCTCGGGCATGGAGGTCGTCTCCGCGCACGTCACCCTCGACGCGGGCGCCGACTCCGACGCAGTGCTGACCGCCGCCCGGCACCTGCTCGCCGAGGAGTACGGGCTGCACCACGCGACCCTGCAAGTCGAATCGCCCGGCGCCTGCCACCAGACGCAGTGGTGATCCGGACATGGCAACCACCGCGGTAGTCCTCTACCTGGTCTTCATGGCCATCGCGTTCGGCCTGCGCAGCTACCAGCACTGGCGGCGAACCGGCTCGATCGGCTTCCACGGCGTCCGCGGCGGCGCCCGCGAGCGGCTCGCAGGCGCGCTGTTCGCCGCGGCCGTCGTCCTCGGCCTCGCCGCCCCCTCGACGCAGGCGCTCGGCCTGCTCGACCCGATCACCGCCCTCGACACGACCGCCCTGCACGTCGCGGGCCTGGTGCTGGCCCTCGCGGGCATCGCCACCGTGGTCCTCTCCCAGTCCGCGATGGGCGACTCCTGGCGCATCGGCGTCGACCCCGCGGAAACCACCACCCTGATCACCCGCGGCCTCTTCGCCACCATCCGCAACCCCATCTTCAGCGCGATGGCCCTGGCCTACCTGGGCCTGGCCCTCATGGCCCCCAACCTGTTGGCCTTCGTCGGCCTCATCGCCCTGATCGTCGCCGTGCAACTGCAGGTCCGCCTCGTCGAGGAGCCCCACCTCCACCGCACCCACGGCCCCACCTACGAGCACTACACCGCCCACGCAGGCCGCTTCATCCCCGGCATAGGCCGCATCCCACCCGACCGCTGGCGCTGACAGCAACAACCCCCTCGCAGACGGCGTTGTCCGCGAGGGGGTTGCTGTAGTGCTTACGGCTTGTCGGTCTTCAGGGTGTAGTTGCCGGAGCCGCTGTAGGCGTGGATGCGCCAGGTGTAGTAGCCGGGGGTGCCGTTGTACTCGACTTCCTCATTCGCCTGCGGGGTGGCGCCGGAGGCGACGGTGGTCCAGCCTGCGCCGTTCCACTTCTGGAGGTAGAGGTCGAAGTCGGCGCCCGCGGGGCCGGTCAGGCAGCCGCGGTGCACGCCCGAGGTGGTGGACTGGTAGTAGGTGTTGTTGGGCTGGTAGGCGGAGGCGCCTGCGCGCAGGGAGCCGGTGAAGGTCTCCTCGGAGCAGTTGCCGGGCTCCGGCTCCGGGTCGGGGTCGGGGCCGCCGCCGTTGAGGAAGCGGGTCTGGAGCAGCTTGTTGGGCGAGCCGCGCAGGTCGCTGATCTTGCCTGCGACGGTGTTGTCGAGCAGGGCGCGGTTGACCTCGGCCGGGGTCTTGCCGGAGTTGCCGGGGACGCCGAGGTAGAGCGCGGCCGCGCCCGCGACGTGCGGGGTGGCCATCGAGGTGCCGCTGATGGAGTTGGTGGCGCTGTTGCCGGTGTACCAGGCCGAGGTGATGCTGCTGCCGGGGGCGAACAGGTCGACGCAGGTGCCGAAGTTCGACGAGCCGTTGGCGAAGATCGAGCGGCTGTCGCTGCTGTTGGACGCGGCCACGGTCAGCGCGTCGGCGACGCGGGCCGGGGAGACGTTGCAGGCGTCCTGGCCCTCGTTGCCCGCGGCGACCACGGTGGTGATGCCGCGGGACAGCAGGCGCCGGGCGGCGTCGTCGTTGGTGCTGGACGCGCCGCCGCCGAGGCTCATGTTGACGACGGCGGGCAGCACCGCGTTGCGCGCCACCCAGTCCATGCCCGCGGCGACCGAGTTGCCCTGGCTCCAGCCGTCGCACTTGAGCACGCGCACGGCGTGCACGGTGGCCTTCTTCGCCACGCCGTAGGTCGAGCCCGCGATGGTGCCCGCCACGTGGGTGCCGTGGCCGTTGCAGTCGGTGGCGTTGGTGTCGCCGTCGATCGCGTCGTAGGCGTGCTTGGCGCGGCCGCCGAACTCGTTGTGCGTGGTGAGGATGCCGGTGTCGATGACGTAGACGTTGACGCCCTGGCCCGCCGAGCCCGGGTAGGTGTACGAGCGGTCCAGCGGCAGGCTCTGCTGGTCGATCCGGTCCAGGCCCCAGGTCGGGTTGCTCTGCGTGTCGAGGGCGCGCACGCGGCGGTCCTGCTCGACGTAGGCCACCGCCGGGTCGGCGGCCAGCTTCCTGGCCTGGGCCGCGCTGAGGTCGACCGCGAAGCCGTTGAGCGCCGGGTAGGTGTAGGTGATGCGGCCTGCGAACTTCCTGGCCAGCTCACCCGCCTTCGACGCCGTGCTCGCCGCGGACACCGCCGAGTCCTTGAACATCACCAGGTAGGCGCCCGGGACCGAGTCCGGCTGGTCGGCGCGCAGGATGACGCCCTCGGCCGCCGACGCGGGCGTGGCCAGCCCGGCCGCGGCGAGCAGCGCGGCGACCGCCGCGCCCGTCACCGTGGTGCGATGAGATCGCATGGACAGTTCTCCGTTTCTTTCCACCGGGCGACGCCCGGAGGCGTGACCGCCGGGCAGGGTTGATCACTGGCAGTCACACGCGACTCAGCATCGGGCGTGGTCCTGCCAGGAACAATCGAGGATTCGCTAGGTGGTGCCACCTATTCGTGCGGGAAAGCGCACGCGGTGCGACGGAGAAAAGCGCGGTGCCGACCCTCCCTCGGGAGGATCGGCACCGCGGGGTGGCCGGGCTACGGCCGCTGTTCGAGCTCGGCGACTCGCCGCGCGAGCGCCTGGACGGCGGTGAGGAGGACGCCGATGGCGTCGACCAGGGGGATCGTGCGGCCGTCCGCGCTCAGGCCGAAGACCTGCTGCCAGTCCTGGGCCATCGGGCCCAGGTGGCGGGTGCCCTCGGGCTCCCACTGGTAGCGCCACGTGCTGATCGGCAGCTCGACGACCTTGTCGAGGATCTCGTGGCCGTTGACGGGTGCGGGCTCGACCACCTCGTCGTCGGCTGTTGCGTCGATGGTCACCGGGTCCAGACCACCTCAACCGCGTCGCGCTTGATGGTGCGGTCGCTGAGGGCGCTCACGATGGTCTGGACGGCCATGCCCAGGATGTCGGCGAGGCTGGAGGTGTCCTGGCACTCCCGGACCCGCGCGGCGGGCCCCGCCAGGTGGTCGGCGTTGGCGTGGATGCGCTGGCGCAGGGCGTCAACGGTGTTCGGCATGGCTGAGGATTCCTTCCCTGAGGTCGATCACCGGGTCCAGGCCACCTCGACCACGTCGCGCTTGACGGCGCGGTCGCTGAGGCTCTCGACGAGCCGCCCGATGGTGGCGATCGCCGGTCCGATGAGGCTGGCGGTGTCCTGGCACTCCGGGACCCGCCCGGCGGGCCCCGCCAGGTGCTCGGCGTTGGCGCGGATGCGCTGGCGCAAGGCGTTGACCGAGTTCGGCATGGCTGGGACTCCTTCCATCAGTTCGGCCACGCGCGCAGGCGCGGTGCGGACGGTTACCGGCTCCAGGCCACCTCGACCACGTCGCGCTTGATGGTGCGGTCGCTGAGGCTGCCGAGGAGGGTGGTGATGATGCCGCTCAGGCCCGCGCCCGCGATGCCGGCGGTGTCCTGGCACTCCGGCACCCGAGCCGCGGGTGCCGCGATGCGGTCGGCGTTGGCGTGGATGCGCTGGCGCAGGGCGTCAACGGTGTTCGGCATGGCTGAGGATTCCTTCCATCAGGTCGATCTTCCCGGTCCGGCAGTGGGTGGTCTCGGTGCTGTCGAACCTGCCGGTCTCGAAATACTTGTTCGCCGCTTGGCCGCCGCGGCAGTAGGCGTAGTACGCGCAGGTGTCCCGGCACGCGCCCGCGCCCGCCAGGACCTCGGCGACCCACGGCACCCGCGGCGCCTGGGCGACCAGCTCGGTCAGCTGCGTGCGCAGGACGTTGCCGGTGGCGAAGGAGCCGTGGCGGGGGTCGGAGAACCCGGCCAGCTCGGGGCCGATCGGCACGACGTCGCCGTCCCAGGTCACCATCGGCCACGACGGCAGCGGCCGGGCGGCGCGCTCGTCGGCGATGCCCGCCAGCTCGGCCCGCAGGTAGCTGTAGACCTGGTCGAGCTCGCGGACCCGGATGCGGGGGTCGGCCTGCCAGCAGGCGGTCAGCTCCCGCCAGAACGCGGTCACCCGCGGGCTCGACCGCTGCCCGGGCGCCTCGTTGACGCCCTTCTGCTCGGCCAGGTTGACCCCGAGCCGCTCGCACCCCAGCTCGCACGCGAACCGGTAGAGCTGCCGCGCCGCCGCGGGCGTGGCGTCCTCGACGACCGCGATCAGGCCGAACGGGATGCCGTGCTCGCGCAGCCGCGCCACGCCCCGCAGCGTCCGGTCGGTGGTGGCCTGCCCGTTCCAGTCGACCCGGGCGGCGTTGGCCTCCCCCACCCCGTCGATGCTGACGGTGACCCCGACCGGCCAGGACGCGAACAGCTCGCACCACCGGTCGTCGATCAGCGTGGCGTTGGTCTGTACGGCGTGGGTCACCGGGTGCTCACCGGACCGGAACCGGCCCAGCAGGGTGCGGAAGTGCGGGATCCCGGTGGCCAGCGGCTCCCCGCCGTGCCAGAGCACCGTCACCGGGTGGTACCGCGACCACGACAGCACGCTGGCGGCCACCGAATCGGCCACCGCCACCGACATCCGCTTCGCCGCGGCGCGATCGGGCAGGTAGCAGTAGGAGCAGTCCAAATTGCACAGCGTCGTGGGCTGCATCAGCACCAGCCCGGCTGAGGTCGTCAACCGTATGGGCGGCGCACCACGCTCGGACAAATCCGGACCTCCATCCGCCGATGACGTTGCCACCCCATCGTCATCCGCGCCCACCCCCAACCCCGACCTTCACACCATCGTGGGCGCGTCCACCACGACGATCGCCGGAGGGGTCCGCACTCCAGCGGGTCAGGTCGCGCAGGCGTGACTACCGAGGCAGAACGGGCATTGCAGATTGAGTCCCGCTACTTCCCACTCGCGCAAAGCTCGGAGGTCACGACCGAGTTGTCACCAATGCGGGCAGAGTCCCGCTGCGCCGGGTCGACAGCCACCAGGCGAGCACGGCGAACGGCGCCAGGTAGAGCACCTTGACCAAGACCTGGCCACCGACTGCGGGCCCGGCCACGCCCAGACCGCTCAACCAGAGGAACACCACCGTGTCGATGGGAGCACCGATCGCGTTCGACAGGAGGCGTCCCCGCAGTCCGCCCAAATGGGAGTACACGGCCATATCGACCAACTCGGACACCGTGAAGGCCACCGCCGACGCAACCGCCAGTTGGGGGCCTGCGAGGACGGCGGACAGCACTCCACCCGTCACGACGGCCGCCAAGGCCCACTGCCAGCCCGCGCGGGCCTGCAGTTCGTCGCGCACGATCAGCGCCAGCCCCGCGGCGAACGTCCCGGCCGGAGCGGCCAAGCCGAATCCGACGGGGATGAGCCCCCACCACGAGACAGCCAGGTTGGCGGCCAGCACCGTGCCCGCGAACAGGCCGAACAGCGCGCCCCTCATCCGGTTCCTCCACTTGTCGACATGCGGCCGCCTGCATTGGCCGTCCCGGCCCCACTCGAAGGGAGCATTATCGCCGCAGCACCCGACAGTTCCAGAGCCGCGGCACCGCAGGCGGCCCGGGGCCGGTGGTCGATGCGCGGACCGATCAAAGACCCGGGCAGGCGCTAGCGGGTCTCATCCCCGTGCGGCTGTCACCGCTTCGGTCGTTTGAGGACGCGGAGCAGGTGCGCGGTCAACTGCCGGACATCGTTCGGCGTGTTCTGCAGGTTGTTCCACCTGCGCTCCTCGCCGCCTGCGAAGTTCCACGTCCCGGACGTCCACGCGACGTGCGGCTTGAGGCTCTCGATCGCCTTGAGCAGGCGCGGCACCGCGACCTCTTCCGCGGGCACCCCCTCGGTCAAGGCGTCCATGACGAACCCGAGCGCCTGGATGCCGACGCCGTGGGTCAACCGCGAGCTGCGCGGCGGCTTGGCCCATTCATCGGGGAACGTGTCGCGCACCATCGACCAGAAGGAGATCAGGTGCGTGAGCATCCGCTTGACGTCGCCCGACCCGTCGCTGCTGTTGCGGTACTGGTAGAGCGCGCCTTCAAAGAGGCTGTGCTCGACCATCTTCAGGACGCTGTTGTCCTTGATGTACCCGTCTGGCGCCGTTGGCGTGGCGATCTTCCGGTAGAAGGGGCTCTTGCGGTCGCCGTTGAGCCGGGTCATCAGCTGGGCGGGCAACTGCCTGCGCACGTACGACGGCGGGAGGTGACCGGTCGTGTCCGGCAGGAGCTCGTGGATCAGCCCCTTGGGCAACGCCTTGGTCGAGTTGACCAGGATGAACTGGGACCGCTGCTCCTTCTCGCTGTCAGCCATGAAAGCGACCACGGCGACCGGGAACTCCGCGATGTCCGCGTCGCGGATGGCCGCGGTGCGCTGCTGCCCGTCGACCAGCCAACCGGGCTTGCGGTCCTCGGGGAGGCTCTCGTCGATCGGGATCACGAGCTCACCGGGAACCGAGTACGAGACCGTCTCCCCGGTGAGCAGCGACGGGACGAACTCGACCCGCTTCTTCTCGAAGGCCACGACGATGGCGTTCGGCAGCATCGCGCCGTCTGATTCGAGGTAGCGGCGGATGCCGCGGATGTGGCTGAGCACCTCGGGCCGCTGGTATCCCGCCAGCTGCTCGTCGTCGCCCCGGCGGATCCGGGAGACGGCGGCGAAGCTGTGCAGCTTCTTCCCGTCCACTGCGAAGCAGTAGATCCGCCGACGTCCTTGCCGGACCTCCAGCGCCGGGACGCGGAGGGTGTACTGGTCAGCCACGCATGCTCCTTGGGTGAGAGGCCCGATCATAACCGGCGAGCCCGGCATTCCAGGCCCCGCATCCGAGCCTCGAGCACCGTGAGATTGTGGAAGCCGCGGCGTTTGTTGCGCTCGGTGCCCCGGAAGATCGCGATTTCGACACCGTGCTGCCTGCACAGGGCGCAGGGGCACGATTGCCACGGTGCGGCTTCCAGGGTCCTGCTGTAGTTCGGGAGGTAGCTCTTCTTCTTGGAGTTGGAGCCGAGAACCAAACCCTCGTAGGTCTCCAACGCCGCCAACACCTCCGCGCGGGTCGCCTGCCCGGCGTCGAAGTGGCGCAGGAGGGACAGGCATTGCTTTTCCGCAGCCATGGCTTCGGCTTGGGACACCGCGCCGGAGAGGATCAGGCGCTTCAAGGCCGGGTTTCCGTCGACCTGCGGCACGCGGATCGCGGTGTAGGCGCCTTCCGCGGTGTGGTAGTTGTTCCGGTCGTCCATGAAGGCTTGACGGAAAACAGAAGTGCTGTCGAAGCTCGTCACACCGTATTCGGCGAACTGCTCCATGCTGTCCACCCGGTTGATCCCGAGCAGGTGGAGCTCGGTTCCTTCCTGCAGCCGCGGCCAAATCGCTTCGAGGCAGGCGAGGATGTCGGCGGTCTTCAACGGGACCATCCCGCCCAGGGCGATCCTGCGGTACCCCATTTCCTGCAATCGGGCCACGCTGTCGGCGTAGCTGGCCGGGCTCCACCCCTGAGCTGCGCCAACGGGTTCGAGCGTGCTGCCGCGCTCGTCCAGCGCCGCGAGGAACTTCTCGGCCAGGTCCAGCGAGATGCGCCTGCGCTTGGCCCACGCCTCGTCGACGTCCTTCTCCCCCGCTTCGGGCAGGTACCCGAAGATGACGTGGTCGATGCTGACCCCTGCGTCGAACCCGCATTCGTCGTAGAAGTCGATGACTTCCTCGACGGTGTACGGCGGGTACTCCTCCTCGACGTAGTTGAAGGCGCCGCAGTCGCCGAGGCTGACGATGTCGTTCGGCAAGCGGAAGAACTCGCGCACGCCCAACCGGTACAGGCGCGCCCGTTGCGGGGCGGCGTACTTCCCGGCCCCCTTGACCGAGCCGTCGACTATCGCCTTGCTGACCAGGATCCCGTCATAGGGCGCTGGTTGGACCACTTCATGGGCGTACACGTCGTCGCGTTGCCGCACCCGAGTCGGGAGGTACTCGTCGTGAAGGAAGTCGTAGGTCGGGCTCACCAGGTCCTGGCTGTCCGGAAAGTAGAACTTCACTTCGCACTCGACCTCGATTTGACGTACACCCGGATGAGGAAGTTGGACAGGACGCTGATGTGGCGGGGGGTGTTCTGCAGCTCGTTCCACCCGATGTTCAGCTCGTCCCACCGCCCCTCTGCCCAGCGGCAGTGCTCGGCCACCAGGCCGATCTCCTGCTGGATGCGCTCGACCAGGTCCTCCGCCTCGCTGTCGACGTGGGCCATGATCTTGTCCATCAGCCTGCCCATGGCGCGGATGCCCACCCCGTGCATAAGCCTGCTCTTGGCCGGGGGCAGACCCCAGGCGTCGGGGAACGCCCGGTGCACCGCGGTCCAGTAGGAGATGAGGATCTTCCGGATGGCGGTGGTGTCGATCGTGCTCGTCGAGAGGTTTCGATGCAGGAAGAGGACGCCGGCCGAGGAGTTGAGCGACTCCTCGATCGCCGCGAGCAGGCTGTTGTCCGCAACCACGGCGCTACCCCGCTGCTCAGGACCGGTCGACGCCCGTTTGATCAGGCCCCGGAAGGGCGAGTCGTGGTCGTGGTTGAGCATGTCGACCAGCGCGGACGGGAGTTTGCGCGCCGAGAGCTTCGCCGGGAGGGGCGTCCACACCTCCGGCAGCAACTCGGACACCAGGTTGGTCGGCAGCGGTGACACGGTGTTCACCCTGAGGAACTGGTCGCGCTGGGTGGCGATGTCCTCGGCGACGAACCCGGCGACGATCACCGGGAGCCGGGTGTTCCTGGTGCGGGCGAGCGCGGCGCTGCGCTGCTGCCCGTCGACGATCCACGCGGGCCGCGGCTCGTCCGGCGAGCTCGCGATGGGGATCTCGATGGTGCCGACGGTGGCCAGCGAGTCCGACACCGAGGGGCCCGTGCTGGCCCGCCACCGGATGGTCGAGGGCAGCGCCATGATGAGACCGTTGGGGAAGAGCACGTCATCCCCGTCTAGGTACTCCAAGATCTGCTTGACGTGCTGCCGCTTCTCCGGCCGCTGGTAGCCGATCAGCTTGCCCGCCGCGTCCCGGGAGATCCGCGCCACATCGGCGACCTGGGAGACCTCTTCGGCCGCCAAGGCGAACAGGTAGAGATCGATGGAGGGGTGCTGCAACACCTTGAGGGCACGGCGTTTGATCATCATCGCTCCCCCAGGGTCTCGGTGTACAGCGCCGCGAAGCGCTTCTGCTCACAGGCCAGGCCGCTGTCGCGCAGCAGGCGGTGCAGCTTGGTCCGCGAGAACCCCGGGTTCGCCAGCACCGAACTGCGGATGAACGCCTTGACCTGTGCGTCCGTCATCGGCCGCCGATCGTACCGCTCGGGTCGGGCCGCACCGGCAGCCCACCGGTTCCACGCCTGGACCGCGCTCGGGTCGGTCAGCGCGCCACCGCGGCAGTGGGCCAGCCAGGAACTGGCCATCCGCGCGTTCAACCCGGTCATCGTCCCCCCCAGGGCGGCCCGGAGGGCGCCGTTGGCGGGCACGCGGTGGATGCCGCCGATGTCGCTGTCCCCGCCGATGAGCAGCACATCGGCGGCGCGCTTGCCCAACTCGACGAGTTCGTGGTGGAGCACGCTCGCGTAGACCCCGGACAGCACGAGGAGCACCGGCCCGCCGTCCGCCAGGTCAGCCAGGCGGCGGTTGCCCATCCGCCCGGCCAGCGCCCGCCACCACAACCGGCGGTCCGTCGGCGCCTCGGCGACCGTGTCGGCGTGCCTGGGGCTGAAGGTGGCGGCGTAGGCGGGGAACACGTCGTCCGCGGGTCGCAGGCCGACACCGGCCGAGGCCACCCACAGCCTGGGCTCGAACCCCGCCGATCGAGCCGCTTCGACCAGGTTCAGCACCTGCACCCAATGCTCGCCCTGGTAGAGGTCGACCAGGGGAAGGGTCGCCGAGTTCGAGGTGAGGCGTGCGTGCCACGAGCGAACCCGGCTCGCCACGGTGCCCGCAGGCAGGGACCTGACTTGGAGATCGCGTGGCGCCGGAGCAACTTTACGCTCCGTGCAAGTTACTACCACCGATAGTTGGACCACGCGATTCAACTCTCCTTCACCAACCAACTCGCTACGCCGTGTCGGTCACTCTCCGCCCTAGTTGCCGGGTTAAGCTGCGTCTAGATCATGCAGTCAATTGGAAGGCGGCTTTGCGATGGCGCGACCAGCGATCGTACTGCTCAGCGGTGGCCTCGACTCGACGACGGTGCTCGCCATCGCCCGGGATCGGGGCTTCACCCCTTACGCCCTGAGCTTCCGCTACGGCCAGCGGCACTCGGTGGAACTGGCCGCGGCCGAGCGGGTCGCCCGCGCGCTCGGCGCGGCCGACCACAAGATCGCCGACATCGATCTGCGCATCTTCGGCGGTTCGGCGCTCACCTCGGACGCCTCGGTGCCCAAGCACGACTCGGTGGACGACATCGACGCGAAGACCATCCCCACGACCTACGTCCCCGCGCGCAACACGATCTTCCTGTCGTTCGCGCTGGCGTACGCGGAGGTCGTCGGGGCCACCGACATCTTCACCGGGGTCACGGCCGTCGACTACAGCGGCTACCCCGACTGCAGGCCGGAGTACATGAGCGCCTACGAGGCGATGGCCAACCTCGCCACCCGGGCCGGGGTCGAGGGCACCGCGCGGCTCAAGCTGCAGTCCCCCCTCATCGCGATGACCAAGGCCGATATCATCCGCGAGGGGCTGCGCCTGGGCGTCGACTACTCCCTCACCTCCAGTTGCTACGACCCGGACGACCAGGGCCGGGCCTGCGGCCGGTGCGACACCTGCCTGCTGCGCCTGAAGGGCTTCGCCGAAGCAGGCGTCACCGACCCCATCGAGTACCAGCGCGCATGACCTACTTGATCAAGGAAATCGTCTACACCCTACAAGGCGAGGGCAGCCACGCGGGACGGCCAGCCGTCTTCTGCCGGTTCTCCCGCTGCAACCTCTGGACGGGTCTGGAGAAGGACCGGCACCGGGCCATCTGCCAGTTCTGCGACACCGATTTCGTCGGCACCGACGGAGTCGGGGGCGGCCGGTTCGCCACCGCGGACGACCTCGCCGCCGCCGTCGAAGCCGCGTGGCCGTCGGATCACCGGGAGCACCGGTTCGTCGTCTGCACCGGCGGGGAA
Source organism: Actinokineospora sp. NPDC004072 (assembly GCF_053604195.1). Taxonomy (NCBI): domain Bacteria; kingdom Bacillati; phylum Actinomycetota; class Actinomycetes; order Pseudonocardiales; family Pseudonocardiaceae; genus Actinokineospora; species Actinokineospora sp. NPDC004072. The sequence continues at coordinate 124,131 of NZ_JBSGHB010000005.1, read as the reverse complement.
CCCCTGCTCCAACTCGACGAGGCGGCCGTGCGCGCCCTCCACGAGCGCGGGTTCGAAGTCGCCGTCGAGACCAACGGGACGAGGACGCCGCCACCGGGCCTCGACTGGATCTGCGTCAGCCCCAAGATCGGCGCGGAACTGGTCGTCACCAGCGGCGACGAACTCAAGCTCGTCTACCCCCAGCCCGGCGGGGAGCCAGCGCAGTTCGAGCACCTGGACTTCACCTCGTTCCGGTTGCAGCCGTTGGACGACGAGAACGTCGTCGCCAACACCCAGGCCGCGGTCGAGCACTGCTTGAAGAACCCCCGCTGGTCGCTGTCCCTGCAAACCCACAAGCAGCTCGGGATTCCATGATCGAGATCTTCCGCGAGTTCACCTTCGAAGCCGCTCACCGGCTGCCCAACGTCCCGGACGGGCACAAGTGCGCCCGCTTGCACGGGCACTCCTACCGCGTGGTCGTCCACGTCACCGGGCCGGTTGACGCCGAGCGCGGCTGGGTCATGGACTTCGGCGACGTGAAGCAGGCGTTCGAACCCATCCGCGCCCAACTGGACCACTACTACCTCAACGAGATCGATGGGTTGGGCAACCCGACCAGCGAGGTGCTCGCCCAGTGGATCTGGGACCGCCTGCACCCGTCGCTGCCTGCCCTCTCCGCCGTGACCGTGCGCGAAACCTGCACGTCGGGCTGCACCTATCGAGGTGGGAGCCGTGCATGACGTGCAGAACGAGGTGGATGGCCGGGGCATCGAGATCGACCGGGTGGGGATCAGCGGGCTCCGCTACCCGATCGTCTTCGACGACGGCGTCCTGAACCAGCGGACCATCGCGCAACTGGCGGTGACCGTGCGCCTGCAGGCGGAGCGCCGCGGCACCCACATGAGCCGGATGGTCGCCTTGGTGCACGAGCACCTCGCCACCTTCGACCCCCGGCAGCTGCCGCAGGTCCTCAAGACCGGCGCCGACCTGCTCGACGCCCCCGAGATCGAGATCTCCGCCACGCTGCCGATCAGCACGACCACCACCGCTCCCGCCTCCGGGCAGCCGTCGCACCTCGTGCACGACGTCACGGTCGAGGGGTCGTGGTCGGTTGACTCGTGCCGGGTCTCGACCACGGTGCGCTCCGAGGTCACGAGCCTGTGCCCCTGCTCGAAGCAGATCTCCGACTACGGAGCGCACAACCAGCGCAGCGAGGTCTCCCTCCAGGTCCACGGCTCGGGTGACGACCCGTACCCGCTGACCGTGTCGGCTGCGGTCGACATCCTGCGCGGCAGCGGCTCGGCGCCGGTGGTCCCGCTGGTGAAGCGCCCGGACGAGCGGGTGCTGACGATGCTGGCCTACGAGAACCCGATGTTCGTCGAGGACATGGTCAGGCTGATCTCGGCCGAGTGCCGCGGGCGCGGGTTGGGCCACCGGGTGCTGGTCGTCAACCTGGAGAGCATCCACAGCCACGACGCCGTGGCGGTCGTCTCCTGCTCGGCTGCCCCCGAGGTGGGCGCGGCAGTGCGCTGAGGGACGCCGCCGACGCGGACGTGTACCTCCCCGGCTGTTCGGGCACCCGGGGAGGGAGTCGGCAGCGGAGGAGTGGCCAGGTGCGCGGTGTGGTGATGCACGCCCCCGGGGATGTCCGGGTGGACGAGCGGGCGGACCCGCGGGTCGAGGTGGCGACGGATGCGGTGATCCGGGTGGTCGCCACCTGCGTCTGCGGGTCGGACCTGTGGCCCTACCGGGGGGTTGAGGCGGTGGCCGGGCCCTCGCCGATGGGGCATGAGTACGTGGGGGTGGTCGAGCAGGTGGGGGACGGGGTGCGGGCGGTGCGGCCGGGGCAGTTCGTGGTCGGGTCGTTCTTCGCCTCGGACGGCACCTGCGAGCTCTGCCGGGCCGGGTACCAGTCGGCGTGCGTGCGGCGGGAGCCGGTGGGGGCGCTCGGGGCGCAGGCCGAGCTGCTGCGGGTGCCGCTGGCCGACGGCACGCTGGTGCCGACCCCGGGGCCGCCCGCCGACGACCTGGTCCCCGGCCTGCTGGCCGCCTCGGACGTGCTGGGGACCGGGTGGTTCGCCGCGGTCGCCGCGGACGTGCGGCCGGGCAAGACGGTCGCGGTGGTCGGGGACGGGGCGGTCGGGCTGCTCGGCGTGCTCGCGGCCAAGCGGCTCGGCGCGGACCGCATCATCGCGATGAGCAGGCACGAGCCCCGGCAGCGGCTCGCGGTGGAGTACGGCGCGACCGACATCGTCACCGAGCGCGGCGACGCGGGGGTCGCGCGGATCAAGGAGCTGACCGGTGGGCTCGGCGCGCACTCGGTGATCGAGGCCGTCGGCACCCAGGAGTCGATGACGCAGGCGATCCGCAGCACCCGCCCGGGCGGGCACGTCGGGTACGTCGGCGTCAGCCACGACGTCAGCCTGCCCGGCGACGAGCTGTTCTTCTCCCAGGTCCACCTGCACGGCGGCCCCGCCCCCGTGCGCCGGTTCCTGCCCGAGCTGGTCGAGCTCATCTGGGACCGGCGGATCGACCCGGGCAAGGTCTTCGACCTCACCCTCCCGCTCGACCAGGCGGCCGAGGGCTACCGCGCGATGGATGAGCGGCGCGCCATCAAGGCCCTGCTGGCGGTCTAGCCGTCCACAGTAGAGCTTCTCCGGACGTGCCGACTGCGGTTCGAGGCGGTTCTGGGGGCGGGATCGGCCGCTAACCTCGTGCTGGGAATCCCTGACGGACGGCGGGTGGGCGATGGGGCAGGGTGGCGAGGGCGCGGGCGGGGTGGCGCCGGTGCGGCGGACCGCGTCGCGGTTGGTCTACCGCAACGAGTGGCTCGCGCTGCGGGAGGACCGGATCGTGCGGCAGGACGGGTCGCACGGGATCTACTCGGTGGTGGACCGGCCCGACTTCGCGCTGGTGATCGCCGCGGAGAACGGCGGTTTCCACCTGGTCGACCAGTACCGGTACCCGGTCGCCGGGCGGTACTGGGAGTTCCCGCAGGGCTGCTTCCCCAACTGGGGCGTCGGGGAGCCCGAGGAGCTCGCGCGCCAGGAGCTGGCCGAGGAGACCGGCCTGCGCGCCGGGTCGATGCGCCACCTGGGCAACCTGTTCGGCTGGCAGGGGGCGAGCCCGCAGTCCTTCGACGTGTTCCTGGCGACCGACCTGGTCCAGGGCGAGCCCGACCGCGAGCCGTCCGAGCAGGACATGCGCCACGAGTGGTTCTCCCGCGCGGAGTTCGAGCGGATGATCCGCGACGGCCGCATCCGGGACAACTCCACCTTGGCAGGCTACGCGCTGCTCCAGCTCACCGAGCGCGCCGACGAGAGGATGCCAGATGAGTTCCGATGACAACGTCTACGGCCAGGAGCTGAGCGAGGTCTACGACCTGGTGTACCTGGGCCGCGCCCGCGACTACGCGGCCGAGGCGATCACCGTCGCCAAGGCCGTGCGCGCCGCCCGTCCCGACGCCGCCAGCCTGCTGGACGTGGCCTGCGGCACCGGCGAGCACCTCGCGACGTTCCAGGCCGAGTTCGAGCGGGTCGAGGGCGTCGAGCTGTCGGCGCAGATGTGCGACCGGGCCAGGGCCAAGCTGCCGGACGTGCCGATCCACCTCGGCGACATGCGCGACTTCGCCATCGACGGCCGCTTCGACGCGGTGTGCTGCCTGTTCAGCTCCACCAGCTACATGACCTCCACCGACGAGCTGGACAAGGCTGTCGCCAACATGGCAGGCCACCTCACCCCGGGCGGCGTCCTGCTGGTCGACCCCTGGTACTTCCCGGAGACCTACATCGACGGCTACATCTCCGACTCGGTGGTGCGGGACGACGTGCGCACGGTCGCCCGCCTGTCGCACTCGCGGCGGGAGGGCCGCTCGGTCCGCCAGGAGGCGCACTTCCTCTCGGCGACCGAACGCGGCATCGACCACTTCGTCACGGTCCAGCGGATGACCCTGTTCACCCGCGAGGAGTACACCGCGGCCCTGGAGAAGGCGGGCTGCGAGACCACCTACCTCCAGGGCGACGCCGCCATGTCGCCCGACCGCGGCATGTTCGTCGGCGTGCTGCGCTAGCGCGGACCACCGAAGGGGACCGGAGTGCGCTCCGGTCCCCTTCGGCATTGCGGGGACGAGGGGCTTGGTCGCCAGCGGCGGTGTTGGCGGAACCGGGTGCGAGTGGCGCTCAGGCGGCGGGGGTCGCGCAAGCGTGCTGCGCGCGCGCCGATCGCCGAGGGGACCGGGGTGCGCTCCGGTCTTTGGGCGTGGTGGGGAGCTAGGGCTTGGTCGCTGGCGGCGGTGTTGGCGGAGGCGGAGGAGGGGTGCGAGGGGCGGTCAGGCGGCGGTGGCGGTGCCGCGTTCGGCTACGGCGGTGAGTTCGGTGACGATGTCGACCAGCGGGGGTTGGGCGGCGATCTCGGCGGCGACGGCCGCGGCCGCGGTGGCGAAGCGCGGGGTGGAGAGGAGTTCGGCGCAGCCTGCGGTGACCGCGGCTGGGGTCGCGTCGGCGGGGAGCAGGCGCAGGCCTGCGCCGGAGCGGACCACGGCGTCGGCGTTGTCGAACTGGTCGTCGAGTTCGGGGAGGACCAGTTGGGGGCAGCCGGTGTGGAAGGCGGTCAGCGAGGTGCCGTGGCCGCCGTGGTGGACCACGACGTCGCAGGCGCCCAGGACCTGCGACAGCGGCATGCGGCCGAGGTGGCGCACCGCGTCGGGCAGGGTCGGCCAGCCCTCGGTGACGGCGGGGTCCATCGCCACGGCCAGGTCGACGTCCAGCCGGGACAGGTCCTCCAGCATGGGGACGACGACCTCGCGCAGCCTGCGGGCCCCCAGCTTCGGCAGGACGGTGCCCAGCGTGACGCAGATGCGCGGGCGGGTCCTGGGCTGCCACACCCAGTCCGGGACGCGGGCGTCGCCGTTGTAGTTGACGTTGCGCACGCCGTGGTGGGCGGCCGCGTAGCCCAGGCGCAGGCTCGGCGGCCACGGGTTGATCACCATCGCGGGCTCGGGCAGCCCGGCCAGGCCCAGCGCGGTCAGCTCCGCGCGCAGCTCGGCGGTGGCGGCGCTCTGGTAGCCGCGCAGCGGCGCGACGCCCCAGTGCAGCTCCGCGTGCGGCACGCCCGCGGCCGCGGCGGCGACCCGGCAGGCGTACTCGGCGCGCTCGCTGACGACCAGGTCCGGCTGCCAGGCGTTGACGATGGTCTGCGTCCCCGGCAGCACCCGCCTGGCCATGCGGGCGAACGCGCGCCCGAGGGTGCCCCGCCGCGAGCCCGGCTCGCCGTGGGCCTCGCCCGCCGCGGACAGGGCCACGGCGTCGCCGACCGGCGCGGCGGGCAGCCCGGCGCGCACCACGGTGGGCACGAAGTCGTCCGGCGCCATCACCAGCACCTCGTGGCCTGCCGCGCGCACCGCCCAGGCCAGCGGGACCAGCGGGAAGAAATGACCGGGCAGGCCGACCGTCGAGAACACGAACCGCATGCCCACCCCTTTGTCGCGGATTCCCGCACCATCATCGCAACCGGCGCGGGGGCGCGATTCTCGCAGCATGCCCGACCCATTCCGGCGGCTCCGAAGACAGCATCCTCGACGAATGTCCGGCCGAGCACGCGCGGATATGCTCCATCGGTCAACGGAAAACTGATTGAGGTGAACCGTATGGGCGTGCAGAGCTGGCTTGTCCTCAACAGCTCGGCGGGTGACGACCCCGAACACGAATTGCCCGCCGCGGCAGGCCAGGCCGGGCTGGTCCGCCAGATGCGGCCGCTGATCCAGGAGCTGAGCAAGCCCGACGACCTCGTCTTCGACCCGTTCGCCGGTTGGGGCACCACGCTGGTCGCCGCCTCCGTCGAGGGCCGCCGCGGGATCGGCCTGGAGGTCAACGCCGAGCGCGCCGCCGAGGCGGCCAAGCGGCTGGAGGGCCGCTACCCCGGCCAGATCATGCTCTGCGGCGACGCCCGCAAGCCGCCCGTGCCCGACGGCGTGGTCGACCTGGTGCTGTGCGACCTGCCGTACTTCGGCACGAACCTCGACCAGGAGTCCGCCACCGACGGCCAGTTCTACGCCCTGCGCGAGTACGACGTCTACCTGGCCGCCCTCGACGAGGCGTTCGCGGCCATCGCCCGCACCATGCGCAGCGGCGCGCACGCGGTGATCTGCGTGCAGAACCGGCGCATCGCGGGCAAGTTCGTGCCGCTGGCCTGGGACGCCGCCGCCGTGCTCGGCAAGCACCTGACCCTGGGCGACGAGCGCATCCACCTGCACGACCGCAAGATCACCGGCGAGGACGCGATGGTGTCCAACAAGGCCCACGAGTACCTCATCATGGCCACCAAGGACTGATCCCCCGGCACATGCGAACAGGCCCGCCGAGATGAACTCGGCGGGCCTGTTGGCGTCCGACCTCAGGCCGCGGCCTGCAGCGGCTTGTCGTCGTCGCCCTCCTTGGCCTGCGCCACCGGCGGCACCGGGGCGGGCTTGCGCGAGCGGGCCCAGCGCCGCATGGCCGGGCGCTCGACGCAGGTGAACAGGATCCAGCCGCAGAGCACGTTGACCGCCAGCAGCCCGAGGATCAGCATGATGCCGCCGAACACCCCGAACTCCGCGTCGCCGAAGATCGCCCCGCGCAGGACGTAGAGCACCAGGAACTGGCTCATGTAGACGCCGAAGGACACGTTGCCCAGCCACACCATCGGCTTGCTGCCCAGCAGCGTGCGCTTGCCCTGGAGGTTGACCGCGGCGTACGAGCCGACCAGCAGCGCCAGCGGGATCAGCGCCGGGTACAGCTTGTACTGCGTGGGCGCCAGCATGGTCACCACGTACCCCGCCAGGAACAGCACGAGGATCACCGGGATGTTCATCCGCGGCCACCGCCCCGCCAGGACGATGCGGGCCACGATCATGCCGACCACGAACTCGAACAGGCGCATGGGCGGGAACAGGCCGAGCAGCCAGAACTGGGTCAGCGAGATCGTGTCGCCGTACATCGCGGGCTCGCTGGGCACGGCCAGCATGACGATCGCGCCCGCGAGCGCCATCAGGGCCACCACGACGCCACCGGCCAGCCACAGCTTGCGCTCGGGGATCTTGCGGACCGGGATCGCCAGGAACGGGAACAGCAGGTAGAACAGCAGCTCGGCGTTCAGCGACCAGCTCAGGTTGTTGGCCCCGCCCCACAGGTTGGGGTCCATCACCCAGGCGTTGACCAGCAGCAGGCTCGGGATGCCCAGGGCCGGGGTGAACGCCGCGGCGAACAGCAGCATCGCCAGGCCCCAGGTGACGATGTGGTTCGGGAAGACCTTCACCAGCCTGCGCCGCCAGTAGGCGGTCACGCGCTCCCCCGGCCGGGTCGACCAGAAGATGACGAAGCCGCTGACCAGGAAGAAGAACGACACGCCGATGTCGGCGGCCGGGTAGAAGATGTCGACCAGCGCCATGTTGAGCGCGTCGTCGGCGAACGGCGTCGCGGGCATCAGGTTGGCCGGCGTCAGCGGGAAGACGACGTGGCTGAGGAACACCATCAGGGCGGCGATGAACCGCATGCCGGTCAGCGCCGGGAGGTCACGTCGGCGGTTGGTCGTCGACGGGTCGTCGACTAAGTGGGACGTCACGGACAAGGTCTTTCTCCTCTGCCTGCTCGTGGCCCGGGTATCCAGGCACCTGCCACGCTTGTCCGCCACACGGCTGTCGGGCTTTGGGCATCGCGTGATTCGCGTAGATCCTGCGACCGGCAGACGGGCTGCCGCACCTCTGCAAATGCCGAGCGCGGCGGCGTGCGCGGGCAGAGCACGATGGAAGATGTCGCCCGTCCCGGAATGGGAAACGATGGAGTCCCACAATTGTGCCGGAACCGGTCCGCCGCGATTCCGGCCAGGCCCTGCGGCCCGCCCCAGGGCCAGCTCGAACGCCCGGTTCCGTCCTCGAGCCTGCTGAAGGGATTTCCCACAATGGACACCAACACCGGAGGCGAGCCCTCCGTGCTGGCCACCCGGCGGGAGTGGCTCGGCCTCGCCGTGCTGGCGCTGCCGACCCTGCTGCTGGCGCTGGACATGAGCGTGCTCTACCTGGCGCTGCCGCACCTGAGCGCCGAACTGGGCGCGACCAGCACCGAGCAGCTGTGGATCACCGACATCTACGGCTTCATGATCGCGGGCTTCCTGGTCACGATGGGCACCCTCGGCGACCGCATCGGCCGCCGCAAGCTGATGCTGATCGGCGCGGTCGCCTTCGCGGGCGCCTCCGTGCTCGCCGCCTACTCCACCAGCCCGGAGATGCTGATCATCGCCCGGGCCCTGATGGGTGTCGCGGGCGCGACGCTGATGCCCTCGACGCTGGCGCTGATCACCAACATGTTCCGCGACCCCAAGCAGATGGGCGTCGCTATCGGCGTGTGGATGAGCTGCTTCATGGGCGGCCTGGCGGTCGGCCCGGTGGTCGGCGGCGCGCTGCTGCAGGCGTTCTCCTGGGGCACCGCGTTCCTGCTGGGCGTGCCGGTGATGGCGCTGCTGCTGATCGCGGGCCCGATCTACCTGCCCGAGCACCGCGACCCCGAGGCGGGCAAGCTCGACCCGGTCAGCGTCCTGCTGTCGCTGCTGGCGCTGCTGCCGTTCGTCTACAGCCTCAAGGAGCTGGCCCGCAGCGGCTGGGCGACCACGACCGTGCTGGCGGGCATCGTCGGCATCGTCTTCGGCGTGGTGTTCGTGCTGCGCCAGCGCAGGCTGACCAGCCCGCTGCTGGACGTCACCCTGTTCCGCAACCGCGCCTTCAGCGCCGCGCTGGGCATCTTCATCCTCGGCGGCTTGGTGGCGGGCAGCTTCCTGCTGATCACGCTGTACCTGCAGACCGTCGAGGGCCTCTCGCCGCTGAGCGCGGGCCTGTGGCTGCTCCCGGCCACGGTCGGCACGATCTTCGGCGTCATGGCCGCGCCGATGCTGACCAAGACCATCCGCCCGGCCTACGTCATCGCGGGCGGCCTGACCCTGACCGCGCTCGGGTACGCGCTGATCAGCCAGGTCGAGGCGACCGGCGGGCTGACGCTGGTGGTCATCGGCCTGGTCGTGGCCAACCTGGGCGTCGGCCCGATGTCGGCGCTGACCACCGGGCTGGTGCTGGGCAGCGCGCCGCCGGAGAAGGCCGGGTCGGCCTCGTCGGTGTCGGAGACCAGCGGTGAGCTGGGCATCGCCCTGGGCATCGCGGTCCTGGGCAGCGTCGGCACCGCCGTCTACACCGCCCAGGCGACCGACAACCTCCCGTCCGGCCTGCCCGCCGACGCGGCGGCCACCGCGTCGGAGAGCATCGCCGGCGCGACCAACGTCGCCACCCAGCTGGGCGGCCAGCTCGGCGCCGACGTCCTCACCGCCGCCCGCGAGTCCTTCGCGACGGCGCTGAACACGTCGACGTGGATCAGCGCTGGTTTGGCGGTGGTGATGGCGCTGCTGGCGCTGGTCGCCCTCCGCCACGAGCCCGCGACGGGCGCCGCTGCTGCTGAGGAGCCTGCTGAGGCTCCCGAGGCCGCTGCTGTCGAGGCGACCGATGAGGACGACAAGCGGACGGACTCGGTGTCCCCTGTGGCCTGAGGTTCACCCGGACGGGTAACGGGGACGGGAGCGGCGCACTCTGCGTGCCGCTCCCGTCCCCGTTTGTGTGGAGAGTCGTGTGTGGGAGCGGGGCGGCCGGGGCGAGGTTGGGCCTGCGTGGGGAGGCAGGCGCGGGGGGTGAGCGTGGAAACGGGAGCGAGGGCGAGGACGTGGGGGCAGGCCCGGGCGAGAGCGAGGCCGAGCATGCGTGGGGAGGGCAGGCACGAGGGGCGAGCGCGACCGGCAGCGAGAGCGACGGCGGAAGGGCGCGGGCCAGCGGAGGGGTGGGAACAAGCGGGGCGAGGATCGGCGGGGCGAGGATCGAGCGGGAGCGTACGGGGCGAACGCGGGTGGGGGGCGCGGGGGTGAAGCGGGTGAGCGCGTACGGGCGGGAGTGCGGGTGGGTGCCGGGTGAACGCAGGTGAGCGGGCACGATCGGGAGTGCAGGCGGGTGCGCGGTGGGCGGGTGCGCGGCGAACGCAGGTGAGCAGGTGCGGGGTGGACGCGGGTGAGCGGGCGCGGGCGGGAGGTAGGTGGGTGTGCGGTGAACGCGGGCGAGCGGGCGCGGGGCGTGAGCGGGCGAGTGGGGGAACGGGTGGCCGGTGAGCGGTGCGGAGTGAATGCAGGTGAGCGCGTGCGGGCTTGAGTGCAGGCGGGTGCAGGGTGACCACGGGTGCGCAGGGCGGGGTTGGACGCGGGTGAGCGGGTGGACGGGGGTGGGGGACCTCGGGTGAGCGGTGGGAGTGAGTGCAGGCGGGTGCGGGATGCACGCGGGCGAGCGCGGGCGGGCGGGAGTACAGGTGGGGGGCGCGTCGAACGCAGGTGAGCAGGCGCAGGGTGGACGCGGGTCAGCGGTGCGGGGTGCCCGCGGGTGAGGGGCGCGGGCGTGAGTGCAGACAGGGTACGGGTGACCGTGGGCGAGCAGGCGCGGGCGTGAGTGCAGGCGGGGGGACGGGGTGACCGTGGGCGAGCGGGCACGGGCGTGAGTGCAGGCGGGGGACGGGGTGACCGTGGGCGAGCGGGCACGGGCATGAGTACGGGGCGAACGCTGGCGAGCGAGCGCGACTGAGTGGGGATGGAGGCGGGTGAGCGAGCGCGACTGAGTGGGGGTGGACGCGGGTGAGCGAGCGCGACTGGGCGGGGGTGAACGCGGGTGAGCGGGCGAGCGGGTGAGCGGGTGAGCGGGCGCGGCTGGCGGTGGACGCGGGTGAGCGGGCCGGGGAAAGCCAATGGGCGGGTGGGGGGTGGGCGGGCGTGTGGGGGATGCAGGTGCGGGCGTGGGGGGTGCGGGTGCGGGCGTGGGTGGCTGGGGGTGGTGGGGCGGGCGGGGGTGAGTGCAGGTGGGGGCGGGGTGCGGTTCTTCGGGTTCAGACGCGACTCGGGCCGGTTCCCGTGGGGGAACCGGCCCGAGTGCCGCTGGGGGTGCGGTCGTCAGTCGGTGAAGTGCTCGGTGACGGTGGCCGCGAGGACCTCGGCGGCGATTTCGTGGGTCTGGTCCTTCAGGCCCTGGAGCTTGGCGTTCGGGATGATTTCGGCGACGGCCTTGGCGCCGGAGTGCATCCACTGCTCGCTGGCGCCGCCGAAGGCGACCAGGGTCGGGACGTTGATCTTGGACCAGCGGTCGCGGCGGTCGGCCGGGACCGGCTTGCCGAACATGAGGCCGTCCATGATCTCCGCGTCGTAGGCGGTGGTGTGGCCGATGGCCTCCATCGCCGGGAAGAACGGCTGCTCGCGCATCATCGCGGCGGCCTCCTCGGGGAAGCCGACGGCCTTGACGCCCGCGAAGCCGATCGCGTCGCCCTTGCGGCCCTCGGCGACGATGGTGCGGATCTCCGACAGGTAGTCGTCCGGAACCGGGGTGCGGCTGTCGTCGACCACCAGCGGCGGCTCGTAGACGGCCAGCTTCTTGACCGGCAGGCCAGCGGCGGTCGCCTCGACGGCGAGGACACCGCCGGAGGACATGCCCACCACGTACGCCTCGCCACCGGCGGCCTCGATCACCGCGGCCAGGTCCTCGATCTCGCGCGCCATCTCGTAGGAGTCCGAGTCGCCGCTCTCGCCGCGGCCCCGGCGCTCGTAGTAGTACACGCTGTAGCGGTCGGCGAGCAGACCGGCGAACTGCGGGGTCCACGGGTCGATGGCGCGGTAGAGGAACATGCCGTCCACGACCACGATCGCCGGACCCTCACCGACGCGCTCGTACGCGATTTTGGTGCCGTCAGCCGACGTTACCTTGCCCATGGGCATGGGCCCCCTTCCAATTCAAGCACTAGGTAATGGGAGGTCAGGGCAATCTTCGTCCATCCGGGGTAACGCCGCATCTTCCAAAGTGCTTCTCTTCGACGGTGCGCTACCGAACGACGACACATCGACACGATCCCACCAACCCGGCTCGGGCGAAAGGGATCACGCGACGCGGGAAGCGCCGCGGTGAACGGGCACTAACACACCACTTAGGACACCAACTCGCCCTCCCCGCGGTCAATTCCCGCCCTCGGAAATCCTAAGTGGAATTCCGCCGACCAGCTCCGACGATCTTCGGCCCATCCTGCGCCGGAACCGCCGCACCGACCACTCTGGACGTGCGATCTCGCCCGCACGTGCGGAGTTGAGCCGCCCGGCGCGGAAGACAAAGATCGCCGGAAGAGCGCTCCCCCGCCGCCCCGGCCGCACAAAGGACCTCGCATGGAACCTCGTGAGCTCGACGACCCCGCAGGCGACCCCCACGACGGGCCCGCGACGCTGCCCGAGCTGCTGGCCGAGCAGGTCCGACTGCGGCCGGACGCCGTCGCGGTGGTGCACGGGCAGCGCGCGCTGGACTTCCGCGGGCTGCAGGAGCGCGCCGCCGCGGTGGCCGGGCGGCTGCGGGAGCTCGGCGTCGGCGGCGACGACCGGGTGGGGCTGTTCGTCGAACCGTCGGTCGACCTGCTGGTGGGCGCCTGGGGCGTGCTGCTGGCGGGCGCTGCCTACCTGCCGCTGTCCCCGGAGTACCCGGAGGACCGGCTGCGCTACATGGTCGACGACGCCCGGGTGCGGGTCGTCTTCACCCAGGAGGAGCTGGCGGGCCGGGTGGCCCAGCTGGCCCCGGCGGGCACCACCGTGGTGACCGCCGCCGACGTCGCCGAGCCCGCCGCCGTCGTGCCCGACCCGCGCGAGCTGGCCTACGTCATCTACACCTCCGGCAGCACCGGCAAGCCGAAGGGGGTGATGATCGAGCACCGCAGCGTGGTCAGCCAGCTGGGCTGGCTGCGCGCCGAGCAGGGCATCGGCCCCGGCGCGGTCGTGCTGCAGAAGACGCCGATGAGCTTCGACGCCGCCCAGTGGGAGATCCTGGCCCCGGCATGCGGGGCGACGGTCGTGATGGGCGACCCGGGCGTCTACCGCGACCCCGAGCGGCTGATCGAGACCATCCGCGAGCACGGCGTGACCACCCTGCAGTGCGTGCCGACGCTGCTGCAGGCGCTGCTCGACACCGAGGAGATGGCCGAGTGCCGCTCGCTCACCCAGGTCTTCAGCGGCGGCGAGGCGCTGTCGCGGGCGCTGGCGGAGCAGTGCGTGACCACGCTGCCCTGGTGCGATCTGATCAACCTCTACGGCCCGACCGAGTGCACCATCAACTCCTCGGCGCACACCGTCGACCCCGCCGCGGTGCGCGAGGGCCCGCACTCCATCCCGATCGGCAAGCCGGTGCACGGCACCACCTACGCCATCCTCGACGCCGACGGCAGGCCGGTCGGCCCCGGCGAGGTCGGCGAGCTGCACATCGGCGGGATCCAGCTCGCCCGCGGCTACCTGCACCGCCCGGACCTGACCGCCGAGCGGTTCGTCGAGCTGGCCCTGCCCGGCTCCGCCCCGCGCCGCTGGTTCCGCACCGGCGACCTGGCCAGCTGGAACCTCGACGGCACCGCCCAGTTCATCGGCAGGCGCGACAACCAGGTCAAGCTGCGCGGCTTCCGGGTCGAGCTGGACGAGATCCGGTTGGCGATCCAGGAGCACGACTGGGTGAAGAACGCCGCCGTGGTGGTCCGGCCCGACCAGCGCACCGGGTTCCAGAACCTGATCGCCTGCATCGAGCTGAACCCGAAGGAAGCCGCCCTGATGGACCAGGGCAACCACGGCGCGCACCACCAGTCCAAGGAGGACAAGCTGGCGGTGCGCACCCAGCTGTCCAACCCGGGCCTGCGCGAGCCGCACGAGCTCGCGGGCCGGGAGGTGGTCGAGCTGCCCGGCCGGATGCCCAACGCGCTGCAGCGCAAGTGGGTGTTCCTGCGCAAGACCTACCGGTTCTTCGAGGGCGGCCCGGTCACCCGCGACGACATCGTCGCGCTGCTGGGCAGGCGCCCGGCCGGGATCGGCTCGCGCGCGGTGGCCGAGCTGACCTACGCGGAGTTCGGCGAGGTCATGCGCAGCTTCGGCAACTGCGGCAGCACCGAGCGGCTGCTGCCCAAGTACGCCTACGCCTCCCCCGGCTCGCTCTACGCGACGCAGCTCTACGTGGAGGTCAACGGGATCGGGGACCTGCGGCCGGGCTATTACTACTACCACCCCGGCCTGCACCAGCTGGTGCTGATCACCGAGACGGCCGGGGCCGCCGAGCCCTACGTCCGCGTGCACTTCCTGGGCAAGCGGCGGGCGATCGAGCGGGTGTACCAGAACAACATCCAAGAGGTGCTGGAGATCGAGGCGGGCCACATGGTCGGCCTGTTCGAGGAGTACCTGCCCCGCTTCGGGCTGACGCTGCGCGAGCGGGAGCACTCCCCCGCCGTCAAGGCCAACCTGGACTGCGCGCCGGAGGACTACTACCTCGGCTCCTTCGAGTTCGTCCCCTTCGACCAGGCCCGCCCGGACGACGACCTGGAGTTCTACGTCCAGGCGCACCCGGGCAAGGTCGCCGACCTGCCCGCGGGCCAGTACCGCTACGCGGGCGGGGAGCTGGTGCGATTATCCGACGAGCTGGTCCGCAAGCGGCACGTCATCGCCATCAACCAGCACGTGTACGACCGGTCGAGCATCGGGATCACGATCCTGAGCCGGACGGAGCGGGAGTGGCTGGGCTACCTCGACCTCGGCCGGGCGTTGCAGCGGTTGCAGATGAACGAGCTGAACCTGGGCTTCATGTCCTCCGGGTACAGCTCCAAGACCGGCTACGACCTGCCCGCGGCCAAGCGGATCTGGAGCATCCTCGCCGAGTCCGGGACCGCGCCGGGGCCGTGCTACTTCGTCGTCGGCGGGCGCATCAGCGACGAGCAGGCCCTCGACCGGGGGATGCGCGAGGACGTCGTGCACATGAAGGGCCCGGCGGAGATGATCAAGGACGACCTGGTCAGCCTGCTGCCGGACTACATGATCCCCAACAAGGTCGTGGTCTTCGACCAGCTCCCGCTGACCGCCAACGGCAAGATCGACGTGCAGGCGCTGGCCACCTCCGACAAGACCGCGGTGGACAGCCGCGACCGGCCGTTCGTCGCGCCGCGGACCAGCGTGGAGCGGCGGGTCTGCGCGCTGTGGAAGAAGGTCATGCGGCTGGAGACGGCCTCGGTGCTCGACGACTTCTTCGAGTCCGGCGGCAACTCGCTGGTCGCGGTGCGGCTGGTCAACCAGCTGAACAAGGAGTTCGGCAGCGCGCTGCCGCTGCAGGCGGTGTTCGAGTCGCCGACCATCGAGCGCCTGGCGCGCAGGCTCGGCGGCGCGGCGGCGGCCCAGTCGCGGCTGGTGCCGCTGCTGGCCGAGGGCGCTGGCGCCCCCGTCTTCTGCTGGCCCGGCCTCGGCGGCTACCCGATGAACCTGCGCGCGCTGGCCCGCTCGGTCGACCTCGACCGGCCCGTCTACGGCGTGCAGGCGCACGGCGTCAACCCCGGCGAGGACGTGCACGCCACGATCGCGGAGATGGCTGCCGAGGACGTGCGGATGATCCGCGAGCGGCAGCCGGAGGGCCCCTACACGCTGTGGGGCTACTCCTTCGGCGCCCGGGTCGCCTTCGAGGCGGCCTACCAGCTGGAGCAGGCGGGCCAGCGGGTGGAGAACCTGTACCTGATCGCGCCGGGCTCGCCGAAGGTGCGCGCCGAGCCCGCAGGCGGGGGCTACGGCGACCCGGCGTACCTGGCGGTGCTGTTCTCGGTCTTCGCCGGGACGATCAGCGGCCCGGTGCTGGACGCCTGCCTGGCCGCGGTGTCCGACGAGGACGGCTTCGTGGCGTTCATCGCCGCCCGCTTCCCCGACCTCGACGCCGACGTGGTGCGCCGCATCGCCCGGATCGTGCAGCGGACGTTCGACTTCCGCTACACCTTCCACGAGCTGGCCCAGCGCCGGGTCGAGGCGCCGGTCACGGTCTTCCGCGCCCGCGGCGACGACTACTCCTTCATCGAGGGCAGCAGCGGCTACTCCGCCAGCCCGCCCGCCTTCGTCGACCTCGACGCCGACCACTACAGCCTGCTGCGCGACGACGTGGGCGAGCTGGTGGCGGCGATCCGGGCCCGGCTGGGCGTGGGCGGCCAGCGCGAGCCGCACGCCGCCGCATAGCGAACGGGGCCGGTCCGCGACGGGGTGTCGCGGACCGGCCCGGGGTGGAGCTGGGGCTAGGCGGCCTGGCGGTCGGCGGGCGGCTCCGCCGGGGCGGGCGCGGCCGGGGCCGGGGTGGCGCGCACCGCCGCCGCGGGGAGCCTGCCCTCCAGCCGCAGCATGCCGAGGGCCGCGACCGCCCCGCCGCCCGCCAGCACGAGCCACATGGCGGTCGGCGAGAGGGTCATCAAGCCGGTCAGCACCGCGGGGGCCAGGGCGATCGGGACGGCCCAGGACAGCTGGTAGACGGCCAGGTGCCTGCCGCGGGTC
Organism: Actinokineospora sp. NPDC004072; assembly: GCF_053604195.1. NCBI lineage: Bacteria > Bacillati > Actinomycetota > Actinomycetes > Pseudonocardiales > Pseudonocardiaceae > Actinokineospora > Actinokineospora sp. NPDC004072. The sequence goes on along the minus strand of NZ_JBSGHB010000005.1, from coordinate 107,763 downwards.
TCCTCCGGGGCCGCGCTGGCGACCAGGGCGGAGGCGGTCGCGCCGTGCATCAGCTCGCCCGCGGTGAACAGCGCGGTGGCGGCGAAGACGCCGATGATGAGCACCGTGCCGGTGGAGAGCAGGCCCAGCACGGCGAAGGTGACGAACGACAGCGCCAGCACCGACACGCCCAGGGCCACCGAGCGCGTCCTGCGGTAGCGCACCAGCGCCCGGGTGACCGGGATCTGCAGGAGCGCGATGCCCACGGTGTTGACCGCGTAGAGCACGCCGACCAGCGAGTTCGCCGCGCCCAGCTCCTGGGTCAGGTACACCGGCAGGCTCACCGAGAGCACCATGTAGCCGAAGGCCACCGGCACGTTCAGCAGCGTCAGCGCCAGGAACGGGCGGTTGCGCGCGACGAGCCGGTAGCCGCGCTTGACCGGGCCCGCGCCCGCCCCGCGCACGTGCGCGCTCGGGATCGTGCGGATCAGCAGCGCGGCCAGGGCGTAGGTGCAGGCGGAGGTGACCACGATGGCGTGGAAGGCCGCGTCGCTGCCCAGCGCGAGCAGGCCGCCCGCGACCAGGCCGCCGAAGCCCAGCCCGGCGTTGCGCAGGCTGCGCTGGGCGGCGAGCAGCTTGTCCCGGGTGGCGCCCTGGACGATCTCGGCGACGAAGGACTGGATCGACGGCCCGAACGACACGTCGCCGAGCGCGACGAGCAGCACGGCGGCGAACATCGTCCACGCGCTGTCGACGAACGGGTAGGCCACGAAGCCGACCGCGCGCACCAGGTACCCGCCGACCACCACGGCGCGCGCGCCGAAGCGGTCGATGAGCGTGCCGGTCAGCGGGTTGCCGACCAGGGCGATCACGGCGGCGGCGCTCATGATCACGCCGACCTGGGCGATGGGCAGCCCGGTGACGAAGTGGAAGTACAGCAGCGACAGCGGCAGGTACATGCCCGCGCCGGTGGCGTCCACCACCATGCCGAGCATGTACCTCGTCTGGGTGGACCAGCCCTTCACCATGCCTCCTCGATGTCGATCTGGGCGACGAAGACCTCGCCGAGGGCGCGCAGCCGCTGCTCGCACTGCGCCCGGGTCGGCGCCGAGCCGACCACCGCGGTGAGGAAGTCCGACGAGCCCCCGGCAGGCGGGATCAGCTCGCCCGGCTTCGCGTAGACCCAGAACCGCTCCACCCACGGCTCGGCGGGCGCGGCGGGCACCGACTTCACCAGGCCGGGCCGCTTCATGGTCAGCATCTGGCCCGCCATCGTGCGCGGCTGCGGCAGCGGGCCGCCCGCCAGCACCTCGGCCAGCGCGGGCAGCGGCAGGCCCGCCAGCGCGCGGGTGGTGTAGTGCACGTGGTCGACGCCGAAGAGGGTGTGCAGGACGTCGCGGACCTTCGCCCCGGCAGGCCGGGCGGCGATCTCGCAGAGCACCAGCCGGTCGTCGGGGGTGTGGAAGATCTCGGCGTGGAAGGCGTGGTCGGCCAGCCCGCCGCCGTCGGCCTTGAGCGCGGCCATGATGTCGTCGGTCGCGGCCAGCAGGCGGGGGGTCAGCGGGTCGTCGGGGTCCAGCGTCAGGTCGACCCGCGCGCCCCGGTCGGTGCCGAAGGAGGCCAGGTCGTACTGGTACTGCGACGGCCAGGCCAGCACCGTGCGCCCGCCGATGACCATGCCGTCCACATGGCACATCCGGCCCGGGACGAACGCCTCCAGCAGCAGGTCGTCGCGGGGGCCGTCGGCGAAGACCGCGTGGGCGTGCTCGACCAGCTCGGCGCGCTCGCGCAGGATGCGCAGGCCGATGGCGCTGAACCCGGCGCGGTCCTTGAGCACCACCGGCAGGCCGTGCTCGTCGGCGAAGGCCAGCACGTCCTCGGCGGTGCTCGGCACGGTGTGCGCGGCAACCTCCACCCCCGCGCCCGCGACCAGCCGCTTCATCAGCGCCTTGTCGCGGAAGGGGAGCACGTCGGCCGGGCGCGGGCCGGGCAGGCCCAGGCGCTCGCGCAGCCGGGCCGCGGTGCTCAGGTCGCCCTCGTGGTGGGTGATCACGCGGTCGACGCGGAACTGGGTGGCCAGCTCGAACGCGGTCTTCTCGACCAGCTCCGGGTCGTCGAAGCGGTCCAGCAGCTCCAGGTGGGTGTAGCCGAGGTGGCCGACCGGCACCGGCTCGCCCGCCTGCTCGATCTTGTCCCGGGCGGCCAGCACCACCACGTCGCCGGGGTAGTCCGCCAGCCACTCGTGGTACGGGAACGGCTCCAGCGGGAACCGGTGCAGGATGAGGATGCTCATGCCGCCTGCCCCTTCCGGTCGGCGGGTTCGGCGACCCGCGCCAGGTGCGTGCGCCCGTCGGCGCCTGCCACCCGGATCTTGATGACGTCGCCCACGAGGTCGGCGCCGCGCTGGACGGCGGCGGCGGTGTCGGGGCCGGTGACCGCGACCATGCCCAGGCGGTCCCAGTTGTCGCGCAGCGGGCGCACGGCGTCGCCGGGCTTGGCGCTGAGCCGCACGGCCAGCACGCCCTCCCGCCCGCGCGCCTCCGCGACGCCCTCGACGGACTCGACCCGGCCGGGCGGGCCGACGATGAACCGGCTGCTGGCCGCGGCGATGGGCACCGGCCGGTCGGGCAGCTCGTCGACGATGCGGAAGGGCCAGGCCAGGGCCAGCTCGAAGAAGTCGATGCCGTAGGCGCCGCGGACGAGGTCGGCGATGCCGTCGCCGCCGTTGCGGTTGTGGCCCTCGATGACGCGCGGACCGCGCGAGCTGAGCCGGATCTCGGTGTGGCACGCGCCGTCGCGGAACCCGATGTCATCGAGGAAGCGGGTCAGGCAGGCGCGGACCTCCTCCCACGTCTGCTCGGGCAGCCGGGCGGGCAGCGCGTGGCCCAGCTCGGCGAAGTGGGCCTCGTCGGTGAACTTCTCGGTGATGGTCACCAGCACGTGCCTGCCCGCGAAGCTGAACGACTCGACGCTGTACTCCGGGCCGTCGACGTACTCCTCCATCAGGAAGTCCTGCAGGACGTACATGTTGGAGATCCGGTCGGTCCGGGTGCCGCGCAGCCGCGAGACCTCCGCCCACACGCGGTCGAGGTCGGCGGGCGAGCCCACCCGGAACACCCCGACGCTGGCGGTGGCGTTGTTCGGCTTGACGATGAACGGGTAGCCGTGGCGCTCCCCGAAGGCGTCGAGGTCGGCCCGCTCGACCAGCGGCGCGGCGGCGACCGCGGCGGGGTCGAGCGCGGCGAGGTGGCGGCGCATGGCGAGCTTGTCGCGCAGCAGGCGGGTGACCTCGTAGCCGGTGCCGCCCAGGCCGTAGAGGTCGTTGATGCGGCCCGCGGCCTCCAGGCCGGGCTCGGTGAGCGAGGTCGCCGCGGCGAAGCCGTGGGTGCCGTGCAGCTCGCGCACGACCGGCTCGACCTGCTCCCACTCGGTGTAGTCCACCTCGGCGAGCACGTCCGCGTGCTGCCGCTGCACCTCGGTCACCTTGTCCGGGTGCTGGAGCACCAGCACCCGCAGCCCCAGGTCCTTGGCCTTGACCACCCACTCGTCCAGCGCGCCGACCAGCAGCAGCGTGCGGTCTGGGTCCATGGGCCGTACCTCCTCGCTCACGCGGTCCTGCGCTCGTCGGCCTGGTCGGCGGCCGACCAGACGCTCAGGTACCGCTCGCCGGTGTCGGGCAGGACGACGGCGATCGTCTTCCCCGCGCTGTCGGGCCGCCGCGCCACGGTGATCGCCCCGTGCACCGCCGCGCCCGCGGAGATCCCCGCCAGCACGCCGACCCTGCGGGCCAGCCAGCGGGCGGTGAACAGCGCCTCCTCGTCGGTCACCGCCAGCACCTCGTCGATCAGCGACACGTCGGTGGTCTCGGCGACGAAGCCGCCGTTGAGGCCCGGGATGGCGTGCGTGCCCGCGTAGCCCTTGGACAGCAGCGGCGACTCGGCGGGCTCGACGGCGACGGCGGTGATGGCCGGGTTGCGCTCCTTGAGGTGCGCCGCGGCCCCGCACAGCGTGCCGCCGGTGCCGATGCCGCACACCAGGACGTCGACGGCCCCGTCGGTGTCGGCCCAGATCTCCGGGCCGGTGGTCTCCCGGTGCGCGCGCACGTTGTCGGCGTTGGCGTGCTGCTTGGGGAACCAGGACCCCGGGATGCGCCGGTGCAGCTCCTCGGCCTTGTCGATGGCGCCCTGGTAGCGCAGCTCGCGCGGGGTGAGGTGGACCTCGGCGCCCAGGGCCTCCAGCAGCGCGATCCGCTCGGCGGTGGCGCTGTCGGGCAGCACGATCACGCAGCGGTAGCCGCGCGCGGCGGCCAGCGCGGCCAGCGCGATGCCGGTGTTGCCCGAGGTCGCCTCGATCACCGTGCCGCCGGGGCGCAGCAGCCCCGCGGCCTCGGCGGCGCGCATCATGAACAGCGCGGCGCGGTCCTTGATGCTGCCCAGCGGGTTGGTCGACTCCAGCTTGGCCAGCACCTGCGCCCCCGGGGCCGCGCCCGCGACGGGCACCCGCAGCAGCGGCGTGCCGCCGATCAGGTCGGCGATGCTGTCGGCGATACGCGCCATCTTGGCTCCTCGGTGGTCGGTGGGTGATGGGGTCCGCGCTTCACCACGAACCGGCCGATGCGGTGTGCCGCAGCAGCTCGATGGCCTCCATGCGCTCCTCCCGCCCGCGCAGCACGGCCGCGGGGGCCAGCGCGCGGGCGCCCGCGGGCACGTCCTGGATGACCAGGGCCTGCGCGCCGACGACCGCGCCGTCGCCGATGGTGACCGGTCCCAGGACGGTGGCGTTGGCGCCGATGAGCACGCCCGCGCCGATGACCGGGTGCCTGCGCTCCCCCGCGGGCCGCAGGGCGTCGCGGCGGAAGCCGACGGCGCCGAGGGTGACCTGGTGGTAGAGGGCGACGTCGTCGCCGACCACCGCCGTCTCACCGATGACGACCGCGGCGCCGTGGTCGATGAGGACGCGGCGGCCGAGCACCGCGCCCGGGTGGATCTCCACGCCGGTGGTGGCGCGGACGACGAGGGCGAGCAGGCGGGCGGTCAGCCGCCAGCCGCGGCGGTGCAGCCGGTGGGCGATGCGGTGGGCCCACAGCGCGGGCAGGGCCGGGTGCAGCAGGGCCTCGCGGCGGCTGCGCACCGACGGGTCGCGCTCGACGATGGTCCGCAGGTCCTCGGCCAGGGTCCGCAGCAGCGGCGGCCGCTCGCTCGGCGGGGTGGCGCTCGCCCCCACGCAGGTCCCTCCCTCGGTCGGCACCGCCAGACCGCCGGTGCCATGACATGGGCACCGGTCAAGGGTGGCCCAGGGGCGGTGCGGTGTCTTCTTCTCCCGTGCTGCTCTCCCGCGCCCGCGCGCGGGGGATCGGCAGCGTGGGAGATGCCCGCCCGAGCGCGCCGGTGTGACGCTCGATGCGCCGTGTCCGAGGGAGGCTTCCTCACGGGCCGCCCGCCTGCTGGATGAGGAGTCGTTGCATGCGCGTCATGTTCACCGGGATGCCGCACGTGTCGCATCTGTACCCGATGGTCCCGCTCGCCCAGGCGCTGCAGGTCGAGGGCCACGAGGTCTGCTTCGCCTGCCCGCCCGGCGGCGGCGTGGACGAGATCGCCGCGGCCGGGCTGACCCCGGTGTCGTTCGGCACCCCCGCCGACATGTCGCTGGCCGACTGGGCCGATGCGTGGGAGCCGACGCTGGCCGAGATGGAGCAGCTGGCCGACCAGCTGCGCATCGCCACCCCCGACGACCAGGACCACTGGGACGTCACCTACCAGTTCTTCCTGCGGGCGCTGCGGCTCTACGCCACCAAGCAGCCCAAGAAGGAGATCCAGTCCGTTGTGGACTTCGCCCGCGCGTGGCGGCCGGACCTGGTGGTGTGGGAGTCCTGGTTCCCCGCCGGTGCGGTGATCGCCGCGGCGTCCGGGGCTGCCCACGCCCGGATGCTGGTCGGCCCGGACTACGGCGGCTGGGTCCGCGACCTCTACGACGCCCGCCGCGCGGCCGGGGTGGACCTCGGCGAGGACCCGGTGACCGAGTCGGTGCGGTGGCTGGCCGAGCAGCACGACGTCGCCGTGGACCACTCGCTGGTGCACGGGCAGCTCACGCTGGACCCGCTGGTGCCGGAGATGCGCCTGTCCCGCGACCTGGGCAGCATCCCGATGCGCTGGTCGCCCTACAACGGCGGCTCGCTGAAGCCGGAGTGGCTCTACGAGCGGCCCGCCCGGCCGCGGATCGCGCTGTCGTGGGGCGTGTCCACCCGCGGCTACCTCAAGGGCGAGTGGCGCACGCCCAAGGTCCTGGAGGCCGTGGCCCCGCTGGACGTCGAGGTCGTCGCCACGATGAACAGCGACCAGTTGCAGGGGATCACCCTGCCCGCCAACGTGCGCGCGGTCGACTACGTGCCGCTGACCCAGCTGCTGCCGACCTGCTCGGCCATCGTCAGCCACGGCTCCAGCGGCACCTTCTGGTCCGCGGTGGCCGCAGGCGTGCCCCAGCTCATCGGCGACACCGACGACCGCCACCTGGTGCTGGTCAGCGGCGAGGGCGAGCACGCCCAGATCAAGCACACCGAGCGGGCCGTGGACTCGCGGATGTCCGCGCGCTACGTCGCCGACCGCGGCGCGGGCTTCCGGCTCAACCACGAGACCCAGTCGGTCGAGGAGATCCGCGAGCAGCTCCAGCGGGTGCTCACCGACCCGGCGTTCCAGGCGGGCGCGGACACCCTGCGCCAGGAGTGGCTGGCCAAGCCGAGCCCGGCCCAGGTCGTGCCGAACCTGGTCGAGCTGGCCGACAACCGCTGAGGACGACGACGGCGCCGGTTCCGCCGAGGGAGACCTCGGGGAACCGGCGCCGTTTCGCGTCGCGGCCGGTGTGCCGACCGGCCGCGGGTGGTTCAGGCCGCGCGGCGGGCGGTGCGGGCGGTCACCGACGCGCGCACGGCGTCGACGACCCGGGCCACGTCGGCGTCGGAGAGGGCCTGGTGCATGGGCAGCAGCAGGGTGCTGGCCGCGGCGGCGTCCGCGCCCGGCAGCTCGGCCTGCGCGCCGTAGGCCGGGATGCGGTGCAGCAGCGGGTAGCGGAAGGTCGTGTAGACGCCGCGCTGGTACAGGTCGCGGGCCACGTCGTCGCGCACGGCCGGGTCCAGCTGCACCCAGTACATGTAGTACGAGGTGGTGTGCCCGGCGGGCAGCGCGGGCGGGCGGCGCAGGCCGGGCAGGTCGGCCAGGCCCGCGTCGTACTGCTCGGCGACCTCGCGCCTGCGCGCGATGAACTCCGGCAGCCTGCTCAGCTGCACGTTGCCGATCGCGGTGAGCACGTCGTTGGTGGTCGAGCGGCGGGAGAACGACGTGACGTCGAAGTCCCACCAGCGGGTGTGGGCGCGCATCGCCTGGTCGTAGCCGCTGCGCTGCTCCATGCCGAGGTAGGCGACCTTGGGCGCGCGGGCGGCCAGCTCCGGGTCGCGCAGGTACAGCATCCCGCCGTCCACGGTGACCACGATCTTGCCGTGGTCGAAGCTCCACACCCCGACGTCGCCGAAGGTGCCGCACGCCTGGCCGTCCACCCGGGAGTCGATGGCGATGGCGGCGTCCTCGACCAGCTTGACCCCGCGGTCGCGGCACAGCTGCGCGATGGCGACGATGTCGCCGGGGTGCCCGCCGTAGTGCAGGACCACGACCGCCTTGGTGCGCGGGGTGAGCGCGGCCTCGATGTGGGCGGCGGTCGGGTTGAGGGTGTGCGGGTCCACGTCGCAGAACACCGCGCGGGCCCCGCGCGAGCACACCGCGTTGGCCGCGCCGACGAAGCTGACGCTGGGCAGCACGACCTCGTCTCCGGGGCCGACGCCGAGCAGCTCCATCGCGATGAACGTGGCCTCGGTGCAGGAGTTGGTCGACGTGACGTGCTCGCGGCCCACGCCGATGTGCTCGGCGAAGCGGGTCTCGAACTCGGCGGTCCGCGGGCCCCGGCCGATCCAGTTGCTCTCGAACACCGCGCGGACGGCGGCCAGCTCCTGGTCGCCGAGGCTCGGCTGCATGACGTTGATGAGCTCGTTCACCGGTTCCTTGTCACTGGTCACCCCGCTGACGGTGGCAGCGAATCCGGCGGAGGGCACCTTCGATAGTGCGAGCCGGTCGCGCTGCGTCGCGCGGGCACGCGGGGAGAGGCTTTCGCCGGGGCGGTCGCCGACCATAAGGAGGGTGCCGGCGGGCGTCCGGCCGGCGTCCGCACTGCTGATTGGAGATCCCATGCGATTCCTGTCCGACAGTGGACAGCCCAGGGTCGGCGTGATCGGCTTCGGTTATGTGGGCTCGTGCCTGGCCGCGACGCTGGCCGACCTCGGTTACGACGTGGTGGGCGTGGACACCGACCCCCGCCTCGTCGAGGACCTCGCCCGCGGGCACTTCCGCATCAAGGAGACCGGGCTGACCGAGATGGTCTTCCGCAACATCGAGGCGGGCAGGCTGCGGGTGACCGCGGACAGCTCGGCGCTGGCCGACGTCGATGTCGTCCTGATCTCCGTCGGCACCCCGGTGCGCGAGGACGGCTCGCTCGACGACGTGCAGCTGCGCGGCGCCTGCCGGGCCCTGCGCAGGCACCTGCGGCCGGGGCAGGTCGTGGTGCTCAAGAGCACCGTGCCGCCGGGGACCACGCGCGGCGTCGTGCTGCCGGAGCTGGAGAAGTCCGGGCTGCGCGCCGGGGTGGACTTCGCGCTCGGGTTCACCCCCGAGCGGCTGGCCGAGGGCACCGCGCTCAAGGAGCTGCGGGTGTTCCCGATCGTGGTCGGCGGCTACGGCGAGGACAGCGTGCAGGACATCGCCGGGTTCTGGCAGCGGGCGCTGGGCGTCGAGGTGATCCCGTGCGACTCGCTGGAGGCCGCCGAGATCGTCAAGCTGGCCAGCAACTGGTGGATCGACCACAACATCGCCTTGGCCAACGAGCTGGCCAAGTTCTCGGCGCTGTTCGGGGTGGACGTGCTGGACGTGATCGCCGGGGCGAACTCCATCCCCAAGGGCACCGGCAACGTCAACATCCTGCTGCCCAGCGTCGGCGTCGGCGGGTCGTGCCTGACCAAGGACCCGTGGATGGTGTGGAACACCGCGCGGCGCTACGGGGTGGACATCCGCACCGTGCCCGCCGACCGCGAGGTCAACGCGGGCATGCCGGAGTACACCGCGCGGCTGGCCGTCGACGAGCTGCGCCGCCAGGGCAAGGACCCGGCGCGGTGCACGATCGCCGTGCTCGGCCTGGCGTTCAAGAACGACACCGGCGACCTGCGGGCCACCCCGACCCGCGACGCCGTGCGGGCGCTGGCGCGCACCGGGGCCACCGTCCGGGTGCACGACCCGCTGGTGGACCCGGAGAAGATCGAGCCCACCTTCGGCATCGCCCCCTCGGCGACGGTCGAGGAGACCGTGCGCGGCGCGGACTGCGTCGCGGTCCTGGCGCTGCACCGGGAGTTCGCCGACGTCGACCTGGCCGCGCTGCCGGTCGCGCCCGGGTGCGTGGTGCTCGACGGGCGGGCGTACTACTCCCGCGAGCGCATCGCCGCGCTGACCGAGGCGGGGCTGGTCTACCGGGGCATCGGCCGCGGGCCCGCGATCGGCGCGACGGTCACCGAGCTGTGGGCGGAGGCGAGCTGACATGGGCGGGCACACCCCACAGCGGGTCCTGGTCACCGGCGGCACCGGGTTCGTCGGCCACCACCTGGTGCAGCGGCTGCTCGACCGCGGCGACGAGGTCACCGTGTTCGACACCGCCGCCCCGCGCGGCCCGCTCCGCGAGGGCGTGCGGGTCGTGCAGGGCGACCTGCGCGACGCCGACGCGGTGCGCCGCGCGGTCGCCGACTCGGACGTGACCTACCACCTGGCCGCCGTCGTCGGCGTCGACCAGTACCTGTCGCGGCCGCTGGACGTGGTGGACATCAACTTCATCGGCACCCGCAACGTCCTCGACGCCGCGCACCGGGCCGACGCGAAGGTCGTGCTCACCTCCACCAGCGAGGTGTTCGGCAAGAACCCGGCCGTGCCGTGGCCCGAGGACGGCGACCGGGTGCTGGGGTCCACCGCGTCGGACCGCTGGTCGTACTCCACCAGCAAGGCGCTGGCCGAGCACCTGACCTTCGCCTTCGTCCGCCAGCACGGCCTCGCGGCGACGATCGTGCGCTACTTCAACGTCTACGGCCCGCGCCAGCGGCCTGCGTACGTGGTCAGCCGCTCGGTGCACCGCGCGCTCAACGGCCGCTCGCTGGTCACCTACGACCAGGGCCGCCAGACCCGCTGCTTCACCTTCGTCGACGACGCGGTGGAGGGCACCATCCGGGCGGGCGACCACCCCGACGCGGTGGGGCAGGCGTTCAACATCGGCAGCATGGTCGAGACCACCGTCGGCGACGCCGTGCGCCTCATCGCCGAGCTGACCGGGGCGGCGGAGGTGGTCGACATCGACACCGCGACGCACCTGGGGGCGTCCTACGAGGACCTGAGCAGGCGCGTGCCGGACAACGCCAAGGCGGGCCGGGTGCTGGGCTGGCGGCCGACGACCGACCTGCGCGACGGGCTGATCAAGACCATCGAGTGGGCCCGGGCCAGCCAGTGGTGGCTCGACCTGCCCGACAGCGGCGCCGAGTGACCCCCGAGACAGGAGCGAGGACGCGATGGAAACCAACTGCCGGGTGTGCGGCGGCGCCGTGCGCGAGTTCGTGGACCTGGGCGACCAGCCGACCGCGAACGGGCTGCTGCGGTCCGACGAGGTCGGCCGCGAACCCCTGTTCCGCCTCGCGGTGGGCGCGTGCGAGCGCTGCACGCTGGTGCAGCTGACCGACGTGGTGCCGCAGGAGCTGCGCTACCACGCCGACTACCGCTACCACGCCTCCGGCTCGGCCAGCCACCGCAAGCACTTCGCCGCCGACGCCAGGCACTTCCTGGAGCACGAGCTGACCGGGCCGGACCCGTTCATCGTGGAGATCGGCTGCAACGACGGGGTCATGCTGGCCACCATCGCCGAGGCGGGCGTGCGGCACCTGGGGGTCGAGCCCTCGGGCAACGTCGCCGACCTGGCCAGGGGCAAGGGCGTCGAGGTGCTCTCGGCGTTCTTCGACGAGGACACGGCCAAGGCGGTGCGCGCCGAGCACGGCCCGGCCGACGTGGTCTTCGGGGCCAACACCATCTGCCACATCGCGCACATGGACTCGGTCTTCCGCGGCCTGGACGCCCTGCTCGGCCCGAACGGGATCTTCGTGTTCGAGGAGCCCTACCTGGAGACGATCGTCGACGGGATGGCCTTCGACCAGATCTACGACGAGCACGTCTACTACTTCAGCGCGACCTCGGTGCAGGCGATGGCCGCGACGTTCGGCTTCGAGCTGGTCGACACCGAGCGCATCGCCATGCACGGCGGCCAGGTGCGCTACACCGTGGCCCGGCCGGGGGCGCGCACCCCGTCGGCGCGGCTGGCCGCGCTGCTGGCCGAGGAGGAGGCCAACAAGCTCAACGAGCCGTCGCGGCTGGCCGCGTTCGGCCAGGACGTGGAGCGGATCAGGACCGACCTGGTCGCGCTGCTGCGCGAGCTGGCGGCCGAGGGCAAGCGGGTGGTGGGCTACGGCGCGCCCGCCAAGTGCTCGACGGTGACGAACTACTGCGGCATCGGCACCGACCTGGTGCCGTTCGTGGTCGACTCCACCCCGGCCAAGCAGGGCCTGCTGGTCCCGGGCGCGCACCTGCCGGTGCGCCCGCCCGCCGACTTCGCCGACCCGTACCCGGACTACGCCCTGCTCTTCGCGTGGAACCACGCCGAGGAGATCATGGCCAAGGAGACGGCCTTCCGGGCCGCGGGCGGCAAGTGGATCCGGTACGTGCCGGAGGTGGAGATCAGCTGACCGCCCGGTGAACGATGCATGAGACCGCCACGGCCGACGCCGTGGCGGTCTCGGTCGTTCCCGGGGTCTCCCGGGCGGCCGCGGCCGGGTGCCCGGGGCCCTTCGGCGCATCGGCGGCGGAACTGAATACGCGATCTTGCTCTGACCGTCCGGACGGGATGATCAGGCACGGCAGAAGATGCCCCCGACAGGGTGAAGCGACTTGAATCTGCAAACACAGTGTGTAGTCCCGTCCCTCGGGAGGAGCAGGTCAATGGTCGCTGAGTTGGTGGGTACCCCGGACGGGGAGTTACAACGGAAGGAACCGCCCCGGCGGCGCGCACCGGCGCTGGACGGGGTGCGCGGCCTCGCCGCGGTGGGGGTGCTGTACCTGCACACGTCCTTCTACGCGGGCGTCACCGCCGTCGAGGGGCTCGTGGAGGGCGTGCCGGTGCTCGGCTGGCTGACCACGGGCGCGACCGTGGTGCTGGCGCCGTTCTTCCTGCTGTCCGGGCTGTTCCTCTACCGCCCGTTCGCCAGGGCGACGCTGGCGGGCACGCAGACCCCGGCGCTGAAGAAGTTCTTCGCCCGGCGGCTGCTGCGCATCCTGCCCATGTACTGGCTGGTCGTGGCGGTGTCGCTGCTGCTGATCGGCGCCACGTACGTGGACAGCTTCTGGGATGTCCTGCGGCCGCTGGTGATGCTGCAGTACTTCGTCGACGTCGACACCTTCACCCCCGGGCTGGAGATCACCTGGAGCGTCGTCACCGAGGTCATCTTCTACCTGCTGCTCCCGCTCGGCGCCTGGCTGATCCACCGCGCCCGGGTCGACGACCCGCGGCGGCAGCTGCGGCGGATCCTGTGGTCGCTGGCCCCGGTCGTGCTGGTCGGCCCGGCCTGGATGGTCTACATCCACCTGCCCTTCATGGGCGAGTACCCGATCGAGTCCTTCTGGCCCCCGGGGTACATCGGCCTCATCGCCATCGGCATGATGTTCGGCGCGCTCTCGGCGTACCAGGACGTCACCGGCGACCAGCCCGCGATCTACCGGTCGGCCGTGCGCTCCCCGCTGGCCTGGTGGGCAGGCGCGTTCGCCGTCTTCCTGCTCAACTGCGTCAAGCCGTTCACCGTGGCGGGCACCAGCAACTACCCGCCCATGTCGCAGGCCATCATGGACCACGTGCTGTTCCTGGCCTTCGCCGTGCTGGTGATGGTCCCGCTGATCGCGCCCGGCGTGCGCTCGCGGGTCATCGACGGGCTGCTGTGCAACCCGGTGTCGACGTTCCTCGGGAAGATCTCCTTCGGGGTCTACCTGTGGCACTTCCCGATGCTGTACTTCGCCCTGGGCATGGGCAGCATGTTCGGCACCGAGCCGATGCTGATGCCCGGCATCACCGGCCTGTGGCTGCTGGTCCAGGTGCTGGCCGGGACGATCGTGCTGGCGACCGTGAGCTACTACCTGGTCGAACGGCCCGCCGCCCGCATCGGCGGCCGCGCGCTGAAGGCGGGGATCCCGACCGCCGCGCTCTGACCTGCTCGGCGAGCCCGGTTGGCCGTCCACGGTGGACGGTCCGACCGGGCTCGCCCCCTTTACCGCGCCGGGGATCGGCCTGTCGTCACCCCTTCGGGTGATACCCACCTGGAGAGCAACCCGGAAGATGCGCCGCACCGCGCCCCGCTTCCAGGATTGAACCGGCTTCCACCGTGCAGGGGGACTCATCGCGCACGCGGTGAGCCGCACCGCGCGTTCCGATGCCAGGGGGAGACGCCGTGCGGACCGCGCGGCAGACACGGCTCCCGCGCTTCCCGTTCGGCGCAGAGCCTGCCGAGACAGCCGAGAGAACACCCGGAGGGTCCAGTGAGGAAGATCGTTGCCACCACCATCGTGTCGCTCGATGGTGTGATCGACCCGGTCGAGTGGTCGATGCCCTGGTTCGACGACGACGCGGGCGTGATCGCCAAGGACCGCCTGTGGGCCACCGACGCCCTGCTGCTCGGGCGCAAGACCTACGTCGGCTTCGCCGAGGCGTGGCCGGAGATGCAGGGCGACGAGTACGCCGACCGGATGAACAGCCTGCCCAAGTACGTCGTCTCGTCCACGCTGGAGGAGACCACCTGGGGCCCCGCCACCATCATCAAGGGCGACGACCTGGTCGCCGAGGTCACCAAGCTCAAGGAGCAGGACGGCCAGGAGATCATGATCTGCGGCGTCGGCCAGCTGGCCCACGCGCTGCTGGAGCACAAGCTGCTCGACCTGCTGGAGGTCTGGATCCACCCGCACTTCGTGGGCGCGACCAAGCCCGAGGGCCTGCTCGGCCGCGAGGGCAGCGAGCACACCTTCACCTTCGTGGAGTCCAAGACCACCAAGTCCGGCGTCATCGTGGCCTACTACGAGCCGGTCAAGGGCGAGTAGCAGCCACCAGCCGCGCCGGGTCGACCCGGCGCCGCATTCGACATTTCCCCACCGGCGGCGGTGCGGGAGCCGCACGTCCCGATCGAGCGCGATCGGCGACCGGCTCCCGCACCGCCGCCGTTTCCATGCCCGCCCGCCCACTTCTCCCATGCCCGGCCCGTCCACTCTTTCACGCCCACCCGTCCACTCCTTTCGTGCCCATTCCACATGTCACACAATGGCGTCGGCGCAATGGAGGAGAAGACGCAGGCGCCCACCGGATGGCATTGTGGGAAGACGCCCTGTCTCGCGCACGAGACGACTGGGGGGCGCAATCCGCATGGTGAGGAGCGCCAGGGTGCATTCCCGACGACCGCACGCCTTCCTGCTGGCCGAGGCCGTTCGCCCGCCGCGATTACGCGGCTGACCGCCTGCGGCGACCCGCCGCGCGAAATCGCCCACGAAATGCGCCAGAACACCCCGGCGCACGTTTTCGTGCGCATTCGCACGGCATTGCTGATTCCCATTAGTGAACGACCAGGAACGAGAGAGGTGGATCACATGAAAATCTCTGGTCCCACCCGTGATTTTCTGTACTATTGGTAGTGGGTGAATGACACACAGTCCACCCGGACGGGATACCGGACACCGGTTCTCCCCGAAATCAAGAATCCCCAACCACGAGGAGCGAGATATGCGCGTTGCGAACAAGGCCAAGAACGCCGCCCGCTTCGGCGCCGCCGCGGGCCTGGCCCTCGGCCTGGCGGTGGCCTTCCAGCCGATGGCGAGCGCGGCCCCGGCCGCGGCGGGGCTGAACGTCACCCCGGCCACCGGCCTCTCCCACGGGGACACCGTGTCGGTGTCGGTCACCGGCTTCACGCCGAACACCACGGTGTTCATCGGCCAGTGCGCGGCGGTCGGCGGCGACGCGGCCTGCCCCGCGGGCGACCCGCTGCAGGTGACCACCAACGCCAGCGGCGCGGCCACGGCCACCCTCGCGGTGAAGAAGACCTTCGACGCCTTCCGGCTCGACGGCACCCCGGTGGGCGTGGTCGACTGCGCCACGGCCGTCTGCGCGGTCGCGGCCAGCGAGGCGAGCGGCAACGGCCTGAGCGTCACGCTGTCGTTCAAGTAGTGGACGCACCGAAGGTGGTCCTTGTCCGTCGGACCCGGACAAGGGCCACCTCCGGCCCCCCACTGTACGCCTAGCCCCCGCCCCGCGGGCAGATGTCGCGGTTGCCCAGTGCGCCCGCCGTCCGGAGATTCCGCCGGACGGCGGGTTTGGCATGCCCGCGATCGGCCGCCCTGATCAGCCCTTTCGCCGCAGCTCCGGCACGCAGACGACTCCGCCCGCGATCCGTCGGGGGATCGCGGGCGGAGCGGCCGGGTCGGCGGCTATGCGCTGTGCGGGGACGGCAGGCCCTGGTGGAAGCCGCCGCCGAAGAACAGCAGCGCGTCGCCGCCGCGCCGGGCGGCGTCGAGGACCGTGCCGAGGAAGATGGAGTGGTCGCCGCCGTGGTAGACCTCGGCCAGCTCGCACTCCAGCCAGGCCAGGGAGCCCTTGAGCAGCGGCGAGCCGGTGCGGCGGCCCGGGAACCACTCCACCCTGGCGAACTGGGCGATGCCGCGCGGGCGGTCGCGGCTGGCGAAGTAGCGGGCGATGTGCTCCTGGTCGGCGCTGAGCACGTTCACCCCGAAGTGGCGGGTGCGCAGGATCGACTCGTGCATGTGCGCGGTGCGCGCCACGCAGCACAGCACCATCGGCGGGTCGAGGGAGACCGAGCTGAAGGCGTTGGCCGTCATCCCGTTGCAGTGCTCTCCCCCGGCGGTCAGCACGGTGATGCCGGTGGCGAAGTGGGACATCACGTCGCGCAGCTCCGCAGGCGACGGCGCGGGGGGTTGGGTCGGGGACGGCACGGGCGCGAGGTGGCGATCGGCCATGTCAGCCTCCAGTCCGCTGGCCTACGAGGTTTCGGGAGTACGGCGCGAGCGCCGCCTTCAGCTCGGCGGGCACCCGCGCGGGGACGGTGGCGTTGTTGGGCCCGCGCATGCACGCGATCCGCTGCCGCCCCTTGGCGATCAGGGTCTCCTGCCCGTCCGGGCCGAGCCGGACGAAGTCGAAGCCGAACTCGATCTGGGTCTGGGTCAGCTCCTCCAGCCGCATCCGGATCGACAGGTCGTGGAAGGCGGTGATCTCGGAGAAGAACTCGCAGTCGGCCTTCAGCGTGAACAGCTTCAGGTCGTCGTGCATGATCTCGGCGAGCACGCCGGGCGCCTTCTCGGTGAGGAACCGCTCGCGGCAGTGGCCCTGCCACCTCAGGTAGTTGACGTAGTAGACGTTGCCGACGAAGTTCGTCTCCTCGAACCCGACGGTGTGGCGGATCTCGAAGTACCCGGCCATGGCGTGCCCATCACTCCTCTCCCGACAGGACGGCGAAGACCACCGGTGCGGCGAGGTCGGCGGTGGTGGTCACCCAGGTGGCGATCCGGGAGTCCCCGGCGGACAGCACGACCCGGCCCGCAGGCCCGACCCGGTCCACGGTGAGCGCCTGCGTCACCGAGCCGGTCTTGCGCAGGCACTCCAGCGCCCCCCAGACCCGGGTGCCCGCCGCCGCGGCGGACTCCCCCGCCTCGGCGGCGATCAGGTCGCGCACGGGCAGCTGGGGCCGCCCGAGCAGGCCAGCCCAGCTGTGGGCGTCGCGCTCGACGGCGGTCTCCACGTCGCAGCCGAGCCGACCGGGCCCGGCGACGACCAGCGTCACGCCCGCGCCGTGCGATGCCGACACCGCGGCGCCGTCCAGCTCGGGCTTGCCGTCGGGGCGGTGGCGGACGCGCACGGGCCTGCCCAGCGCGCGGCTGGCGGCGAGGTCGGTCTGGGCGCGCCGGTCGCCGACCGGCGGGTCCGGCTCGACGGCGACCGCGATGCGGCGGCCGAGGGCCTTCTCCACCTCGCGCTCCAGGTGGCTGCCGAGCAGCACGGGGTGCCACGCGGCGACCTCCCGGGGGACGGCGCGCACGGTCGGCGCGCACCGGGCGACCGGGGCGCCTGCGGGGTCGAGGACGTCGACGTCGAAGGTGTGCTCGTCGCCGTCCTGGGACCGCTCGCGGACCTCGACGACGTACTCGGCGGGCGCGCCGCCGGGCAGCGGGCCGCGGGGACGCAGGTCCGCGCCCGGCAGGCAGCAGCCGATGGCGCGCAGCACGGCGTCGGGCAGGGCGGCGCGCACCCGCGCCACGGTGTGCCTGGCGCCCGCCCGGTGGCAGGCCAGGGCCGCGTCGACGGGGGCAGGCGGCAGCGCGAGCGGCGCGGCGCTGACCCGATCACTGCTCACGACTCACCGCCCCGGCCCCCGTGCACGTCGATGGTTACGGATCAAGCATGGGTCACACCAGGCCGGTGCCCCACTCCCACCGTGCGGGAATGGCCTTGTGCGGCAAGCAACTCCGAGCCTGCCCGCACTGGTGGAGACGACAGGCCCGGGGGCGCGGGGGCATCGTGGAACCGCGCCCTGTCCGGTGTAGCGACGGGTGGCGGACAGTCGAGGGAGGACAGCCGCGTGACCGAGCAGCGAGACGTCTTTTCCGATCTGACGGCCGAGGCCGAGGTGCTCGACGGCCTCCTGGCGGGCCTGGACGAGGCCGGGTGGGAGCGGCCCACGCCCGCTCCCGGGTGGACGGTCGGCCACCAGGTCGCCCACCTGTCGTTCATCTTCCGGCTGGCGGGCCTGGCCGCCACCGACGCGGCGACCTTCGCCGCGGTCACCGCGCCCGCGGCCAAGGACTTCGAGGGCGCGGTCAACGCCGCGCTGGCCGACTACCTGCCGGGGCCGTCGTCGGTGCTGTTCAGCCGGTGGCAGGACGAGCGCGACACCGCCATCAAGGCGCTGGCCGCGGTGCCGGGCAACCAGGTCGTGCCGTGGCTGGTCCGGCCGCTGCCGCCCGCCGTGCTGGCGTGCGCGGGCTTCATGGAGCTGTTCGGGCACGGCCAGGACATCGCCGACGCGCTCGGCGTGCGCCGCCCGGCGACCGACCGCCTGGCGCACCTGTGCTGGTTCGCCACCGCGGTGTGGGACTTCGGCTACCAGTCGCGCGGGCTGCCCACCCCGGACGTGCAGTTCCGCTGGGAGATCACCGCCCCGTCCGGCGAGCTGTGGACGTTCGGCCCCGAGGACGCCGAGCAGCGCATCACCGGCCCCGCCGAGGACTTCTGCCTCCTGGTCACCCGCCGCCGCCACCGCGACGACCTCGCCATGACCGCCGTCGGCCCCGACGCCGACCAGTGGCTGTCCATCGCCCAGGCCTACCGCGGCCCGGCAGGACCCGGCCGCACCCCGGGCCAGTTCGCCCGCTGACGCGCCAACTCGCATCCCCGCCCCGGTTACTAGGGGCGGGGCTGCTGCGTTTGCGAGAGGGCTAGCGCAGGGCCTCGAAGTGCGGCTTCAGCGCCGGGTAGTAGTCGTCGAAGGACGGCCGGGGCGTGCCGTCACGGGCGGCGACGAGCAGGTCCAGGTAGTACTCCCAGCCGGGTCCGACCTCGCCGACGGAGCCGACGTCCTCCAGGTGGTGCACCAGCGTCAGCTCGGTCACCCCGCCCGCCTCGGCCAGCAGCACCTCCAGGCGCCAGTCGCCCGCCTCGTCGCTCATCGACAGCGCGAGCCTGCGGGGTGGCTCGCACGCCTCGATCCGGGCCGCGCACCACGGCGCGCCGTCCTCGAAACCGAGCTGGACCTCGATCGTGCCGCCTGCCCGGGCCTCGCCCGTCCAGGCGCCGAACCAGCGCGCGGTCCGCTCGGGCTCGGTGACGCTGGCCCACACGTCCTCGGCCGGGGCGCGGAAGCTGCGGGTGAGCAGCAGGTCGGTGCCGTGCAGCCTGCCGGTGGGGGTCATGCCGTGCTCTCCTCGGGGACGCTCGGGCAGGCGCGCCGGTCCCGGCGCGCGCGGTGGACCTCGGTCGCCAGCGCGTCGAGCCGCCGCTGCCAGGCAGGCGCCGCGCCGAAGCGGGCGATCCAGGCCGCGAGGTCGGCCAGGGGCGCGGGGTCGAGTGCGTAGACGCGCCGCCTGCCGACGGCGGCGTCGCGCACCAGCCCGCTCTCCCTGAGCACCCGCAGGTGCCGCGACACCGCGGGCCTGCTGATCGCGAAGCGCGCGGCGATCGCGCCCGCGGGCAGCGGGCCGTCCCGCAGCATCTCCAGGATGTCGCGGCGCACGGGGTCGGCGATCGCGCCTGCCACCAGGTCCACGCCCGGAAGCGTAACCTAGTGGTTACGCCTCACCAAGCCCGGGCACGGCGAAGGCCCGGCGCCGGGGAGCGCCGGGCCTTCCGTCGGCGACCGGTGTCAGTGGTCGTCGGTGATGCCGAAGCGGGCCTTGGCCAGTTCGCGGTTGGCCATGGTGGTGAGGACGACGGAGACGCCCGCGTGGCTCTGGAGCATCGACAGGTCGCGCCAGACCCGCTCGATGCGCTGGCCGCGGTTGACCGAACTGGAGCCCGCGGTGGGGAACAGGTGCTGCTCGACGGCCGTCCAGCTCAGCCGGACGACCTCGCGGCACATGGTGGCCAGGCGCCACTCGTGCTCGGGGGTGAAGGCCGACGGGCCCTGGGCGCAGAGGTCCTGCCACCGGGCGATGGTGCCCTCGATGGCCGCCTCGGCCGCCGCCAGCTTGCCGGTGGCCTCGCCGTACCAGCGCTGGAAGTCGGGGTCCTCGGCGCGGCCCATGATGGGCGGGTACGAGGTGGTGCGGGTGCGCATCAGGTGCTCGTACTCGTCCAGCGCGCCGTGGGCGATGCCGACGGCCAGGCAGGCCGCCTCCAGCATCATGAAGCTGAGCTGGCCGCCCGCGTACTGCGGGTTGATGTGCAGGCGCCTGCCCGGGCTGTCGTCGTGGACCTTGACGTGGCTCATGTGGCCCTGGATCACGTAGTGGTCCGGGATGTGCGCGTTCTCGATCACGATGCTGTGCGAGCCGCTGCCCTTCAGGCCCAGCTGCTGGCCCCAGTCGTCGAGGCGGCGCCACTGCGAGCGCGGGGCGATGAACAGCATCGGCTCCGGCTCCTGGCCCTCCTCGTGGGCGACCAGCGTGTGCCCGATGAAGTGGGTGGCGTACGGCGCGCCCGAGCAGTAGCCCCAGCGGCCGCTGATGACCCAGCCGCCGTCGGGGTGGCGCTCGGCGGTGCCGCTGGGCATGACCGTCGCGGGGGCGATGAAGTCGCCCACGGCGAAGATCTCCTCCTGGGTCCGCTCCTCGAACACCGTCGCGGCGAAGACCGAGTGCACCGCGCCGAGGCAGAACATCCACCCCGTCGACGGGCAGCCGCGGGCCAGCGTGCGCACCACCTTGAAGAAGGTGTCCACACCGAACTCGTAGCCGCCGTAGCGGCGCGGCACGAGGATGCGGTAGAACCCGGCGTCCCGGAACGCCTCGTGCACGTCCTGGGCGTAGTAGGTGCGCTCCTCGACCTCGGACTGCCGCTCGACCAGCGTCGCGGCGATCGCCTCGGCGCGCGCGACCACCTCGTGCGGGGTCAGGTCGGGCTCGGGCGGCAGCGGGAATCCGTTGGGGGGAACCATCGCCGTAACTGTCATCGCTGCGCGGTCCTTTTCTTCCAAGGGCATCTGGTGCGGGACGGACCAGGCCGGCAGCGGGCTGCGCCGGACCCGGAAACGGCGCCGGGGCCGCCCGCGGCGGGCGGCCCCGGCGCCGGGCTCACTCCTGGATGCCGACGATCTTCTCGACATCCTTGGCCGAGTACGGCTCGACGTCGGTGTAGTACTCGACGCGGTGGCTGCTGTTGGGGATGCGGTCGGGGGTGCGCGGCTCGCCGGAGAGGACGTAGGCGTTGTAGTCGTCCAGCAGGCGCTGCGCGTCCGCGGTGGCCTTGGTGAAGCGGGCCAGCGGGTCCGCGCCGCGGGCGAGCACGTCGCCGACGGCGTGGGTCATGATGTCCTGCGCGCCGACGAAGTCGCCGAAGAACGCGCCCTCGGACACCGGCACGCCCGGCTTGCCCACGCCGCGGGGGAACTTGCTGACGTGGTCGTAGGCCAGCCGGTGGTACGGGTAGCGCTCGAACCAGCCCTCGTCCTCCAGCAGCTGGTAGGACGCCTGGGTCATCGGCACGAAGCTGTGCGCCTTGTGCCGCTCGGCGGCGATGCGCGGGTTGTGCAGCCACATCAGCAGCGCCAGCGCGCCGTCCTGGGTCTGCTGGTCGAGGTTGGCGGCCAGCCAGATCGAGGTGCCCGCGACGGCGTTGCCCACGTAGGGGGTGTGGCTGTCGTAGGGGAAGATGCCGACTTCCAGCTCGAAGCCGCCCAGCTCCGCGGCCTTGGCCATGAAGTTGACGTCGTTGGACGAGGAGATCCGCATGCCGACCTGCGCGTCGGCGAAGGGCTGCAGGGTGCCAGCCCAGTCCGGGATCTTGTCGGTGTGCAGGTAGTGGCCGTCGCGGTGCAGCTGGCGCCACCACTCCACCCAGTTCAGCATCTCGTCGGAGTGCAGGTTGACCGTGGTGGCCCGGCCGGTGCGGCCGTTGTGGTTGTCGCAGAGCAGCCCGCCCTGGATCGCCAGCGCCTGCTGGAAGAACGTGCCGTGGTTGGACCAGGTGATCGGGTGGGCGGGCCCGTCGGTGAGCGCGCGCAGCGTCTTGCACGCGGTCACCACGTCGTCCCAGGTCTCCGGCAGCTCGTCCAGCCCCGCCTTGCGCATGATGTCGCGGTTGGCGAACAGCAGGCTGGTGGTGCCCACCGAGGGCAGCGAGGTGAGGTCGCCCTGGTAGGTGTAGTAGTCGCGGAAGGCCGGGAGCAGGTCGTCGATCACCACCGGCTCGCCGAGGATCTCGGTGCGGCCCGCGACGGCCTTCTCCACCGAGGTGAACAGCAAGCTGCCGTCGGGCGCGAGCATGTCGCGGGCGACGGGGCTGGCGTAGAAGTAGTACTCGGCCAGGGCGGGCGTCTCGCCCCTGGCGACCTTCTCGGCCACGACCTGCGGGTAGGTCCAGAAGTCCAGACCCTGCACCCGCACCTCGTATTCCGGGTGCGCCGCCTCGAAGTCCCGGCCCTGCTGGTGCCAGCGGTCC
This sequence comes from Actinokineospora sp. NPDC004072, assembly GCF_053604195.1. Lineage (NCBI taxonomy): Bacteria > Bacillati > Actinomycetota > Actinomycetes > Pseudonocardiales > Pseudonocardiaceae > Actinokineospora > Actinokineospora sp. NPDC004072. The sequence continues at coordinate 85,485 of NZ_JBSGHB010000005.1, read as the reverse complement.
ATCCAGCCCGCGAAGCCGAGGTTGGGCACCCAGACGTCGAGGACGATCCTGCTCTTCATTCGGTCTCCTCCTACCGCGGCCTGCGCACGGCTCTGCTCGCCTACCGGAACCGATGGTTCCGCTCCCACCGGGGTGGCCGCATCTCCCCGGTTGCTTGCCGGTGGTGCAGGCAGGAATACGTTGCTATGGAAGGGTTTTCAGCAGCAGGCCCCGCCGACCGCAGCGGGTCGGCGGGGCCTGGGCGGGCGCGCCCGCGCTAGCCGAGCTTGCGGACGAACGCGCGGATGTCCTCGACCAGCAGGCCGGGCTCCTCCATGGCGGCGAAGTGGCCGCCGCGCTCGTGCTCGGTCCAGTGCACGATGGTCGGGATGTCGCGGTCGGCCAGCCTGCGCAGCGGCAGGAACAGGTCGTGCGGGAACACCGCGACGCCGACCGGGACCGACTGCGGCGGCGGGATCGCGCCCGCCACCGCGGCGCGCACGGCCTCGGCGCCCTCGTAGTAGAAGTGCGCGGAGGTGCCCGCGGTCGCGGTGAACCAGTACAGGGACACCAGCGCCAGGATGCGGTCGCGGTCGAAGGCGTCCTCGGGCACCTTCGCCGACGGGTTGCTCCACTCCTGGAACTTCTCCACGATCCACGCCAGCTGGCCGACCGGGGAGTCGGTCAGGCCGTAGCCGAGGGTCTGCGGGCGGGTCTGCTGGATCTTCATGTAGCCGGACTGGTCGACGTCGAAGCGGCCGAGCTGGGCCAGCCGCGCCTGGTCGGTCTCGCTGAGGTCGGCCAGCTCGGCCGGGTCGCCCGACGGGAAGGTCATCAGCATGTTGACGTGCACGCCCTGCACGTGGCCCGGGTCCATCAGGCCCAGCACCAGGGAGATCACCGAGCCCGCGTCGCCGCCCTGGGCGACGTAGCGGTCGTAGCCCAGCTGGGCCATCAGCTGCGCCCACGCGGCGGCGATGCGCGGAACGTCCCAGCCGGTGTGGCGCAGGGTGGAGAAGCCGTAGCCCGGGATGGAGGGGATGACCAGGTGGAAGGCGTCGGCCGGGTCGCCGCCGTGGGACCGCGGGTCGGTCAGCGGGCCGATGATGTCGGCGAACTCCAGGAAGCCGCCCGGCCAGCCGTGCGAGAGCAGCAGCGGGGTGGCGTCGGGCTCGGGGGACTTGATGTGCAGGAAGTGGATGTCCTCGCCGTCGATCTCGGTGGTGAACTGCGGGTAGCGGTTGAACTCCGCCTCGACCGCGCGCCAGTCGAAGGAGGTCCGCCAGTACTCGGCCAGCTCCTTGAGGTAGTCCAGCGGCACCCCCCGCTCCCAACCGAAGCCGGATAACTCGGCGGGCCACCGCGTGGCCGCCAGGCGCCGGTTGAGGTCGTCGATCTGCTCCTGCGGGATGTTGATGCGGAACGGTTGCATGGGGGGTCCTCCGGATGCCGACGGGCGGTGCACGCTCCTTCTCGGGCGATCCTCACCGCAGCCGGGAACCCCGCACAACTCCAGCCGTGCGCGCTGGCGGCACGGCCAGAGATGCCGGTCCGCGGCGGCGGCGGGCACCATTGCTGCGGGGCTTTGCCTTAGATTCCGGACACCGCGACGGGGTGAAGACGTGACATTGCTTGATAACGAGGCATCCGTTGACTTCGACGGCGAGAAGCTGGAGATCGAAAGCGTCCGACGGGTGGCCGAGGACGGCGCGCCGGTCACGCTCCAGCCGACCACTTTGGACCGCGCGGCGAGCAGCCGGAAGCAGTTCGAGGACACCATCATGCAGGGCATCCCGGTCTACGGGGTGACGACCGGCTACGGCGAGATGATCTACATGCTCGTCGGGACGTCCAAAGAGGTCGAACTGCAGACCAACCTCGTGCGCAGCCACAGCGCCGGCGTCGGCCCGCTGTTCAACGAGGTCGAGGCCCGCGCGATCCTCGCCGCCCGGCTCAACGCCCTGGCCAAGGGCTACTCCGCGGTCCGCCCCGAGCTGCTGGAGCGCATCGCCCTCTACCTGAACCTGGGGATCACCCCGGCCATCCCGGAGATCGGCTCGCTGGGCGCCAGCGGCGACCTCGGCCCGCTGGCCCACATCGCCTCCACGCTGATCGGCGAGGGCTACGTGCTCAAGGACGGCAGGCGCACCCCCACCGCCGAGGTGCTGCGCGAGCACGGCATCGAGCCGCTGCAGCTGCGGTTCAAGGAGGGCCTGTCGCTGATCAACGGCACCTCCGCGATGACCGGCCTGGGCAGCCTGGTGCTCACCCGGGCCATCGACCAGGTCCGCCAGGCCGAGATCGTCACCGCGCTGGTGGTGGAGACCCTGCTGGGCTCGACCAGCCCGTTCCAGGCCGAGGGCCACGACATCGCCCGCCCGCACCAGGGCCAGATCGACAACGCGGCCAACCTGCGCGCGCTGCTGTCCGGCTCGCGCCTGGCCGTCGAGCACGCCGACCTGCGCAAGCAGGCCAGCGAGCAGGCCAAGGGCGGCGACGTCTCGCGCACCGACGTGTGGATCCAGAAGGCCTACACCCTGCGCGCCATCCCGCAGGTCGTCGGCGCCGTCCGCGACACGCTCTACCACGCCGAGCGGACCGTGCACACCGAGCTGAACTCCTCCAACGACAACCCGCTGTTCTTCGCGGGCAAGGAGGTCTTCCACGGGGCCAACTTCCACGGCCAGCCGGTGGCGTTCGTCATGGACTACACCACCATCGCCATGACCCAGCTGGGCGTGTTCTCCGAGCGGCGCACCAACCGGCTGCTCAACCGCTACCTGTCCGGCCTGCCCGAGTTCCTGGTCGCCTCCGGCGAGCCGGGCCTCAACAGCGGCTTCGCGGGCGCGCAGTACCCGGCCACCGCGCTGGTCGCCGAGAACCGGACGATCGGCCCGGCCAGCACGCAGAGCGTGCCGTCCAACGGCGACAACCAGGACGTGGTCAGCATGGGCCTGATCGCCGCCCGCAACGCCCGCCGGGTGCTGGCGAACAACAACTACATCCTGGCCGTGGAGTTCCTCGCCGCCGCGCAGGCGGTCGACGTCTCCGGCCGGTACGAGGGGCTGAGCCCGGCGGGCAAGGCCACCTACGAGGCCGTGCGCGCGCTGGTGCCCACCCTGGAGCGGGACCGGTACATGGCCGACGACATCGAGCTCATCGCCGCGGCCCTGTCCCGCGGGGAGTTCCTGCACGCCGCCCGCCAGGCGGGCGTCGAGCTGCGCTGACCAGCCGAACCGCGAAAGGCACACCCATGACCGACACGACCCCCTCGGCGTCGACCCCCCAGCGCTACCCGGTCTCGTTCGCGCAGCAGTTCCTGTGCCTGTTCGAGTCGCCCGACCCCGACAGCGGGCCCTTCGGCCCCAAGCACAACATCACCTGGGGCTGGCGGGTGCGCGGGTCGGTCGACTCCGCCACCCTGCGGGCCGCCCTGGCCGACGTGGTGGCCCGCCACGAGGTGCTGCGGACCCGGATCGAGCGCGACGGCGACGAGCTCTACCAGGCCGTCGTCCCGCCGTGCCCGGCCGAGCTGATCGAGGTCGACCTCTCCGGCACCCCCGCCGCCGAGCGGGACCGCCGGGCCGAGGAGCTGATCATCGAGCTGGAGGGCGGCTCGTACGGCATCGAGCCGCTGCCGCTGCTGCGGGCGGTCATCGGCCGGTTCGACGACGAGGACTCGGCGCTGGTGCTCATCGCCCACCACGCGGCGGTCGACGGCTGGTCGCTGCAGGTCATGGTCACCGACCTGGTGACCGCGTACGCCACGCGGCGCGGTCACCAGGTGCCCGAGCGGCCCGAGCCCGCGCAGTACCGCGAGTTCGCGCTCTGGCAGCGCGAGGAGCTCGACACCGTCCTGCCGGAGAAGTCGATCGCCTACTGGCGGGAGAAGCTGGCGGGCGCGCAGGTCACCACCGCGACGATGGACTTCCCGCGCTCGGCTGGCAAGCCGGTCAACACCGCGGTGCTGCGCTACGCCATCGACCCGCAGGTGGCCGCGGGCGTGGCGGCGCTGGCCAAGGAGAGCAAGAGCTCGCCGTTCATGGTGCTGCTGGCTGCCTACAACGTGCTGCTGGCCCAGCGCACCGGCGCGACCGACCTGGTGGCGCTGACGATCGGGTCCAACCGCAAGCAGGCCCGGTTCCAGAACACCGTCGGCAACTTCACCAACTTCATCCCGCTGCGCACCGACGTCGCGGGCGCCACCACCTTCCGCGACGTGCTCGACCGCACCCGGAAGACCTGCATCGAGGCGTACTCGAAGGAGATCCCCTTCCTGGCGCTGCTCGGCGAGGCGCCCACGCTCATGGCCCCGGCCGCCAGCGACGACCAGGCGCTGATCGCGTTCCAGCCGATGCAGCTGCCCTTCGCCCTGCACGGCGACGTCATCGGCGACCTGGAGCTGCGCGACATCCCGCGGCGGCTGTCGCAGGAGGTGGCCACGGAGATCCCCGACGGCGCCCTGTGGCAGCTCGACATCGCCCCCACCGGGGAGATCAACGCCTACCTCGGCTACAACACCCACAAGTTCACCGAGGTCACGATGCGCGCGATGGCCGACGAGTTCGACCAGGTCCTCAAGAGCGCCGTCCTCGACCCCACCGCGCCGCTGGGGCTCTGACCCCCGACGCGACCGATGGGCGCACCCGGGCCGCGGGTGCGCCCATCGGGGCGCGGCGGCGGCCCTGCGGTGCGCATGCGCGAAGAGCCGTCGGCGGCTTTCCCGCTGCGACAATGGAAACCCGCGATCCGCGGCACGTGCAAGGCGGGTCCCAGCGAGTCCCCAGCGAGTACCACCGAGAGGAAGTCCGATGGCCGAACGGGAGCAGGTTCCGGGGGGCGCTGCCGACCAGCCGCGGCAGACCCGCCCGCTGACCGGTGCGGAGTACCTGGAGAGCCTGCGCGACGACCGGGAGATCTACCTCTACGGCGAGCGGGTCAAGGACGTCACCGCGCACCCGGCGTTCCACAACCCCGCCCGGATGGTCGCGCGGATGTACGACGCCCTGCACGCGCCGGACACCAAGGACGTGCTGACCTGCCCGACCGACACCGGCAGCGACGGCTACACCCACCGGTTCTTCACCACCCCGCACAGCGCCGACGACCTCGTCGCCCACCAGAAGGCGATCGCGGCCTGGTCGCGGATGAGCTACGGCTGGATGGGCCGCACCCCCGACTACAAGGCGTCCTTCCTCGGCACGCTCGGCGCGAACGCGGAGTTCTACGCCCCCTACGAGGACAACGCCCGGCGCTGGTACCGGGAGTCGCAGGAGAAGGTCCTCTACTGGAACCACGCGATCGTGCACCCGCCGGTGGACCGCAACCGCCCGCCGGACGAGGTCGAGGACGTCTTCGTCCACGTGGAGAAGGAGACCGACGCCGGGCTCGTGGTCAGCGGCGCCAAGGTGGTCGCCACCGGGTCGGCGCTGACGCACTACAACTTCGTCGCACACTACGGCGTGCCGGTCAAGAAGCGCGAGTTCGCCCTGGTGGCGACCGTGCCGATGGACGCGCCCGGGGTGAAGCTGATCTGCCGCACCTCCTACACCGCCTCCGCCGCGCTGATGGGCAGCCCGTTCGACTACCCGCTGTCGTCGCGGATGGACGAGAACGACACGATCTTCGTGCTGGACAAGGTGCTCATCCCGTGGGAGAACGTGTTCATCTACGGCGACCTGGGCAAGGTCCAGATGTTCACCGGCCGCTCGGGCTTCCCGCAGCGGTTCACCTTCCACGGCTGCACGCGGCTGGCGGTCAAGCTGGAGTTCCTGGCCGGGCTGCTGGCCAAGGCGCTGGAGATCACCGGCGTCGACGAGTTCCGCGGCGTGCAGACCCGGCTGGGCGAGGTGCTGGCCTGGCGCAACCTGTTCTGGGCGCTGTCGGACGCCGCCGCCCGCAACCCGGTGGAGTGGGTCAACGGCGCGGTGCTGCCGAACCCGGCCTACGGCATGGCCTACCGGTGGTTCATGCAGAGCGGCTACTCCCGCATCAAGGAGATCGTCCAGCAGGACATCGCCAGCGGGCTGATCTACCTCAACTCCAGCGCCGAGGACTTCGCCAACCCGGCCATCCGCCCCTACCTCGACCGCTTCCTGCGCGGGTCCAAGGGGACCACGGCGGTGCAGCGGGTGAAGCTGATGAAGCTGCTCTGGGACGCCGTCGGCAGCGAGTTCGGCGGGCGCCACGAGCTCTACGAGCGCAACTACGCGGGCAACCACGAGGCCGTGCGCACCGAGCTGCTGTACTCCCAGATCGCCAGCGGCGAGATCGACGGCTACAAGGCGTTCGTCGACCAGTGCCTCGACGAGTACGACCTGGACGGCTGGACCGTGCCGGACCTGTCCTCATTCGACCACCTGCGCGACGGCCGCAACGGCCTGATCAACGGCTGACCCACCCGCGGAGGAGACCCATGACCACCACCCCCGACCTGTCCGAGATCCAGCGGCAGGCCGCCGAGATCTGGCGCGACGTGCTGGGCGCGCGCCCCGGCCAGGACGACGCCACGTTCTTCGAGCTGTCCGGGCAGTCCATCGCCGCGGTCCGCATCACCGCCCGGGTCGAGGACGAGCTGGGCATCACCATCGACGTCGGCGACCTGTTCGAGGACCCGGACCTGCCCGGGTTCGTCGCGCTCGTGGTGGCCCAGGCCCAGACCCGCAAGACCGCGTGATCCCCCCGAGCCCGCCGCGCCGGTCCCCACCGGGCGGCGGGCTCGGCGGCGTCCGCGCCCCCCGCACGCGAAAGCGGGCCGGCTCCCGAGGAGGGGGAGCCGGCCCGCGGGGGCGCCGGGTCAGGTCAGCGAGCGCAGCACCTTGCGGTCGACCTTGCCCGACGGGGTCTCCGGCAGCGCGTCGACGAAGCGGAAGTCCCGGGGGTACTTGTGCGGCGACAGCCGCGAGCGCACGTAGGAGCGCAGCTCGTCGGCGGTGACCGGCTCGCCCGCCACGACGAAGGCCCGCGTGCTGGTCAGGCCGTCCTCGGTGGTGTAGCCGACCACCGCGCAGGCGACCACGGCCGGGTGGGTCGCCAGGCAGTCCTCGATCTCGGTCGGCGCGATGTAGATGCCGCTGACCTTGAGCAGGTCGTCGGCGCGGCCGCGGTAGTAGAAGTAGCCCTCGGCGTCGCGGCTGAACAGGTCGCTGGAGCGCAGCGTGTGCGGGGCGGGGAAGGTCGCCGCGGTCTTCTCCGGCGCCCGCCAGTAGCCGATCGCCACCGGCTCGCCCCTCACCTGCAGGAGGCCGACCTCGCCGTCGGGCAGCGGGTTGCCGTCGTCGTCCACCACCGCGGCGTCGTAGTGCGGCACGACCGTGCCGAGGCTGCCCATCCGCACCTGGCCGGGCCGGTTGCAGATGAACACGTGGTAGGCCTCCGACGAGCCCATGCAGTCGAGCACCTCGACGCCGAAGGTGTCCTGCCAGCGCCGGTGCAGCTCGGGCGGGAGGTGCTCGCCGGCCGACAGGCACATCCGCACCGAGCTGAGGTCGGCCTTGGCCGCCTCCGGGTGCGCCAGCATCGACTTCATCATCGTCGGCACATTCACCAGCACGGTCGGCCGGTGCTCGGCGACGAGCTCGAAGAGGCGCTCGGGCGTGCTGCGCTCCGGGTACAGCACGCCGGAGGCGCCCACGCCCATCGGGTAGAGCGCCACCAGGTCGCGGGCGTAGCCGAAGAACAGCTTGGGCACCGGCAGGATGATGTCGTCGGGCTGCAGGTCCAGCGCGCCCCTGGCGTACCACAGGTGGCTCAGCCAGGGGCTCCTGGCGACGTGCCTGCACGCCTTGGGCTTGCCGGTGCTGCCCGTGGTCAGCTTCCACATGACCTCGTCGTCGGCGCTCATCGGCGTGGCGATGAGGTCGGTGGGCTGGGCGGCGAGCAGGGTGTCGAAGTCGTGCTCGCCCGCGGGCAGCCCGGCCACGCCCGCGACGACCATCCCGCGCACGCCCGCGCCCCGCAGGGCCGCCACCGCGGCGCCGTCGGTGACCACGATGGACGGTTCGAGGTACTCGACGTAGTAGCGGTAGTCGTCGGCGGTCAGGAAGTTGTAGACCTCGACGGTGATGGCGCCGATGCGCTGCGCGGCGTACCAGGTGGCCACGTACGGCACGCCGTCGCTCATGGCGATGAGCACCCGGTCGCCCTTGCGCACACCCAGGCCGCGCAGCGCGTTGCCCATCCGGTTGACCAGCTCGCGCAGCTCGCCGTAGCTGGTGGGGCCCGCCGCGGTGCGCAGCGCCGTGCGTCCGGCCGGGACCGGGTCGAGGAAGCGCCGCGCCAGGTTGTAGTCCGGTTCCTCGCCCAGCCGGGAGAAATCGATCTCCGCGGCGGTGGTGACCGACACCTCAGGCACCTCCCCCGTCCCGCCACCGGGCGGTGTAGAGCTCGAAGTCCAGGGCCTGCCCGTCCAGCGCCGTGTGCACCTCGGCGACCGCGGCCCGCGCCGCCGCCCGCACGCCGGGCACGCCGCAGGTCGCCGCCAGCTCGTGCAGCGCGGCATACGCCTCGCGCAGCCGCTGCTCCTCGTGCGCGGTCAGCTCACCGCTCGTCATGGAATCGCACCGCCTTCGCCTCGAATCGGGGGAGCACACCGGGGTCCACCAGCTCCACGATCGGCTGCAGCCCGATCGTGCGCTTGATCTCCGCGCCGACCCGCTCGGGCAGGCCCTCGCGCACGGCCTCCGGGCGCGGCTCGACCCGCAGCACCATCACGTCCAGGCCGCGGTCGGCGCGCAGCACCGTCTGGAACTCCGCGACCTCGGGGAAGCCGCGGACGACGTCCTCGACCATCACCGGGGTGACCGAGATGCCGCGGATCTTGCGCATGTCGTCGGCCCGGCCGATGATGCCGCCGTCGTAGTAGTCCCAGGTCCGCCCGCACGAGCACTCGTGCCACGGCCGCTTGACGACGATGTCCTCGGTCCAGTACCGGAAGACCTGGAAGCCCTCGCGGCCGAGGCCGGTCATCACCCGCACGCCGCGCTCGCCGTAGCCGACCGGCTCGCGCGTCTCCGGGTGCAGCACCTCCTCGATCACGCTGGGCTCGATGATGTGGCCAGCGCCGGGCTTGGCCGGGCACTCGAACATGAAGACGGTGGCCAGCTCGGTCATGCCCGCCACGTCGTAGACCTCGGCGCCGAAGCCCTCGCGGATGGCCTTGACGGTGGCGGGCGGGCGCGGCTCGGCGCCGGTGATCACGATCTTCAGGTTGCCCTCGACCGCCAGGTCGATGCCCATGTCCTTGGCCGTCTCCAGCAGGCGCAGGGCGTAGGTGGGGGTGCAGCCGATGACCTCGATCTGGTAGTCGACCAGCAGCCGCACGCGCGCCGCGGAGTCCATCGAGCCGGTGGGCAGCACGGTGCAGCCCATGCGCATCATGGCGTCCTGCATGCCCCAGAACCCGATGAACAGGCCGTAGCCGAAGGCCACGCAGCCGCGGTGGTGCGGGCGCACGCCCACGGCGTGCAGCATCGTGCACCACATGTCGACCGCCCACGTCCAGTCGCGCACGGTGTCGAAGGTGCGCAGCGGGACGTTGCCGCTGGTGCCGCTGGTCTGGTGGAAGCGGATGCCGAAGGCCGGGTCGATCGAGGGCAGCAGGCCGAACGGCGGCTCGACCTGCTCGGCGGCGACCAGGTCCTTCTTGTGCACCAGCGGCACGCGCCGGAAGTAGTCCTCCAGGGACGTGATGTCCTCGGGGATGCGGTCGGCCCAGAACTTGGAGTTGCGCGCCTGGGCGAGCGCGGCGCGTAACTTGCGCCACTGCCACGCGGCCAACTCCTCCCTGGGCATGGTCTCGGTTCGCGGGTTCCAGTAGGGCTGATCCGGGTAGCTCATCGCGCCTCCCCTTCGGACGACTCGAAACGCAGCACGCACAGGTCCGCCCGGCCCGCGGCGACCGCGGTGTCGGCGGCGTCGAGCGTGCGCAGGCCGTCGTCGGCGATGACGGCCAAGCCGGTCTCGTTGCGGACCGCGTCGGCGACCTGGACCACCTGCCCGGGCCGCGACGGCGGGTCCTCGGCGGCCGGGCCGAGCAGCACCACGTCGAGCCCGGCGCCGGCCAGCACGCGGGCCAGCTCGACGGCGGTGTCGGCGGCGGCGTCGCAGCCCGCGGCCAGGCCCAGCGCGGCGCCGACCGGCCGGTCGGCGGGCCAGTGGGCGCGCAGCCGGGCCAGGTCGGCGGTGGGCGGGTCGGCCAGCAGGTCGGCGACCGGGCGCGCGGTGAGGTCGAGCAGGGCCAGCTGGTGGTCGGCCTGCGCGGCCGCCAGCGCCGCCTCCAGGCCGTCCGCGCCGACCAGCGCGGCCGCGGCCTGCCCGGCCCCGGCGGGCGCGCCGAGCACCAGGCCCGCGCCCGCGGTCGGGACGGTGGTGACGATCCGGTTGGCCAGCCGCAGCCCGCCGATCGAGGTGGGGGCGAAGACCGGCGAGGGCGCGATGTCCACCGGCTGCCCGGTGGCCCGGCTGTGGAACCAGGCGTTGAACCGGCGGATGAAGTCCGGGTCGCGCTTGGCGATGTCGGCGAAGGTGATCCGCCAGGACCGGGCGACCAGCTGGTAGGCGAACTGGATCGGCTCGAAGTCCAGGTAGCGGCGCACGGTGTCGAAGTAGCGCTCGGAGAGCAGGGCAGCGTCCTGGAACTGCTCGACCCGCTGGCGGCGGACCTTCTCGTAGGTGGCCAGCGCGTCGGGGATGTCGGTCGGCTGGGCGCGCAGCTGGTCGGCCAGCGCGATGGCGTCCTCGATGGCCAGGCGGGTGCCCGAGCCGATGGACCAGTGCGCGGTGTGCGCGGCGTCGCCGATGAGCACCACGTCGTCGGTGTGCCAGCTGTCGCAGCGCAGGTGCCGGAAGCGGGTCCAGCCGGGGCCGCGGCGCTGGATGGGCTTGCCGTCGAAGTGGTCGGCGAAGACCCGCTCGCAGAAGCGCAGCGACTCGTCGACGTCCATCCCGGCCAGCCCGCTGCGCTGCCAGGTGTCCTCGGAGACGTAGATGATCAGCGAGCTCCACGACTGGCCGGAGGGGTAGACGTAGCCCTGGAACAGGCCCCACTCGGTCTCGACGAAGATGTAGGCGAAGGTGGGCTGGGCGACCTCGATGCCGAACCAGCCGTACCAGAACTCGCCGTGCTCCACGCGCGGCCCGAACTGCTCAGCGTGGGCGGCGCGCACGACCGAGTTGAGCCCGTCGGCGCCCACGACGAGGTCGGCGTCGGCGTGCTCGGCGAGGTCGGTGACCTGGTGGCCGTAATGGATCTGGACGCCGAGCTCGACCGCGCGCTCGCGCAGCACCGACAGTAGCCGGTCGCGGCCGATGCCGTGGAAGCGGTTGCCCTCCACCAGGTACCGCGAGTCGCGGCAGCGGATCTCGACCTCGGTCCAGCTCATGCCCGCGCGCTCGATCCCCTCGAACACGCCCCGGTCGACCTTGGACAGCTGGTCCAGCGAGCCCTCCGGGAAGACCACCGCCCAGCCCGCGCTGTCGTCGGGTTCGTTGCGCTCGTACAGCCGCACGTCGTCGACGAAGCCATCGCGGCGCAGCAGGCCGGCCAGGAACAGCCCCGCCGGGCCGCCGCCGATGATGTCAACGCGCATTACCAACTCCTCGCTTGTGAGCTCGGCGAAAACACGGTGGCCGCCTTCCAGCGCCGCACGGCGGCCCTGGTCCACGCCACCCGGGCGGGCGGGTCGGTCGCGGCCAGGCCGCGCTGGAGCTCGGTGCCGATCACCACCCCCGCCGCGTGCGGGGCGACCGCGCGGATGTCGGCCGCGCCGCGGATGCCGAACCCGGCCAGGAACGGCTTGGTCGCGGCAGCCGCCGCGGCGGCGGCGAACCCGCCCACCCGGTCGGGGTCGAGGCGGGCGCCGGTCCGCTCGGCCAGCGCCTGGTAGGTGCAGTGCCGGGCGGCGGCCTCCAGCGCGCGCCGCCGGGCCGGGTCGGTGGCGGGGCCGACCAGCGGGATCGCGCTCAATCCGGCGTCGGCTGCCTGGTGGGGGCTGAGCGGGCCGTCCGGGTCGGTCAGCACCAGGCCGTCCACTTCGGACTCAGCAGCCAGGTCGAGCACGCGGTCCGCGCCGATGTCGGCGACGGTCTGCGGGTAGAGCAGCGCCAGCAGGGGCGTGCCCGGCAGCGCGGCGCGCAGCGCGCGCACCTGCTCCCAGGCGCGCTCGGGCGGGCAGCCGCGGGCCCGGTCGAACGAGGCGGCCATGTCGGCGCCGCGGGGACGGGTCCGCGGCGTCGGGATGCCGAACTCGATCGCGTCCGCCCCGGCGGCCACCGCCGCCGCGGCGTGCTGGGCGAAGTCCGCCAGCGGGTCGCCGATGGTCAGGTAGACGACGAGCAGGCGCGCGCCCTGGTCCGATAATCGCTCCCCGAGCCGGTCTACCGGAAGCACAGCCACGCTCCGTCCCGCAGTTCGCGCACCAGCGCGGCCGGGTCGTCGCTCTGCGCCAGCGCGGTGCCGACCAGCACGCCCTCCGCGCCCGCCGCCGCCGCGCGCACCACGTCGTCGGCGGTGAAGAAGGCGCTCTCGGACAGGACGTAGACCTCCGGCGGCACGAACGGCATCAGGGTCTCGGTGATCCGCACCGTGCCCGGGTCCAGCTCCAGGGCGACGATGTCGCGGTTGTTCACCGCGATGGCGACGGGATCGAGGGCGAGCGCGGTGTCGAGGTGCTCGCGGGTGTGCACGCCGAGCAGGACCTCAAGGCCCACCCGCTCGGCGTGGTCGTAGAGGCGTTCGAGCTGGCCGGGGGCGGTGGTGTTGACCGACAGCTGCACGGCGGTGAACCCCGCGGCGACGGACTCGTCGAGCTGGCGCGGGGTGCAGAAGAACTCCTTGCGCATCACCGGCAGCCCGGTGCGGTCGCGGATGCGGGCGGCCAGGCTGGCGCGGCCGGAGAAGTACACCGGGTCGGTCGGCACGGTCATGGCGGCCACGCCGCCTGCGACGAGAGCGTCGAGATAGGAGTCGAGGCGGTCGAGGTCGATGAGCTTGCCGTCGCGCGGCGACTTCACCTTGACGTCGGCCAGCACCGCGGGCTGCCGGCTGCGGCGCGCGGCCTCGAAGACCGCGTACAGGCTACGGTGGCTCATCGTTCTCCTCGCGCCCTCGGCGATATGCGATCCTCACCCCGCGGCCACCCGTCCGGCATCTTCCTCAGTGCGGCGTGCGCCTGCGGTCCGCCCGCGCGATCCCCGCCTCGACGCGGGCGGCGAGGCCCGCGACGGTCGGGTCGGTGAGGAACTCCGGGACCGCCACCGGCACGCCGAACTGGCTGCGCACGGCGTGCAGGAGCACCGGGACGAGCAGCGAGTGGCCGCCCGCGGCGAAGAAGGTGTCCTCGGCGTGGCCCGGCCGCACGCCCAGCTCGGCCCAGATCGCGGCCAGGTCCTGCTCGACCCAGCTCTCGGCCGCGCGCCCGGCGTCCCCGCCCGGCACGCCGGGGTCGGGCAGGCCGCGGCGGTCGATCTTGCCGCCGGTGTTGCGGGGCAGCCCGAGCAGCGTGCGGAAGGTGACCGGCGGCATCGCCTTGCCGAACCGCTCGCGCAGCGCGGCCCGCCACTGCGCGGCCGCGCCGGTGGCCGTCCCATCCGGACCGCGGGCCGGGACGACGTAGGCCACCAGCCGGGTGACCACGCCTGCGCCGTCGGCGACGGCCACCACCGCGCACTCGGCGACCGACCCGTGCCCGGCCAGGGCGGACTCGATATCGCCCAGCTCCAGCCGGATGCCGTTGAACTTGACCTGGGTGTCCTTGCGGCCGCGGAACTCCAGCGCGCCGTCGAAGCGCCGCCTGCCGAGGTCGCCGGTGCGGTAGCCGGCCGCGGTGAACGGCGCGCGGTCGTCGGAGCCGAGGTAGCCGGGGGTGGTGAACGGGCTGCGCACCACGATGTCGCCGGTGACGCCCGCCGGGCACGGCCGGTCCTGGGCGTCGAGCACGAGCACCTGCCTGCCCGGGATGGACCGCCCGACCGGGGTGACGCCGCGGCCGACCGGGCCGACCTCGTGCCAGGTGGCCAGGACCAGCTCGGTCGGCCCGTACAGGTTGACCAGCCGGGTGCCGGGCAGCGCGGCGCGCAGGCCGTCGGCCAGCTCGCCGGGCAGCGCCTCGCCCGCGAGCAGCAGGTGGGACAGGTCCAGCCGCGCGCCCGCGGTGACCACCCGCAGGACCTCCCTGGCGAAGCTGGGCACGGTCTGGAAGTGGGTGATCCCCTCATCGGCCAGCCACGCGGTGATCTTCTCCGGGTTGGCGCGGATGCGGTCGGGGACCGGGCACAGCGTCGCGCCCGCGACCAGGGCGGCGAACGCCTCGCAGAGGGCGGCGTCGTAGCCGGGCGCGGCCCACTGGGCGACCCGCGCGCCGGGGCCGATGCCGAACTCGCCTGCGAACCAGGTGGCGAACTGGGCCAGCGTGGCGTGGGTCTGCGGGATCCCCTTGGGCCTGCCGGTCGAGCCGGAGGTGAAGGCGATGTAGGCGCGGTCGCCGGGGCTCGGGGCCGCGGCCCGCGCCTGCTGCTCGGGCAGGTCGGCGAGGTCGACCACCTGGCCGTCCAGTTCCTCGGCGTACCAGCGGGCCAGCGCGTCCGGCCCGGCCGCGCCGTCGACGACCAGGCGGGCGGGGCGGGTGTCGGCCAGCAGCGCCCGGCCCCGCTCCCCCATCTCGTCGGCGCCGAGGCAGACCAGGTGCGCGCCCGCGTCCAGCACGCCGAGGACCGCGGCGATCTGGCGCGGCCCGGCGGCCATCCGCACGGCGACTGGCTGCCCCTGCGCCCCCGCGAGCGCGGCAGCGACCCGGCCCGCCTCGGCGACCAGCTCGGCGTAGGTGCCGCCTGAGGACAGGGCGGGCGCGTCCGGGGTCGCGCGCGCGATCCGGTGGACGAGGGTGTTGACCGCGTCCGGGCCCGCGGGGCCGTCGGCGATCCGGTCGGCGGCCCGCGCGGCGACCTCGAGTTGCACCTCGGTCTCCAGCGGCAGGGCGGCGACCGGCGCGTCGGGGTCGGCCAGCGCGGCGGTGAGCAGGGTGTGCAGCTGGTCGAGCAGCAGCCGGACGGAGGAGGGCTCGAACACGTCGGCGCGGTACTCCAGCACGCCCGCGCCACCGGACTCGGCCACCGACAGCGCAAGGGTGGCCCGGGCCGCTCGCGGGTCGACCGGCTGCTCCGCCACCTCGACCCCCGGCAGCCGGGGCGCGACCGCGGGCGGCGCGATGCCGAAGAGCACGTCGCCGAAGGGCACGCGGTGCGCCTCCCGGTCCACGCCGAGCCCGCGCACCAGCTCCTCGAACGGCAGCGCCGCATGCGACAGCGCCCCGTCGACGGCCGCCTCCACGCGCGCCACCAGCTCCTGGAAGGTGGGCGCGCCGGTGAAGTCGACGCAGGGCACCACCAGGTTCTCGAACAGCCCGACCGCGCTTGCGAACTCGGGCGGGCGGACCGACGCGGCCATGCCCACGGCGATGCGGTCGCCGCCGCCGTAGCGGTGCAGCAGCGCGTGGAACGCGGCGAGCACGGTGGTGGGCGGGACCTCCAGCCCCCAGTCGAAGCGCACGACGCCCGCCGGGGCCCAGGGGACCGGCGGGCGCACGTGGTCGACCGGCAGGTCGGGCGCGGCGGGCGGCGGCGACAGCTCGGCGCGCCACCAGTCCAGCAGCCCGCGCTGGTCGCGGATGCGCTCCTCCAGCGCGAAGTCGGTGTACTTCGGCGCCTCGCCGGAGACGCCCGCCAGCTCGGCGGCGACGATCCCCAGGGACTCCTCGTCGCACACCAGCCGGTGCGCGACGAGGGCGACCACGTGGTCGTCCGCGCCGACCTTGGCCACCGCCAGGCGGGCCAGCGGCGCGGCCGCGGGCGGCAGCGGCGCGGCGGCCAGCTCGGCGCAGAAGGCCGCCGCCGCGGCGTCGCCCCCGCCGAGGTCGACGCAGGACCACGCCTCCTCGGCCGGCTCGACGGCGACCAGCAGCTCCGGCCTGCCCGCCCGGTCGACCACCGCGCACCGCAGGCTCTCGTGCCGGGCGAGCACCGACCGCCAGGCCGCGCGCAGGCCCGCGACGTCGAGGGGGCCGCTGACCCGCCACGCCCGGCACAGGGTGTGCGCCGGCGAGTCGGGCGCCAGCTCGGTCAGGTACCAGAGCCCGTCCTGCCCCGGCGATGTGACGGCGAACCGCGCGTCGGATCCCATCTTCGGCAAGCCCCCGTCGAATCGCAGTGGCAGTGGTCGCGCGCCCGCCCGTCAGGCCGCGGTGGCGTTGGGCGAGATGTCGGTGCGGAACAGCCCGGTCGGGTCGACCCGGGCGCGCACCCGGTCGACGGCGGCCACGTCCTCGGCCGACAGGTGGCCCTGCGGCTGGTCGTGGCTGTCGACGAACGTCGGCGCGGTGCGGCCGGTGTCCCACGGCCCCAGCGCCGCCCGCACCCGCGCGCAGTGCTCGGTGATCATCTCCGCGGTGACCGGCGGGAACGGCGCGGCGGAGCCGGAGTAGGCGTAGTGGGCGTCGATGCGGTTGAACGCGCCGCCCGCCGGGTCGGGGTCGGCCAGGGCGCCGCCGAGCTGGCGCAGGCCCGCCATGACCAGCGGCGAGCCTGAGCCCGGCCCGAGCAGGCGCACGAACTCGTCGATGCCGCTGTCGTCCAGCTCCCGCAGCAGCAGGTGGTCGCCGAGGTAGGGCAGCGGGTCGCTGGGGTCCATGTGCGACTCCAGCACCGCCCCCGCCGCGGTCGCCTGCCAGGTGTCCATCACCGGGTCGGCGACGGCCCGCAGCGGGGCCAGCAGCTCGTCGGCCTGCCGCAGGGCGCGCTCCTCGTCGCCGCCCGCGGCGAGCACCACGCCGTCGACGCCGACCACCGGGCCGTTGCGCAGCGCCTCGGGCACGTCGGGCACCGGCGGCAGGTTGAGGATGCGCAGCGACGTCGACGCCTCGCGGGGCGCGTCCAGCGTCCACTTCTGCCAGGCCCGCAGCAGCGCCCCGGCGTGCTCGCCGGGCCAGAAGGTCGCCCCGGTGACCACCGAGGCGACCGGGAACAGCCCGACCTCCACGGCGGTGACGACGCCGAAGCCGCCGCCACCGCCGCGCAGCGCCCAGAACAGCTCCGGGTCCGCCTCGGCGTCCACCCTGCGCAGCTCGCCGTCGGCGGTGACCAGCTCGATGGCCCGGACGCTGTTGGCCGCCACGCCCACGGCCCGCCCGTAGAAGCTGACGCCGCCGCGCAGCAGGTAGCCGACCGCGCCGACGGTGGCGGCCGACCCGTGCGGCGGCACCAGCCCGTGCGGCGCGGTCGCCTTGACCACCGCGCCCCAGCGGGCGCCCGCCGGGATGCGGGCCACCCGCCCGGCCGCGTCGACCTCGACCTCGCCGTCGAGCTCGGTGCGGATCAGCAGCGCCCCGTCCATCGGCGCGGCGCTGCCCGCCGAGTGGCCGGTGGTGTGCACCCGCACCGGGAGCCCCGCCGCCCGGGCGTGGCGGACCGCGGCCCGCACGTCGGCGACGGACCGGGCCGTCACCGCGGCCGCGGGCCGGGCGGGCGCGGCCAGGTTGAACACCGCGGTGGCGGCGTCGTACTCCGGGGTGCCGGGCTGGGCGGCGGCGAAGCTCATCGTGTCCTCTTCCTCACTCAGGCGGCGCGCGGGAGGTCGACCTGGCCGGGGCCCTCGCCGGAGCCGGGGCGCTGCTGCTCGGCGGGCGCGGCGGGCTTGCCGTTGCGCAGGATGCGCAGCATCATCCCCGGCTTCATCAGCGAGGCGGGCGTGTCGACCATGCCCGCGATCCGCATGAACGCGCCGGTGACCTCGCTGTCGCGGGTCATGGCGGCCTGGACCTTGGCCATGAAGGCGTTGCCCAGCCGGACCTTGAGCGGGCGCGGGCCCTCGACCTCGGGGTAGGCCAGGTCGCCGCTGGTGGACATGTCCCACGCGCCGTCGATGACCTTGGCGATGTCGCGGTGGAAGGCCGCGGGCCGCGGCATGCCCCGGCGCAGGTGGTCGCGCAGGGTCAGCGCCTCGATCGCGGCGATGGTCATGCCCTGGCCGTAGACGGGGTGGAAGCTGCACGCCGCGTCGCCGATGACGACCATGCGCTCGGGGAAGCGGGCCATGCGCTCGTAGCGGCGGCGCACGCTGGCCGGGTAGCGGTGGATCACCGCGTCGGTCAGCGGCTCGGCGTCCTTGATGACCTCGTAGATGTCGGGCACCGCCAGGGACTTGGCGAACTCGACGAAGCCCTCGTTGTCGCTGGGCGCGCTGTCGCCGAGCACGCCGTAGAGCGACAGCACGCACTTGCCGTCCTCGATGCGGGAGAAGAACCCGCCGCGGCGGTTGGCGGGCGAGGCCAGGGAGTTGATCGACAGGTCGCCGTTGAGGACGGACTCGTCGCGCAGCCGGTAGATGCGGGTGGTGTAGCAGGTGTTGACCTTGACCCGGTCCTCGTCGGGGCGGCCGTAGCCCAGCTCCTCCAGCCAGGCGGGGGTGCGCGAGCCGCGGCCGGTGGCGTCGACCACCAGGTCGGCCTCCAGCACCTCCTCGGCGTCGGCGCCGTGGCGCTGCACCCGCGCGCCGGTCACCCGGGAGTTGTCCTTGGTGGTGGTGATGCCGACGATGTCGGTCTGCTCGATGAGCGTGACGTTGGGCAGCGCGGCGACCCGGGCGCGCACGTGCGACTCCAGCACCGGGCGGGTGGCCGACAGGCAGATCAGGCCGGTGGTGTTGGGCTCGGGCCGCACCCCGTTGAAGAACCAGCGCAGCTCGCCGAGGTCGCCGGTGGGCACGCCCGCCGCCTTGACGCCCGCGGTGAAGCTGGGGAACAGCTCCTCCAGGATCTGCTGGCCGCGGGCCAGCAGGCCGTGCACGTGCCTGCCCTGCGGCACGCCGCGGCGGGCGGTGGTGACCCCCGTCAGCTCGTCGCGGTCGACCACCAGCACCTCGTGGAAGGACTCGGCGAGCACCCTGGCCGAGAGCAGCCCGGCGATGCTCCCGCCCAGCACGATCGCGCGGCGGCCTACGTCGTGTCCCATGCCGGGACCTCCTCGAAGTCGTCGGATGCGCCTGTCCGTCCACTCAGGACAACGAAGGTGACGCGCGTCCAGTCTCAACCAACGCCGCGACCGGCCGCATCTCCGCCGTTGCGCCCGGGCTTGCGCGCCGCGACGATCACGTACCCGATCTGGTCCTTGCGCGGGACGAAGAACCCGTGGTGCAGGCGGGAGAACTCGGCCACCGCGTCGTCGCCGAACTTCGCGGCCACCTCGCCCTGCACGGCCATCGCGGCTTCGAGGTACTTGGCCTTGCGGCCGAAGACCCGCGGCCCGCACTCGGTGTGCTCCTCGACCTCGAACCCGGCGGCCCTGGCGTGCTCCAGCCACTGGGCGGCGGTGGGCAGCCGGGGCAGCTTGAGGGTGTCCATGAACGTGCGCACCCGCGCGGGGTCGCCGGGCTTGCCGAGGCTGAAGTCGGAGAAGGAGATCCGCCCGCCCGGCCGCAGCACCCGGAACAGCTCGGCGAGCACCTGGTCGAGGTCGGGCGCGTTCTGCAGCGACTCCAGCGCCAGCACCGCGTCGAAGGAGTTGTCCGGGTAGGACAGCGCCATGAAGTCGCCGTACTCGAAGGTGACCACGTCCCCCACGCCCGCCGCCGCGGCCCGCTGGCGCGCCCGCTCGACCTCGTAGGCGCTGACGGTGATCCCGGTGACCCGCACCCCGAAGCGGTTGGCCAGGTGCACCGCGGTCTCCCCCGGGCCGCACCCGGCGTCGAGCACGTGCTCGCCCGCGCGCAGGCCGAGGGTGTCGGTCACCTTGCGGGTCATGCGGTGCACGGCCTCGGTGAGCGGGGCGGGGTCGTCGCGGTCGTACCAGTACCACATGTGCAGCTGGCCGTCGCGCAGCTCGTCGCCGATGGGCGAGCGCTTGTCGTAGTGCTCGCCGATGTCCGCTGGCTCAGTCATCTGCCCGCCCGGGTCCGGTGTCCGACCGATCTGTCGGCCCATCGTGGCGGGGGCGGCCCGGCGGCCACATCTCGCGGGTTGCGCCGCAGCGCCCCCGAGCACAGCGGGAGATGTCCGCTGGTCCGCCCCGGTGGCACGGTTCTGGACGGGCCCAGTCTGCCTATTCGCCTTCCCTGGGAGGAATCGCCGAATGAGTGCCTCCGACGCCAACCCCCCGATCGCCGAGCTGGTGCGCTCGTTCACCGGCGCGTCCCCCGACGGCATGGCCGCGGCGTACCAGAACCTCGTCGCCGCGCTGTGGAGCGAGGGGAAACTGACCGACCTCGCGCTCGACGCCGTGCCCGAGGTGATCGCCGCGCTCGACGCCGCGGGGCCGGACCGCAAGGGGCACGTCGCCATCCTGCTCGGTCTGCTCGCCGAGGCCGAGTACCCGCGCCTGGACGGCCCGGTCGCCACCGCGGTGCGCGCGGGCCTGGACAGCTACCTCGCGCTGGTGCGCGGCGGGTCCAGCGGCCAGCCGCTGACCCTGGCCCTGCTGTACCTGCTCGCCCACTTCCCCGCCGACCGCGCCGCCATCCTCGCCGTCACCGACGAGCTGGACCTCGACCCCGAGGAGCGCACCCGGCTGGCCCGCGGCCTGGCCGAGCTCGACCCGGCCGACCCCGACCTCGGCCAGGTCTGGCCCGCGCCGTCGGCGTGGAAGATGGACGAGGAGAACGCCGCCCACGCCAAGGCCGCGGTGGCCGGGCTCACCCCCGAGCAGGTCCGCACCAACTGGGAGAACGACACCCGCACGGTGTGGGCCTTCGCGGGCCACATCGCGTACTGGGCGGTCAACAACGGCACCCCGGCCGAGCTGCCCGCCGTGGTCGTTCCCGAGTGGACGTTCGAGCCCGCGCAGACCCAGCCGACCGACGAGCAGTTCGGCGACCGCGCGCAGCTGCTGCGCTGCCCGACCTGCCACGGTCCGATCCAGCTGCAGGGCAGCGGCGCGCGCTGCGAGGCGTGCGCGGCGACCTACCTCAGCGCCAACGGCATCCTCGACCTGTCCGCGGGCGTGCGCGACGGCGTGGAGAACGACGCGGCCACCGCCGACCTGCTGCAGAAGCTGTCGGAGATGCCGAAGATGGGCCTGTACTACGAGGCCTTCCTGCGGCCCAACTACCTGCGGCTGGCCGGGACCAACATCGGCTACCAGGTGAGCCCGGAGTTCGAGGACGCCTACATCATCGAGCACCTCAGCGGCACCACCGGCCCGGTCGTCGACCTGGCCGCGGGCGCGGGCCGCTGGACCGAGGTCGTGGCGAACGCCGTCGGCGCCGAGCGGCTGACCGCCGTCGACATGCTGCTGCCGATGCTGAACGTGCTGCGCAACCGGCTGCCGGAGGTGCCCGCGGTCATGGGCACGGCGCTGAACCTGCCGTTCGCCGACGCCAGCCTCGGGGCGATCAACCTGTGGAACGCGCTGCAGGCCTTCCCCGACGACGCCGAGCAGGCCATCGCCGAGATCGGCCGCTGCCTGCGCCCCGGCGGCGTGCTCACCATGATGACCTTCCGGTGGAGCGACGACCCGATCGCCCGCCACTTCCAGGCGTCGCACTTCTTCCCCAGCCGTCCGGCCGGGCACCTGCTGTTCGAGCTGGAGCAGCTGCACCAGTGGCTCGCCGCCGCGGGGCTGGCCGTGCGGCACGAGATCGTCGACAAGGGGACCTTCGTGTTCATCACGGCCGAGCGCACGGCCTGACCGGAATCGGACTAGCAGGAGATCATGATGGAGAAGCGCTGCCCCGCCCTGGACCCGACCGGCCAGGACATCCACGGCCAGGCCGACGAGTTGCGCGCGCAGGGTTCCGCCGTCCAGGTGGAGCTGCCCGGCGGCGTCGTCGTCTGGTCGGTCAACAGCCACGCCGTCATCAAGCAGCTGCTGACCAACCC
The DNA here is from genome assembly GCF_053604195.1 of Actinokineospora sp. NPDC004072. Classification (NCBI taxonomy): domain Bacteria; kingdom Bacillati; phylum Actinomycetota; class Actinomycetes; order Pseudonocardiales; family Pseudonocardiaceae; genus Actinokineospora; species Actinokineospora sp. NPDC004072. Next base: position 63,646 of record NZ_JBSGHB010000005.1, on the reverse strand, counting down.
CAACGTCACCAAGAGCGCCCGCAACCACTGGCCCGCGTTCATCAACGGCGAGATCCGCCCCGACTGGGAGCTGATCAGCTGGGTGGCGATGGACAACGTGTCCACCACCTACGGCCGCGACCACCACCGGCTGCGCAGGCTCATCGGCAAGGCGTTCACCGCCCGGCGCACCGAGGAGATCCGCCCGCACGTCGTCGGGCTGACCAACATGCTGCTCGACGCGCTGGGCAACGTGCCGCCGGGTGAGGTCGTCGACCTCAAGGAGCGCTTCGCCTACCCGCTGCCCGGCATGCTCGTCGCCGACCTGATCGGCATGTCCGAGGAGGCCCGGGTCGCCACGGCGAAGGTCCTCGACGTCATGCTGGACACCACGATCAGCCCGGAGCAGGCCCAGCAGGTGCTGCTGGGCTGGCGGACCGCGATCGCCGACCTGGTGGCCCTCAAGCGCGCCGAGCCCGGCGCCGACATCACCAGCGACCTGATCGCCGCCCGCGACGAGGACGGCTCCCGGCTGACCGAGCAGGAGCTGGCCGACACCATCTTCGCCATCCTCGGCGCCGGGTCGGAGACGACGATCAACTTCTTCGACAAGGCCATCACCGCGCTGCTGAGCAACCCCGAGCAGCTGGAGCTGGTCAAGTCCGGCCAGGCCAGCTGGGACGACGTGATCGACGAGGTGCTGCGGCTGGAGTCGCCGATCGCCAACCTGCCGCTGCGCTACGCGGTCGAGGACATCGACCTCGGCGACGTGGTGATCCCCAAGGGCGACCCGATCCTGGTCAACTACGCCGCGATCGGCCGCGACCCCGCCCTGCACGGGGACTCCCGCTGCACCTTCGACATCACCCGCGAGGACAAGGAGCACCTGTCCTTCGGCTACGGCCCGCACTACTGCCTCGGCGCGGGCATCGCGCGGATGGTGGCGACGGTGGGCCTGTCCGCGCTGTTCGAGCGCTACCCGGACCTGACCCTGGCGGTCCCGGCCGAGGAGCTGCAGCCGCTGCCGACGTTCATCATGAACGGCCACCGCAGCCTCCCGGTCCGCCTGACCGCCGTCGAAGGCGCCGTCTCCACCGCGGCCTGAGCCCCGCCCGACCCGGAAGGAGCGGCACCGTGAGCGACACCGATGCGTTCTACCGCCTCATGCACGAGGTCATGCTCGACGTGTGGGGGGAGAACTTCCACCAGGGCTACTGGGAGTCCGCCGAGGACAAGAGCTCGATCCAGGACGCGACCGAGCGCCTGACCGACCTGCTGATCGAGAAGACCGGCACCGCGGGCGGGCGCCTGCTCGACATCGGCTGCGGGGTGGGCCTGCCCGCCTTCAAGCTGGCCAAGCAGGCCCCGGTGGAGATCGTCGGCATCTCCAACAACCAGGGCCAGATCGACGACGCCAACTCCCGCGCCGCCGCCCAGGGCCTGGCCGACCGGGTGAGCTTCCAGTACGCCGACGCCGCCGAGCTCCCCTTCCCGGACGACAGCTTCGACGTCGTCTGGATCTTCGAAGCCCTGATGCACATGGACCGCCTGCACGTCCTCCGCGAGTGCCTGCGCGTCCTGCGCCCCGGCGGCCGCATCGTGGTCACCGACCAGCTCCAACTGGGCGAGATGACCCCCGAGAACGCCCGCCTGGTCCAGGAGATGCTCGACGGCATGCACGCCAAGCCCCTCCTCTACGCCGACGCCTACCAGGCGCTGGTCCGCGAGTCGGGCCTGGAGCTGGTCGAGTTCCACGACATCAGCAAGCACACCCAGCTCACCGGCCACCGCGTGATCGAAACGGTGGAGCGCCGCCAGGAGGAACTCCTGGAACGCCACGGCGAGGGCGTGCTGCCGGTCCTGGAACTGTTCAAGAACCCGGCGGGCCTGGTCCCCGAACTGGGCTACCTCCTCTTCGTGGCCCGCAAGCCCGAGAAGGAATAAGCACCCGGGGGAGTCCGAGAGGGCGTGTCCGCGACTGAGAAGTCCGGACACGCCCTCGCTCATTTGCGGGAGAAGCGGACAACCAGCGGGAGGCAGGCGATCCCGACGGGAACGGCTCATTCACGCTCACTTCTGCAGTTCGAGTTGCTGAAGCAGGCCCCCGAAGGATTCCGTCAGCGCAGCGAGCGCGAGCCCGCCCTTCTCGGCCGTCGCGGCGGATGGTTTGCCGATGATCCCCGATGTCGAATAGCCCTTGACACCCAGCAGGTGGAGAAGCGGCCGCTCGTCGACCTGGACGTCTGCGTCGACGTAGCTCTCCTTGACCAGATCGGGGTAGGCGTGGAGCAGGATGGACACCTCCCACTCCCCACCGTGCATGTCCTCGGAGGCCGTCGTCACCATCCCTGCGGCCGCGCGCGCTCCGGTCACATCAGAAGGAGATGGGAAGAGCCCCATCCGCCGTTCAGTCACATTGCATTCCTGCGCCACGTTGAACAAGACGTAGTTGCCGCCGTGCCCATTGACCAACACCAGACGGTCAATGCCGGCGCGCTGGAGGGAGTGGCTGATGTCGGACACGACCGACATCAGCGTACGGGCGCTGATGCTGACAGTTCCCGGGAAGCCCTCGTGCTCATGTGAGCACGAGAAGGTGATCGGCGGCAAGCAGAACAGGTCGTACCGGTCGCTCACGCACTTCGCGATCACGCAGGCGACGAGCGTGTCGGTGGCCAGTGGAAGGTGCTTCCCATGCTGCTCGAAGCTGCCGACCGGAAGCACCGCAACGCGCGCTTTTCGATGAAACTCGTCATCCGAAGTGGCAGCCGTGATCACGAACTTCTCCCTTTCCGCCGACGCCGATGGCCAGGTTCTCCAGCAGGAACCCGACCTGCCGAGCCTCATTCTCCGCTCCGCCGCTGCGGAGCGTTCCAATAACGCGCACCAATTGAGCTTCGGTGCGATGAGATCGCGTTTCAACGGCGATGCCGACCGCACTGCGCACCACCTGAGTCGCATGGTCCGGCTGCGAATCAGCGGCGTGGGCAAACGCGAGCCGCGCGAGACAGAGGCCGAGGTCTCGCCGGAACTCGGGGCGCCACGCCGAGAGACCTCTGCGCAGCGACGTGATCGCCGAACGCGGGGAACCCAGTTCCACCCAGCAGACGGCCGCCTCCATCTCGATGAACTCAGGAGTGCAGTACGAACCCAGCTCCGATTCGGCGTCCACTGTTCGCCCAGCCATTGCGTATGCCTCTTCCAGGGCACGCGCACAAGCGTCGGAGTCACCCTTCTTCGCGTACACGTGCGCCTGTTGGCGCAGTGCCAGAGCGCGCATGCGCGGGGCTTCGCGTCCATCAACGCCCGCCAGGGCGCCATCCGCCAACCGCAACGCCAGGTCGTATCTTTCGGCGTCAGTAGCGATATTGCTGCGTCGCATGAGGATGTACCGGGAGAGGATGTCGTCCCCGGCCTCTTCTGCGTAGTCCGAAGCCATCGATGTGAACGACATGGCGTTGGGCACATCTCCGGCATCTTGACTGAGCCATCCGACGAATTCGGAGAAGCGGGCCGCAACCCGGAGAAGACGAGCCCTGTCCTTGCCCCTCGCCTTGAGCAGGAGTTCCTCGACGAACCGCAGCTGCCGAGGAGCGATAGCAAGAAGCGAACGCGGACCAGCTAAATTGTCCGTGGCGGCGTAGTCGTCCAGGGTCCTCGCAAGGCAATCGGCTATCGCGGACTCCGCACGGGTCGCGGCTGGCACGACCGGCCCCTCAGGAAGGGCTAGAACGTGGCCGGAGGAAGGCCGGGAAGCAAGCGGCGAACTCTCCCCGGCAAGCCTGAACCAGAGAAGGTCAGCAGGCATCTTCAGCACTTTGGCATAGTGCTCGAGCTTGTTGATCTCACCGACCTTGTTGCGCCCGGACTCGATGCGGCTCAGCTGAGACTGCGTTATCCGAAGCCATCGGCTGACGGTCTGCTGCGGCAATGGCTTGTGGCCGTGCGCCGGATGGTAGCGATAAGCCCGCACCACTGCTCCCATGTCTCGCGAGGCGAAGGCGTCACGCATCTGGTCGGTCGTCCAGAAATCGCGTCCCAGGTCGGGCGCATCATCAGTGCCCCCGCCTCTGACGTGACGACAGGGGCTGCACACGCTCGATCGACTGTCGCGCGCCAGTCTTCCCCCGCAGCGCGTGCAGTACATGCTGATCCCCATCCGAACCCCTAGCCTCCCGGCCTCGCTCGGCCGGCTCACGAGTGCCCCTCCACCATACGCCTGTGATCACCTTCCGTATGCGCGCCACGCATAAAGATCATGCGTATGAGGCAGGTCCGACGAGTTGGCGCCACCCTAGGGTCCAAACCGGACTCGGCTTGACGGTCAACCAGCTGGCCCGTCAGTCGACCAGCATTTCCGAGTACTCGCGGACCTAGTCGACACCGGACAGATTGGCGGCACCAGTGGGCACTTTGCTTCCAGAGAACTCGAAGCACCGCAGGGCACCCAAAGCCCGCTTCCCCGTCCCCTACGTCGCCAGGTGGAGCAACGAAGACATCGGCCACCCGCCCGTGGTCGTCAACCCCGACGGCACCGGCATCCAGTACAGCGACGAAGTCCTCGGCGACCGCGACACCCGAGGAATCCTCTGGGACCGCGCTGGCCTCGCCCACGGCTCCGGCAAACCCCTCTACGCCCGCATCCACCCGCTCCGCCAACGCCGCTGCATGGCCCGTCTGCTCTGCCAGGTCTGCGCCAACCCAGCCGACCGCAACGACCACGGCACCCTCTGGCTGGTCACCGACACGATCACCCGCGACCACAACTGGCCCCAGAGCGCGCTAGTCGCCGAACCACCCGTCTGCGCCCCCTGCGCCCGTCTCACCCTGCGCCTGTGCCCCGCCCTCTCCACCGGCCGCCACACCCTCATGCGCGTAGCCGCCCACCCCGTCGATGGCGTCAACGGTTTGCTGTTCGCCCCCGGCCCGGCAATCCAACCGACCCTCCTGGACGAGAACGCCTCGCTCGCCCACGGCCACCCCCTCATGCCTTGGATGCTCGCCGCCAAACTCACCCGCGCACTCCACGACATCACCGTCTTCCCGGGGCACGACGTGGCTCGGGGGTTGACTGGCCCCCTTGGCCACGCAAACCCGCCGAGAGGGCGTCTGGAGAGGTAGGGATGACCAGGGCGACCGACAACCCCGGCAAGCAGTTGGCCAAACGACGACACCGCCGGCCGAGCCGAAGCCCGACCGGCGGCGCCGGAGAATCCATCAAGCAGCAGCACGCCCGCTATTAGCCACCCACCCGCTAATCCGCCGAGCAGCCGCCATACTCGCCCACCCCGTGATCTCGATCAGCGAGCTGTCCGCCGGGAAGTGCTCCCGGTACCCGGCGACCAACCCCTCATCCACCTGATACGACGCCATAGCCGTCAGCAGCGCCAACCGCCCAGCCGCCTGGTCAGCAGGCGACAGGTCGGCCACCGCGTCGTTCACCCACGCGCGGCTCAACCCCGGTGCCCGCCCGTCCCAGTTCGCCAGGCGGCGTTCGACCAGGGCGCGCACCTCGGGCGACACCGAGCGCACCCCCGCGGCCTCCACCGCCGCATACGCGCGGGCGAACGCATCGGCGACGACCGGGCTGCCCGCGGCCCAGGCGAGGTCCGCGGGGGATTCAGCGGGAGGCAGCAGCTCCACCGCATCCCCCGCGCGGGCGGTGTCCGCCGCGGACACCCGCAGCACGCCGCCCAGCACCTGGCGGGCCTTCGGCTTCGCCGACTCCGGCACGTGCGCCGGGAACGGGGATTCGCGCAGGAACACGTTCACCATGCGGTTGTAGTAGTGGAACGCCACCGCGACCCCGACCAGCTCCGCGGCCTGCTCCGCGGGCGCGGGCGGCAGGCCCGCGCCCGGGTAGGTCGCGGTCGCGGCCGCCCAGACCGTCAGGTCGGAGCGGTCGCCGGAGTCGAGGGCGTCCAGGGTCATGCCGTGGACGTCGACGCAGTACGGGCAGCTGTTCGCCTGGGACACCCCCGTCGCCACGGCTTCCTTCGCGGCGCGGTCGGCGGCGCCGTCGGCGATCAGGGTCTCGCGCAGGATCGCCCACGACGCGGCCAGCACCGGGGGCGCGGCGGAGTGCAGCGCCACCGGTGGGGCCAGCATGCCGAAGTCGCGTTCTACCTGGCGGTACACGTCGGCGACCAGGCCCGTCGCGCGGCGGCGGGGCAGGACGCGGACGTGGCGGGTGTCGCGCAGCGAGCGGCGCACCGCCAGGCGGACCAAGCCGGCAACCATAGTCAGCTCCCTAGTGCGACGCGCGGGCGATGACCGCGCCGACGACGAAGTCGGGGTACTTCTCGGCGATGGTGTCGACGTCCGGCAGGACCTCGACGTCGGGCAGCCCCGCCGCCTCGAAGGTGGCGCGCCAGGCGGCCGGGGTCAGGAACCCGTGGGTCGGCCGCTTGACCGGGTCGGTCATCACGTCGGTGAAGCTGTCCAGGAAGTCGAAGATGATCTCGGCGTGGATGGGCCGGGCCAGCTTCGTCGGCCGCACGCACTCCGAGACCACGACCGCGCCGCCCGGCTTGAGCGCCTTGGCCGCCTCGTCGATGACGAAGTCGAGGTCGGGGGCCACGTGGAAGCAGTTCACCGAGTACACCACGTCGAACGTGCCCGGCTCGATGCCCTGGGGCTCCCACGGCAGCGTCATGTCCACCCGCGCCGACTCCACGACCGTCGACGGGGACGCCGCCGCCCTGGCCGCGCGCTCGCCGTGGCGGGCGAAGGTCTCGGCCACCTCGGTGAAGCGGTAGCGGGTGATGGCCGGGCCCAGCCTGCGCAGCGCCTGGTCGGCCGCGCTGCCGCAGCCCCCGCCGATCTCCAGCACCTCGAACGGCCCGCCGCCCGCCGGGACCAGCCGCGCCAGCGCCTCCGCGCCGACGCTGTTGTTGATGGCGTAGAGCGGGTTGTCGTTGGAGAAGTACTTCAGCCACAGCGGCAGCTTCTGCGGCGAGAACAGGATCTCGTCGCCGGTGGCCGCGCCGCTGAAGAAGGAGCCCGCCTCCTCGACCAGCGTGCGCAGGATCTCCGCGGCCACCGCGGCACCGGGCTCGCGCTCGGCCAGCTCGGCGGCCACGGTGTCGAAGTCCTCCACCGGGGCCAGGCCGGGGAAGTAGCGCCCGTCGCCGCGGCTGAGGATGCCGCTGTCGGACAGCTTCTCGTAGAGGAACTTCAGCGGGATCGTCCGCTTCCACGGCATCGACAGCGCCTTCTTGGCCATCGGCACGGTGATGCCGGTGGGGGGCGGAAGGGCGCCGATCGACTCCAGGATGCGGTGGGCGGTGGCGTCGACGAGCCTGCCGAAGGTCTCGTTGGCGGCCAGGAACCGGAACGGGAACAGCTCGCGGACGGCCGGGTCGGCGATCGCGGCGCGCAGCTTGGCGAACTCGACCGTCCTGGGGTGACCGTGCGGGTCTTCGGCGAGGTTGCTGCTCATGGGTGCTCTCCGGGGGTGCTCAGGCGGCCGACCGGCGGGCGGCCGGGGTCCAACCGCGGACGAACATCTTCAGGCCGCCGCCGAGGCGCAGCGACATCATCGGCTCGGGGGTGACCCGGAAGCCCGGCACCTCGTCCAGCCGCAGCTCGCGCATCAGCGTGGAGATGATGAAGGTGGCCTCCATCATCCCCAGGTGGTTGCCGACGCAGAACCGCGGTCCGGCGCCGAAGGGGATGTGGGCGTAGCGCGGCCTGCCCGAGGGCACGTCCGGGTCGAACCGCTGCGGGTCGAAGCGGGTCGGCTCGGGCCAGTACGCCGGGTGCCGGTGCAGGGTGTACGGGCAGATCAGCACCTCGGCGCCCGCGGGCACGTGGTAGCCGCCCACCTCGTCGTCCTGCAGCGCCCGCCGGGGCAGGATCCACACCGGCGGGTACAGGCGCATGGCCTCGTCCAGCACCATGTGCGTGTAGCGCAGCTTGGCGAGGTCGGCGTACTCCGGGCGGCGGTCGCCGTAGACGGCCACCGCCTCCTCGTGCAGCCGCTGCCGCACCTCGGGGTGCTTGCCGACCAGGTGCAGCGTCCACCCGACCGTGCTGGCCGTGGTCTCGTGGCCTGCCAGCAGCAGCGTCACCAGCTCGTCGCGCATGCGCCGGTCGCCGACGCGCCGGTCGGCCTCCTTGGCCGTGGAGGCGATGAGCCGGGTGACCACGTCGTCGCCGGAGGCGATCGGGTTGGCCTTGCGCTGGGCGACCAGGATGGCGACCATCCGCTCCAGGTCGGTGCGCGCCTTGCGGAACTCCAGCTGGCCGCGCAGCGGCAGCCAGTGCGGCACCAGGCCCAGGGTCTCCATCTCGAACATGGCCTGGTCCTGCACCGCGTCGAAGGAGTGCACGATGGAGTCGAACGCGCCGAGGTCGGACTCCAGCAGCGTGCGGCCGAGCACGCCCAGGGTGAGCGCGGTGACCTCGGCGAGCACGTCCACCGGGCCGCCCGCCGCGCCCTGGGCGCGCAGCCGCCCGACCAGGCCGAGCGCCTCGTCGACGATGACGTCGGCCCGCGCGGCGATCCGCTTGTGCTGGAAGACCGGCTGGATGGTGCGCCGCTGCTCCTTCCACAGCGCGCCCTCGCTGGTCAGCAGCCCGTCGCCGAGCGCGCGCTTGGCCTCGGTGTAGCCGATGCCCTTGTGGTAGTTGGCGGCGTTGTCCGCGAGCACGTGCTTGGCGTGGTCGGGGTGGTTGAAGATGTAGAGCTTCTTCGGGCCGATCGCCACCCGCACCGCGTCGCCGTACGTGCCGACCGCCTCGCTCATCAGGCCGAGGCGGTCGGCGCGCAGCTTCCGCAGGACCCCCAGGGCCGCCCGGCGGGGCGGCCCTGGGGGCACTCGACCGTGCGAGGTGGTCATGCCGCCGCGGGGCGGGCAGCGGGCCCGCCCTCGTCCTTGACGACCGAGATCGCGGGCGCCTGCTTGGCGGCTTCGGCCTTGGCGCGCTGCTCGGCCTCGAACTGCACGCGGGCCTTGTTGACGAAGTGCAGGCCCCACAGGAACATGCCGCGGATCAGGCAGACGATCGCGGTGGCGAAGAACAGGCCGTAGGCGATGTTCGCAACCATGAACACGCCGTAGACCATCGCCACACCCGCGCCGAAGGCGAACTGGGCGCCCGGCTTCGACGGGGTGGTGCCGGGGTCGGTGACCATGTAGTTGGTGTAGAGCACGAAGGCCACACCGGTCATCACCGACAGCGCGGCGGGGATCGAGGTGTCGAACAGGATCCCGCGCAGCACCGCCTGCAGGGCGAAGAAGCTCAGCCAGCCGAAGATCAGCCACATGCGGCCGGTCAGCTTGGCGTTGAGCATCGTGCCGGTGACCAGGATGGCGCCGACGATGATCCAGCCGACCACGTCGTTGACGTTCTCGGTGAAGTGGTACGGCGGCGCGATGCTGCCCCAGGGGAACAGGATCAGCACCATCAGGATCCCGAAGTTGGACGGGTTCATGTAGTGCCGCAGGTTGCCGCGCACCGGGGCGCGCAGGATCCACTTCGTGGCCACCGCGAGGGTGACGGCGAACATCATGACCCAGATGCGGTCGTTGACGTAGATCAGCATGTTCAGCGCGAGGCTGGTGATGTGCGCGGGGAACAGGAACTCGATGACCCCGCGCAGGCCGTTGCCCGCGTAGCGCGGCGCGCGGCCCTCGACCCGGGCGCCGATCTTCTCGAACACCAGCTCGACGGTGTAGCCGGTGGCCACGGCGACGAACGGCCAGGTCCACGGCTGCTCGAAGCCGAGCACGACGAAACCGGCGATGTTGAAGATGGTGATCGAGATCGCGAACCGGCGCAGCGCCTTGATGACCTTGGGGTTCTTCGGCGGACCGCCTGCGGGCGGCTTCCCGCCGGGTTTGGCTTCCTGGACTACCATTTCCCTGCTCACCTCTCCTCGACGCGGTCGCCGAGCTCAAGGGCGTGCTTGCCCTGGCTGAGCTGCAGTTCCTGCTCGTGCACTTCGCCCTGGCGGTCCCGCCACCTGATCTGCACCGAGACCGGGCCCTGCGCGTCGCCGAGTCCGATGTGGACCTCGCTGCTGCGGCGGCCGGAGTGGCCGCTGCTGCCGTCGACGCGCTGGATGTACTTCTTGCCGTCGGCCGTGGTCACGACCACCTGGGCGCCGGTGACCGGGGAGCCCGCGACGGGCGCGGCGCCGACCGTGCCGTCCTGCTTGTGGGTCAGCTTCAGGTTCAGGTACCCACCGGCGGCGGGCGACTGGTTCTGGTAGAACACCGGCTCGGCGTACTGGCGGGCCACCGCGAAGTCGAGCAGGCCGTCGCCGTCGGCGTCGCCGGTGGCGATGCCGCGGGTCGGGACCGGGATGGCCAGGCCCAGCTCGGGGGCGAGGTCGACGTAGCGGCCGTCATCGCCCTTGACGAAGAACTTCATGGTGTCCCCGCCCGCGAGGTCGTCGCCCTCGTTGGCGTTGGGCCAGGCACCGGGGCTGGAGACCAGCGAGTCGTGCGCCATCGCCAGCTCCTGCAGCTGCGGCCAGCGGTTGGTGTGGCCGCGGACGAAGCCGTTGGCCTGGGCGATCTGGAGCTCGCCGCTGTTGGCGAAGTCGGCGATCTTCACATCCCACGCCCAGCCGGACCACGCCGTGCCCTGCGAGCCGCTGACGTCCTCGAACGGGGCGTCGCCGTCGAGGAGCTGGGCGCGCACGTCGGCCACGTCGGCCGCGGTGTTCATGAAGTGGAAGTTGCTCTCCACGATGCCCCACGACACGGTCAGGTTGGAGACGAAGGCGTCGTAGAGGCCGTCGTGGTCGAAGTCGCCGAAGTCGACGCCCATGCCCTTGAACGAGTCGTCGCCGATGCGCTTGGACTTCGGCGTGCCCGGCCCGCGGGTCGTCTTGACGTTGGCGAACTCCAGCTTGCCGGGGGTCGACCGGTTGTGCAGCAGCCGGTCGGGGCCGAAGTCGTTGGCGATGTAGAGCTCCGGCAGCAGGTCGCCGTCGAGGTCGTTGGCGCTGACGCCCAGCGTCCAGCCGTGGCGGGCCTCCTCGGGCAGCGCGTCGGCCGGGGCGCGCATGAACTCCGCGGTCGGGTTGTTCCCCGCGGTGGCGCCCTTCCAGCACAGGATGACCTTCTCGCCGCCGTTCTGCGCGTGCGACATCGAGTGGTTCATCTCGACCCCGCCGTCCTTGCTGGGGTCCAGCACCGGGCTGTCGGGGAAGTAGTTGCCGATGAAGATGTCGTCGTGGCCGTCGCCGTCGAAGTCGGCGATGGTGGCCGCGTTGGTGTTCCACTGCGGACCGGTGTAGGTGCCGCCGCTGCTGACACCCTCCAGCACCTCGACGGGCTGGTAGGTCTCGGCGTTGAGGCCGTGGTGGTCGGCGCGGGACAGGTACAGGATCGGCGTGCGGCCCCACATGTAGACCAGCAGGTCGAGCCTGCCGTCCTCGTTGAGGTCGGCGGGAACGCAGCCCATCGGCGCCATCACGTCCGTCACCGGCAACGGGGCCGGGTCGAGCTCGAACGGGGCGTAGCGGTTGCCGCCCGGGCCCGGGGTCGGGGTGATGATCACCTGGTCGGTGCGCGGGTCGACCAGGCACAGGTCGTTGGGCAGGCCGTCGCCGTCCAGGTCGTTCATGGCCACCGCGGCGCCGACGGAGGAGATCCAGGCGTCGATGTGCTTGTAGGCCTTGTTGACCTGGCGGATCGACTGGACCTTGTCCGATGCGGGCAGCGCGATGCTCTGACCGGCGAAGGCGTAGCGGCTCGCCAGGTCGTTGCGCTCCTCGGCCGAGCTCTGCGGCAGGGCGACCGCGAAGAAGAAGCCGACGACGACCACGAGCGCGATGACACCGGTCAGCTGCCTGCGCAGCAGTCCTAGTATCGCGGTCATGTGTTGACACCTCCAAGGGAAATGAACTCGTTCGCGAGTCGCTGCCGCCACACCTCGTAGGCGGGCAGTTCGTGCTCGTCTTGGCTGACCGGGCGCAGTTCGGTGGTGAGCCGCGCCGCTTCCTCCGGCGTGGTGCCGCAGAAGACCTGGGTGGCCAGGGCGGAGTGCTCCGGCACGATGCCCGCGCTGACCCTGGCGAAGGCGGCGAAGGCGCTGCCCTGGGCGACGTCGGCGCGGTAGCGGCCCGCGCGGCGGGCCAGCGTGCGCAGCTCGTCCTCGGTCACGCCGCCCGCGTAGGTCGCCGCGAGGCCGGTGCCCGCGAACAGGTGGCTGCGCCGGGCGGCGGGGAACGCCTCGATCCGGTCGGCGACCAGGTCGGGGTCGGTGCCGCAGACGAACCACAGCGCGCGGCCGATGCCCTGGTCGATGGCCTGGTTGGCGTAGCCGCCGCGGCCTGCGCCCAGCCAGGTGAACGACGGGTCCTGGTACTGCCCGTCCACGTAGCGCGCGGTGCGGAAGTACGCCTGGTGGAAGCCGTACCCGTCGAGCACCAGGGGGGCCAGCACGGGGTCCAGCGCCGAGGCAGGCGCCCAGCGGAACCGGGGCAGCCGGGCCATCGCCCAGCCGAGGCCGACGTAGATCAGCGTCTGGTAGGCGGCGCCGACCGGGCGGGCCAGCAGCCGGGCGAGGTGGTCGGAGCGGCCGAAGGGCAGGCCGTCGAGCATGGCCAGCCCCATCCCCGCGCCCTCGTAGGCGAACCCGCGCAGCCAGTCGGGCAGCTGCTCGATCTCCTGCTCGGCCTCGGCCGCGGCGCGCGCCCCGACCGCGGCGCCGTATCCGGTGAGAAATGTCTTCCCGACCGTTTCCAGGCGCTCGACCGCGGCCGGTGACTTCTTGTGGAAGCCGCGCTTGTCGACGCTCGTCTCGGCCACGTTCGGGGTCAGCAGACGACGCCGGAGCGTTCGCCATGAACTGCTCAAAATCAGCCCCCTCAATTGTGGATCAAACGGGCTTGTGCTATTCAGGGACAATTTTCACACGCGGCGGGGGCGGGCACCCCCTCCGCGCTTGCCTGCCCGCTGTGACGCATTTTCCGCGAAATGCGCACGAATGCGGCTCCGCCACTTCTCGTAAAGCGGCTCGGCGTCGTCGGCCGCGTCGGCGGCGGCCTCGGTGCGGTCGGCGATCGCCACCGCGTCGGCCACCGACAGCCCGGCCAGCTCCCGCGCGCCCAGCGCCGTGTGCTCGGGCACGTGCCCGGCGAACGTGCGCGCCTTGACCGCGAAGACCACGCCGACGGCGAGCTGGGGGCGGTGCTCGCCCGCGGCCTCGCGGACCGCGGCCAGGCCGTCGGCCGAGCAGCCGCCCGCGAAGGTCGCGGCCAGCCCGACGCCCGCCCACAGGTCCGGCCTGCGCTCGGCGGGGAAGCGGTCGACGGCGGCGACGACGGCGGCGGGGTCGGCGCCGTGGATGAACCACAGGGCGCGGCCGATGCCCTGGTCGACCGCGCGCGGGAAGTAGTCCGGCCTGCCCTCCCACGGGTAGGCGGGCGGCACCTGCTGGCGATCGACGTAGCGCTCGGTGTCGAAGTAGGCCAGGTCGAAGCCGTAGCCGTCGACGGCAAGCCAGGTCATCGTCGGGTAGTACGGCGAGCCGCCGAGGTCCGGGATGATCTTGCGCCAGAGCGGCCGGGGCAGCCGCGCCATGGCGAACCCGATGCCGATGTAGGTCAGGAACACGTGCGGCGCGCCGGGCCCGAGCAGCAGCTCGCGGGTGCGCTTGCCGCTGCCGCCCGCCATCGCGTCGCGCACGGCGAAGGCCATCGCCGCGCCCTCGTAGGCGAACCCGCGCTGCTCCGGCACGACCAGCTCCAGGCGCCGCTCCACCTCCCAGAGGTCGCGCGCGGCGATGCCCCACTCGAAGCCGCAGATGACCGACTGCGGGATGGCCTCCAGCCGCTGCGCGGCCGGTGATCCCGCCCCGGGGAAGCCCCGCTCGGCGAAGGTGACGGTCGACAGCTTCGGGGCCAGCGCGCACTGGCGCAGCGACCCGAGAAACGATGGCATCGATTCCTCCCGGGGGTGGACGCAAAGCCAGCGTCAGGCCGGCCGGGCGCGGGGTGCATCTCCAGCAGTGCCCCAGGGGCGCAAGGAACTATGGCGGCAATACAGGAGAACTGCCGGTACAGCACTTGAGGAGAGGGCATTCGACCAGCCCCTGGTGCACCCTTGACCGAGTAGCTGAAAGCGTGTGTCGAGGACTGCGCCGGACTCGGCTGGTTTTCGCCGCGTAATGCGGCAGGCGTACGAGCACGCCGATTCCGGTCGGGCGGCACCGAGAATAGGCGGTATAGATTGAGCACCGTGCGGATCGCCATCGTCGGCATCGGACTTCGTTATCCCGACGCCGCCAGCACAGAGGATCTCTGGGAGAACGTCCTGGCCGGCCGCCGCGCGTTCCGCAGGCTGCCCGACCAGCGGATGAACCAGGCGGACTACTACTCGCCGGACCCGGACGCGCCCGACCGCTTCTACGCGAGCAAGGCGGCCGTGCTGCGCGACTACGAGTTCGACCGGCTCGCGTACAAGGTCGCGGGCAGCACCTACCGGTCCACCGACCTCACCCACTGGCTGGCCCTGGACACGGCCGCGGCGGCGCTGGCCGACGCGGGCTTCCCCAACGCCGAGGGCCTGCCCAAGGAGGCGACCGGCGTCGTCGTCGGCAACAGCCTCACCGGTGAGTTCTCCCGGGCCAACCTCATGCGGCTGCGCTGGCCGTACGTGCGGCGCACGCTGGCCGCGGCGCTGGGCGCCAAGGGCTGGGACGACGAGGAGACCAGCGCCTTCCTGCGCGAGCTGGAACCGGTCTACAAGGCCCCGTTCCCGCCGATCGACGAGGACACCCTGGCAGGCGGGCTGGCCAACACCATCGCAGGCCGCATCTGCAACTACTTCGACCTCGGCGGTGGCGGCTACACCGTCGACGGCGCGTGCTCGTCGTCGCTGCTGTCCATCGCCACCGCGGCGAAGGCGCTGGCCGACGGCGACCTCGACGTCTGCCTGGCGGGCGGGGTCGACCTCTCGATCGACCCGTTCGAGGTGATCGGCTTCGCCAAGACCGGCGCGCTGGCCAGCGGCGAGATGAAGATCTACGACCGCGACTCCAACGGCTTCTGGCCCGGCGAGGGCTGCGGCGTCGTCGTGCTGATGCGCGAGGAGGACGCGATCGCCCGCGGCCTGCGGATCTACGCATCGATCACCGGCTGGGGCATCTCCTCCGACGGCAAGGGCGGCATCACCCGCCCCGAGGCCGCGGGCCACCAGCTGGCGATCAACCGCGCCTACACCCGCGCGGGCTACGGCGTGGAGACGGTGTCCTACTTCGAGGGCCACGGCACCGGCACCGCCCTGGGCGACGCCACCGAGCTGGAGGCCATCGGCTCGGCGCGGCGCGCGGTCGACCCCGACGCGCGCCCGGCGGCGATCAGCTCGATCAAGGGCAACTTCGGCCACACCAAGGCGGCCGCGGGCGTCGGCGGGCTGATCAAGGCTGCGCTGTCGGTGCACCACCAGGTGATCCCGCCCGCCACCGGCCACTTCGAGGCCCACCCGAAGCTGACCGGGGACTCCCCCGCGCTGTACGTGCCCAGCGAGCCGGGCCTGTGGCCCGCCGACGTGCCGATCCGCGCAGGAGTCTCGGCGATGGGCTTCGGCGGCATCAACACCCACATCGCGCTGGAGCAGGCGCCCGGGGCGACCCGGCGGGTCGAGCTGCCCCGGCGGGCGACCGCGCTGGTCAGCAGCAGGCAGGACGCCGAGCTGCTGCTGCTCGACGGCGCCGACGACGCCGCGCTGCGCGAGCGCGTCGCCGGGCTGCTGGAGCTGGCGCCCAAGCTGTCCTTCGCCGAGGTCGCCGACCTCGCGGGCGCGCTGGCCAAGGAGCTCTCCGGCGGGCGGGTCCGCGCCGCCATCGTCACCACCGGCCCCGACGACGCCGTGCGCAAGCTGGAGCGGCTGCTGGCGGCCATCGACGCTGGCGAGCAGAGCGTGTTCGGCGCCGACGGGGTCTACCTCAACCGCGGCCTGACCCCGCCGCGCATCGCCTACCTGTTCCCCGGCCAGGGCTCCGGCCGCGGCGCGGTGGGCGCGATCCGCCGCCGCTTCCCGGCCGCCGAGGCCGTCTTCGCCGACGCCGAGCTGCCCGTCGGCGGCGACCAGACGGCCACCGAGGTCGCCCAGCCGCGCATCGTCGCCGGGTCGGTCGCGGCCCTGCGCGTGCTGCACACCCTGGGCATCGAGGCCGACGTGGCGGTGGGCCACAGCCTCGGCGAGCTGACCGCGCTGGCCTGGGCGGGCGCGATGGGCGGCAAGGACGTCCTGGCGCTGGCCAAGGCGCGCGGGCAGGTCATGGCCAACGCCAGCCAGGGCGGCGGCGCGATGGCCGGGCTGGCCGCGACCCCGCAGCGGGTCGAGGAGCTGGCCGGGTCCGAGCCGGTCGTCATCGCCGGGTTCAACGGTCCGAACCAGACGGTCATCGCGGGCGAGGCCGCCGCGGTCGACCGGGTCTGCGAGCGGGCCAGGGCCGAGGGCGTCACCGCGACCCGGATCAACGTCTCGCACGCCTTCCACTCCCCGCTGGTGGCCCCGGCCGCCGAGGCGATGACCGGGCGGCTGGCCGAGTTCGCCTTCGCCAAGCCCGTCCGCCAGCTGGTGTCCACGGTGACCGGCGACTGGCTCGACGCCGACACCGACCTGCGGGCGCTGCTGCGCGACCAGATCGTGTTCCCGGTCAAGTTCCACCAGGCCGCGGCCAAGGCCGCCGCCGGGGCGGACCTGGCCGTCGAGGTCGGCCCCGGCCGGGTGCTCGCGGGCCTGCTGCAGGACATCGCGCCCGGCACGCCGGTGCTGGCCATCGACACCGACAGCCAGTCGCTGACCCCGCTGCTGTCGGTCGTCGGCGCCGCGTTCGCCCTGGGCGCCGCGGTGGACGCCGACGCGCTCTTCGCCGACCGGGTGCTGCGCCCGCTGCCGCTGGACGGGGAGTTCACCTTCCTGTCGAGCCCGTGCGAGGCCGCCCCCGACCTGTCCGTCGGGCTGCCCCAGCCCGGCGAGGAGGTCCCGGCCGCCGCCGCGCCCGCGGCCGCGACCGCCGAGGCTGGCGCGGACGGACCGTCCACCCTGGACCTGCTGCGCCAGCTCGCCGCCGAGCGCGTCGAGCTGCCGCTGGAGACGGTCACCGCGGCCACCCACCCGCTGGACGACCTGCACCTCAGCTCGATCACCGTGGGCCAGATCGTCAACGACGTGACCCGCACGCTCGGCATGCCGACCCTGGAGCTGTCCACCAGCTTCGCCACGGTGTCGCTGGGCGAGCTGGCCGAGATGATCGACGAGCTGGCCGCCTCCGCCGGCGACGGCGAGGCCAACCGCGGCGGCAGCGCCGAGGTGCCCGGCGTGGCGCCCTGGGTGCGGCCGTTCTCGGTGGACTACCTGCCCGCCCGGGAGCCGGTCGTCACCGTCGGCACCGGACCGGTCGGCGAGTGGCAGGTGTTCGCGCCCGCGGGCCACCCGCTGGCCGAGCGGCTGCACGCCGCGCTGGCCGAGGCGGGCATCGGCGACGGCGTGCTGCTGTGCCTGCCGGACAACGGCGAGGACCACGTCGACCTGTTCCTGGCCGCGGGCAAGGCCGCCGTCGCCGCCCCGTCGGGCAGCCGGTTCGTCGTGGTGCAGGGCAAGTACGGCGCCTCCGGCCTGACCAGGACCGCGTTCCTGGAGGCCAACGGCGTGGCCACCACGCTGGTCGGCCTGCCCGACCTGGCCCCGCAGACCGCGGCCGACGTGGACGAGGCGGTCCGGCGGGTCATCACCGAGGCGGCGGCGACCACGGCGTTCAGCGAGGTCCGCTACACCGCCGACGGCACCCGCACCACCCCGGTGCTGCGCGTGCTGCAGAAGCCCGCCGACCCGGTCGCCGGGACCCCGCTGACCAGCTCGGACGTGCTGCTGGTCACCGGCGGCGGCAAGGGCATCACCGCCGAGTGCGCGCTGGCGATGGCCAAGGACTCCGGGGCCAAGCTCGCCCTCGTCGGCCGCGACCAGGCCGACGCGGACGAGGAGCTGGTGGAGAACCTGGGCCGGATGGCCGCGGCGGGCATCACCTACCGGTACGAGCGCGCCGACGTCACCGACCCCGAGCAGGTCGCCGCGGCCGTCGCCGCGTTCGAGGCCCACCTCGGCCCGGTCACCGCGGTCATGCACGGCGCGGGCCGCAACGTGCCCGGCGCGCTGTCGAACCTGACCGAGGAGGAGTTCCACAAGACCCTGGCCCCCAAGGTCGCGGGTCTGCGGACGATCCTCGACGCGGTGGGCGAGGACAACGTGAAGCTGCTGGTCACCTTCGGCAGCATCATCGGCCGGGCCGGGCTCAAGGGCGAGGCGCACTACTCCACGGCCAACGACTGGATGACCGAGCTGACCGTGGACTTCCAGCGCGCCCACCCGGACGCCCGGGCGCTGGCGCTGGAGTGGTCGGTGTGGTCCGGCGCGGGCATGGGCGAGAAGCTGGGCGTGGTGCAGACGCTGGTGCGCGACGGCATCACCCCGATCTCCCTGGAGAACGGCCTCGACGTGCTGCGCCAGGTGCTGGCCGACCCGCAGGCCGGGCCGGTGCTGACCGTGGGCGGCCGGATGGGCGGGCTGCCGACGCTGCCGCTGGGCGGCGACGACGAGCTGCCGCTGACCCGCTTCGTCGACCGGGTGCTGGTGCACTACCCGGACGTCGAGCTGATCACCGAGGTGGAGCTGTCCACCGGCAGCGACCCGTACCTGTCCGACCACCAGCTCGACGGCGACCTGCTGTTCCCGGCCGTCGTCGGCATGGAGGCCATGACGCAGGTGGCCACGGCCGCCATCGGCCGCACCGCGGTGCCGCTGCTGCAGGACATGGAGTTCCTGCGGCCGATCGTGGTGCGCCCCGGCGGCTCGACCACGGTGCGCTTGGCCGCGCTGGTCCGCGACGACGAGACGGTCTCGGTGGCCATCCGGGCCGAGGACACCGGCTTCAGCGCCGACCACTTCCGGGCGACGCTGCGCCTGCCCCGGCCCGCGCTGCCCACCGACGAGCCCGGCCGCGAGGCCACCGGCCTCGCGCCGGTGCCGGGCGACCCGATCACCGAGCTGTACGGCGGGGTGCTGTTCCAGGGCAAGCGGTTCCAGCGCCTGCTGGGCTACCGCAGGGCCAGCGCCCGGCACGCGGTGGCCGAGCTGTCGACCACCACGCCCGCGCCGTGGTTCGCGCCCTACCTGCCGCAGGAGCAGGTGCTGGCTGACCCGGGCACCCGGGACGCGGTGATGCACGCGATCCAGTGCTGCGTGCCGGACGCGACCCTGCTGCCGCAGGGCGTGGAGAAGCTGTGGCTGGCCGAGCGCCAGGACAGCGAGTACGTGGTGATGGACGCCCGCGAGCGCTCGCAGGACGGCGACAGCTACACCTACGACGTCGACGTCCTCGACCCCGAGGGCAGGCTGGTGGAGCGCTGGCAGGGCCTGACCCTGCGGGCGGTCCGCAAGAAGGACGCCGCCGGTCCGTGGGTGCCCGCGATGCTCAGCGGGTACCTGGAGCGGGCCCTGGAGCGGGCCCTGGGCGGGCGCCGCGCGGTCGTCGTCGAGCCGGACCCGGCGGGCGCGCCCGTCGACCGGCAGGCGCAGACCGAGCTGGCGGCAGGCCGGGCGCTGGGCGCCCCGGTCACCGTGCTGCGGCAGACCGACGGCAGGCCCGCGCTGGCCGACGGGGTGATCGACGCGGCCCACGCCGCCGGGATCAGCCTGGTCGTCACCGGCTCGGACCCGCTGGCCTGCGCGGTGGCCACGCTCACCCGCAACACCGAGGAGGGCTGGACCAGGCTGCTCGACGACGGCCTGCGCCACGTCCGCAACCAGGTGGTCGCCCGCGCGGGCTGCGACGCCGACACGGCGGGCTCGCGGGTGCTGGCCGCGCTGGAGTGCCTCGGCAAGGCGGGCGGCACGGCGCAGGCGCTGGCGGTGGCCGACGTCCTGCCCGGCGGCTGGGTGGTGCTCAGCGCGGGCCAGGCGAAGGTCGCCACCTGGGTCACCACGCTCAACGACCAGGCCGACCCGGTGGTCTTCGCGGTCCTGGCGGAGGCGTCGGCATGAGCCGGTTCTACGAGCTGCGGCACAAGGTCGGCTTCGAGGAGACGAACTTCGTCGGCAACGTGTACTACGTCAACTACCTGCGTTGGCAAGGGCACTGCCGGGAGAAGTTCCTCCGCGAGGAGGCGCCCGCGGTCCTGGCGGAGATCATGCACGACGACCTGAAGCTGTTCACGCTGAAGGCCGACTGCGAGTTCTACGCCGAGATCACCGCCTTCGACGAGCTGTCGGTGCGCATGCGGCTGGACGAGCTGACCCAGACGCAGATCCAGTTCACCTTCGACTACGTCCACCTCAAGGACGGGGCGGAAACGCTGGTGGCCAGGGGCACGCAGCGCATCGCCTGCATGCGCGGCCCGAACAACGCCACCGTCCCCGCCCGCGTCCCGCCCGAGCTGCGCGAGGCCCTCGCCCCGTACGACGCCCGCCCGTCGTCCGGCCGCAACCTGGTGCAGACCGCGGGCTAGTGATCCGCTGATCGGTGCCCTGGTCCCACCCCCCGGGACCAGGGCACCGCCCGTTCCAGCCAGGCCACCGCCCCGGCCACCCCGTCCTCCGCCCGCATCCGCGCCCCGACCTCGGCAGCCCGGGAGGCCAGCCCGAGCGCAGCGGTGATGGCGGCGGCGAGGTGGTCGGGGTCAAGGCCCGGCGCAGCCAGCCCAATGCGACTCGCCCAGGGGCGCTGGCCGGCCTGAATGCCCGCGCCACAGCCGGACGGGGCCAAGCGGAGGCGGACGCGGCTGGTCCGTGGGTGCTGGGCGGGTGGGGCTAGGCCGAGGTGGTGGAGGCGGGTGGCCCAGAAGTGCTGCTCGGCCGTGATCGGGTGCAGGACCTGGGGTTTGCCCGCTGCGGCCGCTGCTGCTGCCGTGCGGGTGCCGCCGTGGTGGATGACGGCGGCGACGTAGGGGAAGAGGGCGGTCTGCGGGGCGGTGTCGATGACGAAGACATCGGGGCTCGCGGCGGTGCACGGGGTGGGGCGGCCGGTGGCGATGATCGCGCGGACCCCCGCCTTGCGGGTGGCGGCCAGGACGGCGGCGGTGGTGTCGACGGCGGTCGGGGTCGTCGGGAGGTCGACGTGGACCGGGGGCGGGCCTGCCGCCAGGAAGGCGCGCAGGGCCGGGGGCAGTTCGCCGGGCTCCGGGAACCAGTGGCCGGTGACCACCGCGCCCGGCGGGAGGGCGACCAGCTGCGGGCTGACCGCGTGCAGGACCGGGGTCGGCGAGCCGTCCGGGGCGCGCAGCGGGTCGTGCCTGCCGCGGCGGCGCGGGAGGCCCGCGGCAGCCCGCCACCGGTCGACGGCCCTGGTGGCCGCCCAGCCGATCGCGGGCGCCGGACCCGGCCCGACCTGCCCCAGCACGGCCGGGCAGCCCAGCCGCTCGGCGATGTGGTGGGCCGGGAACGCCTGCCGGTTGTGCACGACCACGTCCGCGCCCCCGCGCGCCGCGGCCCAGCACTCGTCGAGCACGCGGCGGCCCACGCCCCGGAACTCCACCCCCTGCGCAAGCCCGGCGCACCCGGCCGGGGCCACGAGGAGGGGCCGGTGCCCCGCGGCGAGCAGGCCGCGGGCCAGCACCGCGAACGGTTCGACGTCGCCGCGTTCGCCGAAGGCCATGAGCAGCGCCCGGAGCGCCCCCGCAGACTCCACCCCGCCAGGCTACACAAACTTGTGAAACTTGCGAACGTTCCAACACATCAGGATTGCGTCAATAAGGGCAGAACCCCCGCCGCCTGGGTACCCGACCGGCATGTCCGATCGCATCCGCTCCGAGCAGCAGGAACCCCTTGAGCCCGGCCCGCCGCGCCAGCCGGACGAGAGCCCGTCGCCGCAGTTCACCGCGCCCGGCGAAGGCGAGCCCCGGGACACCGAGGGCACCGAGATCGCCGAGGACGCGGGCGTCCACGAGGCGATGGGGCCGGAGCACCAGGCCATGCGGATCGTCACGGACCCCGACTCCCCGGCCTACCTGGACGAGTAGACGCTGATGTGCCGCCAGCTGCCTGCGGTGAACGGCTCGCGGTTCCACCCGCCCCACCGCTCGCGCAGGCGCAGGCCCGCGAGGCGCGCCATCAGGTCGAACTCCGGCGGGTGGGCCAAGCGCAGCCGGATGGGGCTGAACCGCGGGCCGGTGGCGTCCATGCGGACGTGGTTGAGGTCCAGGATCTGGGTCAGCGGGTCGTAGCGGCACACGCCGAAGGCGATGTGGTCGACGTCGAAGTCCTCCACCTCGATGAACTGCCGCTCGGCGCGGGCGGGCGCGGTGGGCACGCGGCATTCCAGGACGAAGACCCCGTCGTCGGCCAGGTGCCGGGCCGCGTTGGCGAAGCAGCGCACCTGGCCGTCCTGGGTGAGCAGGTTGCCGATGGTGTTGAACACCAGGTAGACCAGCCCGTACCGCTTGCCCGTGCCGACCTCGGACATGTCCCCCATCGTCACCGGGATGGCGTCGCCGCCGGGTTTGGCGCGCAACTGGGCGACCATCGCCGGGGACTGCTCGATGCCCTCGACCGGCACGCCCGCGGCCGCCAGCGGCAGGCCGATGCGGCCGGTGCCGATGGCGAACTCCAGCGCGCCCGCGCCGCCTGCCTGCTCGGCGAGGAACCGCACGGTCTCGGCCTCGTCGCCGCGCACGCTGCTGGCGTCGTAGCCGCGCGCCTCCTCCTCGCCGAAGCTCGTCTTGGGATCGAATCCGCGCATCGGCCGTCCTTTCCCATCTCCTCGACCGACAACGCCGCGCACCCCGCAGACCATGCGGTCCGCGGGGTGCGCGACGCCTGTCGGAGGAGGAGATCAGTCGCTGATCTCGTCGCCCGTCCAGATCTCCGCCTGCGAGCAGCGGTCGACCTCGGTCGGGCTGAGGATGTTCGCCGCGACGGCGACCAGGCCGACGGCGACGTTGGTGTTGGTCGCGCAGATCGGGATGTTCACGTTCTCCAGGATCTCGATGTCGTCCAGGTTGACCAGGCCGACCTGCTCCGCGTCGTCGCTGCCGTGGCCGTGGCCGTGTCCGTGGCCGTGACCGTTGCCGTCGGCGAACGCCATGCCGCCCATCATCATGAGGCCCGCCACGGCAGAGGTGACGAATCCAGCCTTCTTCAGCACAGCACTAGCTCCTTACACTTCAATGATGATCACCAGCGGAGCATCAAGGCAGATCACGATGTCCGCAGCGGAACGCTACTTGACGATCGAGGGTGAAATCTCGCCCAACTCGCTGATCGAGTGAGGAAGTCACCTGACCGAGTTGCGGCCGACTTGGCTTGTGACACAACGAAATCAACACCCGTCCAACAGATCACCCGATCGCGTCGGTCAGCCGACTTGCGCAACCGAGAGTCCAAGGTCTATTGACCACAGTGGACTCACCTGGCCTCGCGGGGGCTCAACGCCCGGCAGGGAACTCGGACGGCTGGCAGTGACGCAACGGCCAGCGGGCGACTCAGGTGCCCTGCGAGCGACTAGGCGACCGGCAGCGACGCAGATGGCCAGCGGCACTCAGACGGCCAGCGGAGGACCCGGCGGCCCAGTGGAGGACCCGGGCGACTGGCGGAGGACCCGGGCGACCCGACGAAGAACTCGGCCAGCAGGCGAAGGACCCGGGCAGCCCGGTGGAGGACTCAGCCGGCCGGCGGAAGACCCGGCCGGCCCGGCGAGGGACTCAGGCGGCTGGCAGCAACCCGGGCGGCTGGCGGCAAACCCGGGCAGTTGGCAGCGACTCGGGCAGTTGGCAGCGACTCAGACGGCCAGCGGGGGGCTACCGACGACCGGCAGGGCTCAGACGACCGGCGGGACCGCTCCCCAGGACTCGCCCGCGCTCGTGGCCCCGCTGCGCCGCCGCGGCACCGGGGCCAGCAGCGCGACGACGGCCCCGACCATCCCGCAGATCACCATCAGCGGCCCGTCGGCGAACAACCCGACGACGGCCAGCAGACCGGCGAGCGACACCAGCATCAGCCGGCTCCCGTGGTCAGGCGCGGGAACGGGCGCGGTGTGGAACGCGGCGACGACCTCGGGCGCCTCCGCGCACAGCTGCCGCTCGATGTCGTCCAGCCTGCGCTGCTCGTGCCTGTTCAGTCCTCGGAAGTCCACGGCACACCACCTTCGCCCACCGGTAGCTCCACCCATGACGTGCCCGCTGCGCGTCCGGGTGAAACCACCCCCACCCCGCAGCCACCCCCACCACCCCCCAACCGGGCCCACACCACCCCTGACCAGCCCCCATCACCGTCCGTACCCACCCACCCCCGCCCACCCCAACTGGCCCAGCGCCCCACCCACCAGCACCTCCGCCCCGGACACCCCCTAGCCGCCCAGCCCACCCCTACGCACTAGCACCTCCGCCCAAGGCCACACCCCAGCCGCCGAGCCCGCCCCCACTCACCAACGCTCCACCCAAGGCCACACCCCAGCCGCCGAGCCCACCCCACTCACCAGCACCTCCGCCCACGGCACACCCCGGCCGCCCAGCCCACCCACCTCACCAACGCCTCCTCACCAACGCCTCCGCCCACGGCTGCACCCTGGCCGCCGAGCCCACCCCCACTCACCAACGCCTCCGCCCTCGGCCGCACTCTGGCCGCCCAGCCCACCCACTCACCAACGCCTCCGCCGCCGGCCACACGCTGACCACCCATCCCATCCCCACGCACCAGCACCCCCGCCCAGCCACACCCCGCCCGGCCACACCCCGGCCGTCCAGCCCGCCCCTCGCACCAGCACCCCCGCCCGGCCACACCCCGGCCGCGAGCCCACCGGACCCACCAGGCCCCGAACCCACCGGCCGCACCAACGCCCCCCGCGACTCGCGGCCGGAGTGGCGCGGGCCTGCGGGGCCTGCCGGGCCCGCGGGTCAGCAACGCGGGCGCTGTCGGCAGGGGTTGTGCGGTTCGGCCGCGGGGTGGGGACGGGGAATGGTGGCGAGGTTGTGGGATTTGCCGGGTGATCAGTGGGTCCTTACGCTGGCGGCGTGGCTGCGGGTGTTGCTCGGGTTGGGGTTCTGCTGGCCGCCGTGATGGCCGGGTTGACGGCTTCCGGGGTGCCGGAGGGCGCGGCGGTGGGGGTGCCGCGAGCCGCGGGGGTGGTGCCGGTGGTGGTGGGGGAGGCGCGCAAGGCGGTTGGGATGCCTGCGGAGATTCGGTTTCCGCGGCTGGAGATCAGTTCCTCGCTCGTCCACCTTGGACTCCAGCCGGACGGCCAGGTCGAGGTTCCGCCGTTGCGGACGCCGGGGCAGGCGGGGTGGTTCGCGCGGGGGGCGCGGCCCGGGCAGGTGGGGGCGGCGGTGATCCTGGGGCACGTCAACGGGTATCGGCGGCCCGGGGTGTTCCTGCGGCTCGGGGAGGCGCGGCCCGGGGACGAGATCGTCGTGGTGACGCGGGACGGCGAGCAGCTGCGGTTCGTCGTGCGGCAGGTGGAGACCGTGGCGAAGTCGCGGTTTCCGGCCAAGCGCGTGTACGGGCCGACGGAGCGGCCGGAGTTGCGGTTGGTGACCTGCGGCGGGGCGTTCGACCCCGGGGACGGGCGCTACCTGTCGAACGTGATCGTCTACGCCGTGCTCACCGGGTGAGGACACGGGAAAGCCCCCTGGGCCCGGAACACTCACGGGCCCAGGGGGCGCCCACTCGCCGCCGCGGCGGGTAGGCCGTCAGTCGGAGATCTCGTCGCCGGTCCAGATCTCGGCGGCGGTGCAGCGGTCGATCTCGGTGGGGTTCAGCAGGTTCGCCGCCACCGCGACCAGGCCGACGGCCACGTTGGTGTTGGTGAGGCAGATCGGGACGTTGACGTTCTCCAGGACGTCGAGGTCGTCCACGTTCACCAGGCCGACCTGCTCGATGCCGTCGTCGTCGTGGCTGCTCGGGCCGTCCCAGTCGTCGTCGCAGGCGTTCGGGCAAGCGAAGGCGGTCCCGCCCACCATCATCAGACCCGCGATCGCGGACGTGACGATTCCAGCTTTCTTCAGCACTGCTCCAGCTCCTTTGGCATTGGATGATCATCAGCGAACCGGTTGACGCATGAGGGGTCCGCATGGGGAAACCTACTCGAATCGGACCCCCCTTCTCCGTCCACAATCGCCGATCGAGTGAGAACGTCACCCGGTCGAGTTGATCGCGGCAGTCAATCGTGCGCATAGCGATCAAATAGCGCCGGAAACCGCCTGCGCGAGATCGTCTGTCAGCCGATCGTGTCGGCCTGCCCGCTTGCTCCCCTTGCCGCACCCGGAAATCGCGCCCCGCCGCGATCCCGCCGAGGTGTCAAGAGGTGAGCGTCCGGTGTAGAACGTCGGCGTTGCGCTTGACATGTCTAAAGTCCAGAACGCGACCACACACATATCCGCAATCCCATCAGAAAGGCGATACGTGAGAACTCGCCGACTCTTCGCCGCCCTCGGCGTTCTGGCTGGGCTCGCCATGGTCACCATCCTGCCCGCCTCCGCGTCCGAGCCCGAATGCGCTGGCGGGCCGTGCGACCCGCCCGCCCACTGCTCGTCCGCGCCGTGCGAGCCGCAGTCGCCGCCGGAGCCGTGCCAGCAGCCGTGCCAGCCCGCGCACCCCGCCCCGCCCAAGCCGCAGCCGTGCGACCAGCCCTGCCAGCCCGGGCACCCGAACCCGCCGAAGCCGTGCGACGCGCCGTGCCACCCCGCGCACTCGAACCCGCCCAAGCCGTGCGACGCGCCCTGCAAGCCGGAGCACTCGAATCCGCCGAAGCCGTGCGACACCCCGTGCCAACCGGAGCACTCGAACCCGCCCAAGCCGTGCGATTCGCCGTGCAAGCCGGAGCACTCCAACCCGCCGAAGCCGTGCGACACGCCGTGCCAGACCACGCCGCCCAAGCCGTGCGACACCCCATGCCAGACCACGCCGCCGAAGCCGTCGAAGCCGTGCGAGTGCACGACGACGACAACACCGCCGAAGACGACCACGCACACCACGCCCGTCACCACCACGACGAAGCCGTGCCAGTGCACCACGCCGCCGACCACGACGGTGTCCACCACCACCTCGGTGACCACCACCACGACACCGAGCACCACCACCACAACGACGTCGACCACCACGACCGGGACCACGACGTCCACCACCCCGAAGACGACCACGTCGACCACCACGACGACCCCGGTCACCACGACGTCGTCCACCACGCCCAGGACGACCACCGGCACCACCCCGCCGGAGAGCACCACGTCCACCTCGCCCACCGACACGATCCCGCCGGGGCACCGGCGGGGTCCCAACGGCACGATCGTGCCGGTCGGCGCCCCGGAGACCGGGGGCGGCGGGGGCCTGTCGTCGCCGTTGCCGTGGCTGGGCCTGCTGGTCCTGCTCGCGGGTACCGCCATCGGCGGCATCTGGCTGGCCCGCGTCCGCAAGGGCTGACCAGGTGACGGCCCCGGGGGAGGGCGCTGCCCGCCCCTCCCCCGGGGTGTCGGCCGGGTCCGGCGCGGGTAGCCGGGAGGCGTGGCCACCGGCGTCCGGACCAGGTCGGCGAGCGCGGCCGAACTCGCCGCGCTCGACCGCATCGGCCCCGGCGGCCCCTGGTCGGTCGCCGGGCGGCGGCTGCGGCTGACCAACCTGGACAAACCGCTGTTCCCTGGCGACCCGCCGATCACCAAGCGCGACTTCATCCGCTACCACGCGCTGGTCGCCCCCTACCTGCTGCCCTATGTGGAGGGCCGCCCGGTCAACGCCCACCGCTACCCCGACGGCGTGGACCAGCCCGGCTTCTGGCACAAGGAAGTCCCCGACCACGCCCCGGACTGGCTGGCCCGCTGGCACAACACCGAGGCCGACCCGGGCGAGACCCGCTGCTACGCGGTGCTCGACAGCCTCCCCGCCCTGGTCTGGATGGCCAACTTCGGCGCGATCGAGCTGCACCCGTGGACCTCGCGGCTGCCCGACGTGCACCAGCCGACCTGGGCGCTGATCGACATCGACCCCGGCGAGCGCACCCGCTGGCCCGAGGTCGTCGAGCTCGCCCGGCTCTACGGCGCGGCGCTGGAGCACCTGGGGATCGCCGGGATGCCGAAGGTCACCGGGCAGCGCGGCATCCAGATCTGGGTCCCCGTCCGCGGCGGCTACACCTTCGACCAGACCCGCGCCTGGGTCGGCACGGTGTCGCGGGTCGTCGGGCGCGTGCGGCCCGAGCTGGTCAGCTGGGAGTGGTACCGGGACCGGCGCGGCGGCCTCGCCCGCCTCGACTACACCCAGAACGCGATCAACAAGACGCTCGTCGCGCCGTTCAGCGCGCGGCCGCGGGCGGGCGCCCCGGTGTCGGTCCCGATCACCTGGGCCGAGCTGGACGACCCGGACCTGCGCCCGGACCGCTGGACCATCCGCACGGTCCTCGACCGCCTGCGCGCCACCGGCGACCCGCTCGCCCCGCTCATCGGGAAGCGCCAGGACCTGCCCGCCCTCTAGACCAGGCCGCCCTAGATCAGACCGCTGTAGTCCTTCACCGGCATGGAGTCGTGCAGGCGCACGCCCTTGGTGTTGAGCTTGGCCAGCGCCCGGCCGACCGGCCCGGGCAGCGCCGCGACCAGCCGCGAGCCGTTGACCAGCGCCCACACCCCGAACCGGGAGGTCGGGATCAGGCTCTTGGCCGCCCCGCGGGCGAACGCGCGGCTGTCCAGCACCGGGCCGCGCATCACCTGCTCGTAGGCGGGGAAGGCGCGGGCCGGGTCGCCACCCGCCGCCGCCAGCTCGCCAGCCAGGGTGTACGCGCCGAGGACGGCCAGGCTGGTGCTGCCGCCGACGGCCGGTCCCGGGCAGTAGCCCGCGTCGCCGACCAGCGTGACCCGGCCGCGGCTCCAGGTCTGCATCCGCAGCTGGGTGATGGAGTCGAAGTAGAACGCCCCGCCCGAGTCCAGCTCGCCCAGCCAGCCGTCGACCATCGGGTGGATGCCCGCGAACGCCTGCCGCAGCAGGTGCTTCTGCCGGTCGGTGTCGCGGTGGTGGTACTCCAGCGGCTCGGACCGGAACAGGAACACGGCGCGGGCGTCGCCGCCGTGGCGGTCGCCGTAGACGCCGACGACCCGGTCGGGGTGGAAGTGGGCGGTGAAGACGCCGGGCTCGGCGTGCTCGGCGGGCAGCGACAGCACGGCGAGGTAGGCGCCGACGAAGTCGGTGAGGTCGGCCTCCGGGCCGAACACCAGGCCGCGGACGTTGGAGTGCAGGCCGTCGGCGCCGACCACGACGTCGAAGCGCCGGGGCGCGCCGCGCTCGAAGGTGACCCCGCCGTCGTCATCGATGGCGGTGATGGAGTCGCCGAAGACGTACTCGGCGTCGTCGCGGGTCGCGTCGTAGTAGATCTCGCTCAGCTCGTCGCGCATCACCTCGACGTGGCGGTCGCTCATGGCGGAGAAGACCTTGCCGATGTCGATCCGCGTGGGCGCGGCCCCGGCGCGGTGGACCACCAGCCGGTCGGTGCCGGTCGCCTTGGCCTGGATGCGGTCGAGCAGGCCCATGCGCTCGGAGATCTCCATGGCCGGGGTGAACAGGTCGACCGCGTGGCCGCCCGCCTTGCGCAGCCGCTGCGCCCGTTCGACCACGGTGACCTCGAACCCGTAGCGGACCAGCCAGTGGGCCAGCACCGGCCCGGCGATGCTGGCCCCGGAGATGAGCACGCGCACGGCGTCTCCTTACTTAACGGAAGGTAAGTCCGTGACCGAGCTTACCAACCGTTCAGTCGGTTACGCTCCCCGCACGATGAGCAGGGACACCCGAAGCCGCATCCAGGACGCCGCGCGCGAGCTGTTCGCCCGCAAGGGCGTGCAGCGCACGAGCCTGCAGGAGATCGCCGACCAGCTGGGGATCACCAAGCCCGCGCTCTACTACCACTTCGCCTCGCGCGAGGACCTGGTCCGCAGCATCGTCCAGCCGCTCATCGACGACGGCGAGGCGTTCATCCGGGCCGTCGAGGCCGAGCCCCCCGGGCCGCGGGCGCTGCTGGAGGGCTACTTCGACTTCCACTACCGGCACCGGCGGGAGGTCATCCTGGTGCTGACCGAGTCCAGCACCCTGGTCGAGCTCGACCTCATCGACACGGTGCTGACCTGGCGCGGCAGGCTCGCCGCCCTGCTCGTCGGCGCCGACGCGCCGCTGGAGCAGGCGGTGCGGGCGGTGCTGGCGCTGGGCGGCCTGCAGGACTGCACCGTGCACTTCGCCGACACCCCCGCCGCCGAGCTGCGCGAACCCGCCGTCGCCGCCGCCCTGGCCACCCTGGGCCGCTAGCTCACCGCCTGCCGGTGGCCAGCCGGTTGCGGTGCTTGCGGACGGCGAAGCCGTGCGCCTCCCGGATCAGCGGCATCGCCTGCTCCAGCGTCGCGCGGGTCGGGTTGACCACGCAGATCCAGTGCTGCCCGCCGTAGACCGGGTGCGGCATGAGCACGTCGGCCGCGGTGTGGTCCACCCGGGCGTCGAGGTCGAACATCGAGCGGAAGGTGTCCTTGGTCAGGCCGAGGTTGAGGCGAAAGGCCCCCTCGCGGTCGAGGTTCGACGCCGTGTCGTGACGGTCGCCGGTGACCACGGTGGCGAAGGGGAACCGCCGGTTGTAGGGGACATCGCCGTCGGGGTCGTAGATGAGATAGCTGTCGCCGCGGTCCTCCATGACCAGCACGCCGTCGAGCTCGTCGACGAGGAACCCGACCACTTCATTGGCATCCATGCCTTCAATTCTCTCATTGATGTGGTAGTAGAGACTTTCTTCGCGCTCTGGCGAGGTCGGGCGGGCGAAACCCTCAACCGTCCGTAGAATCTCCCGGTGCCCAGGATCGCCGACCTGGCCCGCATGGCGGGCATCACGCCGCAGCAGGTGCGCAACTACCTCGACCAAGGACTGCTGCCGCCCGCCGAACGCGCGCCCAACGGCTACCGCGTCCTCACCGAGGTCCACGCCGACGCCCTGGTCGCCGCCCGCGCCCTCGGCGCAGGCCACGGCTGGGCGGCCGCGCGCGAGATCATGCGGGCCGTCCACACCGGACGCATTCCGGCGGCCATCGCCCTGGTCGACGCCGGGCACGCCGACCTCGCCCGCGAACGCGCCCACATCGCCGCCGCCAGCGCCGCCTTCGCCGAGGTCGCCGCCGCCCCGCCGCCGACCACCCGCCCCCGGGCCCGCATCGGCGAACTCGCCCGCGAGATCGGCGTCAAGACCCCCGTCCTGCGCCAGTGGGAAGCCCGCGGCCTCCTCACCCCTCACCGCGACGCCAACGGCTACCGCGCCTACGACCCCGCCGAGCAGCGCACCGCCCACCTCATCGCCGTCCTCCGCCGCGGCGCCTACCCCTTCCCCATCATCGAAGCGGTCATCACCACCCTCCGCACCACCAGCGACCCCACCCAAGCCCGCACCGAACTAGCCCGCCGCGACCACGACCTCCACCACCAAAGCCTCACCCGCCTCCGCGGCTCCGCCGCCCTCCTGTCCTACTTGGACAAACACGCGCACGGCTAGAACCAGTCGGCGAGGCTGGTCCAGCCGCACCCGAAGACCTCCACCGACCGCTCCCACACCACGCATGCAGGGCAGCCAGGCGGTGATGGCCGCGCGGAACCGCGAGTCGGCCCCGCTGCGCCCACCAGCTAAGAGATCAAGTTGCCGTAGGCTTTGAGGGTTTCGTGGTTGGCGTCGTGCATGAGGTAGAGGGCGAAGTGGGTTGTGCCCAGGTCGGCTAGTTCGGCTAGGCGGTCGCGGTGGGTGGGGGGTGGGCCGAGGAGGCAGAAGCGGTCGATGATCGAGTCGGGGACGTAGGTGGTGCTGGGGTTGCCGGGTTTGCCGTGGTGGGTGTAGTCGTAGTCGGCGCGGGTGCGGATGTAGTCGGTGAGCTCGTGGGGGACCGGGCCGGTGTGGCCGTAGTGGGCGACCAGGTCGGCGACGTGGTTGCCGACCATGCCGCCGAACCAGCGCAGCTGGTCGCGCTGGTGGGCCAGGTCCGGGCCGACGTAGGCGGGGGCGGCGACGCACAGGGCGATCGCGCCCGGGTCGCGGCCCGCGGCGGTGGCGGCGGCGCGGACGGAATCCATGGTCCAGCGGGCGATGGTCGGGTCGGCGCACTGGAGGATGAAGCCGTCGGCCTGCTCGCCCGCCAGCCGCAGGGCGCGGGGGCCGTAGCCCGCCATCCAGATCTCCAGCCTGCCCGTGCGCACCCACGGGATGCGCACGGGCGTTCCGTGCACCAGCGCCTCCCGGCCCTCGGCCAGCTCCCGGATCACGTGCATCGCCTCGGCGAGCACGGCCAGCGAGGCGGGCCGCTGGCCGATCACCCGCAGCGCCGAGTCGCCGCGGCCGATGCCGCAGACGGTGCGGTTGCCGTACATGTCGTTCAGGGTGGCGAACAGCGACGCGGTGACCGACCAGTCGCGCGTGGTCGGGTTGGTCACCATCGGGCCGACCACCAGGTCGGAGGTCTGGTCGAGGATCTGGGAGTAGATGGGGAACGGCTCCTGCCACAGCACGCACGAGTCGAACGTCCAGCCGTGGGTGAAGCCGCGGTCCTCGGCCTCCACCATCAGCCGCACCACGTCGCGGGCGGGCGGGTCGGTTTGCAGCACGACGCCGAAGTCCACGGGGCGCCCCTCTCAGCGCAGGTACTGGCAGAGCTCGCGCTCCAGGAACCGGCCGTGCCCCTCCCGGCCGCGGTAGGCGCCGCCCGCGACCACCGCGCTCCCCCGCGACAGCACCGTCTCCACGCGCCCGACCAGCTCCATCCCCTCGTACGCGGAGTAGTCGACGTTCATGTGGTGCGTCCGCGCCGAGAGCACCTGGGTGGCCGCCGGGTCGTAGACCACGACGTCGGCGTCGGAGCCGGGCGCGATCACGCCCTTGCGCGGGTACAGGCCGAACATCCGCGCGGGCGTGGTCGCGCAGAGCTCCACCCAGCGCGACAGCGAGATCTCCCCGCGCACGACCCCCTGGTGCAGCAGGTCCATCCGGTGCTCGACGCCGGGTAGCCCGTTGGGGATGCGGGAGAAGTCGCCGCGGCCCAGCTCCTTCTGCCCGGCGTAGCAGAACGGGCAGTGGTCGGTGGACACGACCGACAGGTCGTTGGTGCGCAGGCCCCGCCACAGGTCCGACTGGTGCTCGGCGGGGCGCAGCGGCGGCGAGCAGACGAACTTGGCGCCCTCGAAGCCCGGCCGCGCCAGGTCCGCCATGGACAGGAACAGGTACTGCGGGCAGGTCTCGGCGAAGACGTTCTGCCCGGTGTCGCGCGCGGCCGTCACCGCGTCCAGCGCGGGCCGCGACGACAGGTGGACGATGTAGAGCGGGGCGCCGGTCACCGCGGCCAGCGCGATGGCCCGGTGGGTGGCCTCGCCCTCCAGCTCCGGCGGCCGGGTCAGGCCGTGGTGCACCGGGGCGGTCCGGCCCTCCGCAAGCGCTTGCGCGACGAGCTGGTCGATGGCGATGCCGTTCTCGGCGTGCACCATCACCATCGCGCCGATCTCCCGGGCCGCGCCCATCGCCCGCAGGATCTCCCCGTCGGTGGCGTAGAAGACGCCCGGGTAGGCCATGAACACCTTGAAGCTGTTCACCCCCGCCGCCGCGCACGACTCCATCTCCTTGAGCGTGGCGTCGTGCACGTCGGAGACGATCATGTGGAAGGCGTAGTCGACCGCGCAGCGCCCGCCCGCCTTGGCGTGCCAGGTGTCCAGCGCGGCCAGCAGCGAGGTCCCCTTGGCCTGCACGGCGAAGTCGATGACCGTGGTCGTCCCGCCCCACGCGGCCGCCGCCGTCCCGGTGGCGAAGGTGTCCGACGACGACGTGCCGCCGAAGGGCATCTCCATGTGGGTGTGGGCGTCGACGCCGCCGGGCAGCACGTACCTGCCGGTCGCGTCGATCACCGCGTCGGCCGCGGTGGGCACCCCGGGCGCGGCGAGCGCGGCGATCTTCTCGCCGTCGACCAGCACGTCGGCCGGGAACGGGCCGCCGGGGTTGACCACGGTGCCGCCGCGGATCAGCGTGCGCATCACGGCTCCGTCAGCGGGGTGTAGGTCTCGGGCCTGCGGTCGCGGTAGAACGCCCACAGGTCGCGCACGGCGGCGAGCTGGTCCATGTCCAGGTCGCGCACCACGACCTCCTCGTCGCGGTCGGACGCGGCCTCGCCCACGAGCTGCCCGCGCGGGTCGACGAAGTAGGACTGGCCGTAGAACTCGTTGTCCCCCAGGGGCTCGACGCCGACGCGGTTGATGGTCCCGACGAAGTACTCGTTGGCGACCGCGGCGGCGGGCTGCTCCAGCCGCCACAGGTACTCGGAGAGCCCGCGGCTGGTCGCCGACGGGTTGAACACGATGCGCGCCCCGGCCAGGCCCAGCGCCCGCCAGCCCTCCGGGAAGTGCCGCTCGTAGCAGATGTAGACGCCGATGCGCCCGACCGCGGTGTCGAACACCGGGTAGCCGAGGTTGCCCGGGCGGAAGTAGAACTTCTCCCAGAACCCCTTCACCTGCGGGAGGTGGTTCTTGCGGTGCTTGCCCAGGTAGCGCCCGTCGGCGTCGATCACGGCGGCGGTGTTGTAGCGGACGCCCGGCTGCTCCTGCTCGTACAGCGGCACGACCAGCACGACCCCGTGCCGCTCGGCGACCTCGCGCATCAGCCGGGTGGTCGGGCCGCCCGGGACCGGCTCGGCGCGGCCGAAGTGGTCGGGGTCCTGGACCTGGCCGAAGTACGGGCCCGCGAACAGCTCCTGCAGGCACACCACCTGCGCCCCCCGGGAGGCCGCGGTGGCGATCCCCGCCACCGCGTTGGCGACCATCGACTCCTCGTCCCCCGTCCAGCGCTGCTGGACGAGACCGGCGCGCACGATCACGGCGTCTCCTCCCGTTCCGGGATTCTCGGCCCGCCGCGCGGGGGTCGGCCACCGCCGTCACCCGATCCGGGCATCCGCCGCTAGCAGGCCTCCCGCCAGGTCAGCGACCGCAGCAGCGGCGGGGTGTCGGGCCCGGCGGGCAGGTCCAGCTTGGCCGGGACGAGGTGGGTGTCGGCGCGGGCCAGGGCGGCGTCGAGCAGGCGGAGGGCTTCGGGGTTGGTGAGGGCGTCGGCGGCGGTGGCGCCGTCCGGGCTCGGCAGGGCGCACCAGTGGCCCCAGGCCAGGCTGGACCCGGCCAGGCCGCGGGCGCGCCGGTCCTCGGCCAGGGCGTCGAGGAAGGTGTTCGCCGCCGAGTGCGCCGACTGGCCCGCCGCGCCCAGCACGCCCGACGCCGAGGAGAACAGCACGAAGGCCGACAGGTCCAGGCCCGAGGTCAGCGCG
Source organism: Actinokineospora sp. NPDC004072 (assembly GCF_053604195.1). NCBI lineage: Bacteria > Bacillati > Actinomycetota > Actinomycetes > Pseudonocardiales > Pseudonocardiaceae > Actinokineospora > Actinokineospora sp. NPDC004072. The sequence goes on along the minus strand of NZ_JBSGHB010000005.1, from coordinate 28,431 downwards.
TCCAGGTGCAGCGCGCCCGCGACCTTGGGGGCCAGCACCCGCTCGATGCGCTCGGCGGTCTGGTCGGTCAGCGGCGCGTCCTCGGCGGTGGCCGCGAGGTGGAAGACCCCGCGCAGCGGCAGCCGCCGGTCGACGCCCGCCAGCACCCGCTCCAGGTCGGCCCGGTTGACCACGTCGCAGGCGGGCACCCGCACCGACTGCGCCCCGGCGTCGAGCAGCTCCCGGATGACCTGCGCCGCCCCCGGGGCGAACGGGCCGCGCCGGGAGGTCAGCACCAGGTGCCGCACCCCGTACCGGCGCACCAGGTGCAGCGCGACCAGCCTGCCCAGCTGGGACGTCCCGCCCGTGATCAGCACCGTGCCACCGGCGCCCAGCGGGCGCGGCGGGGCGTTCGGGGCCACGGCGCGGGCCAGCCGCACCGCCCGCACCTCGCCGTCGCGGACCACCAGCTCCGGCTCGTCGGCCACCGCGAGGGCCGCGCTCACGTCCACCCCCGGTGGGGCGTCGATCAGGCGCAGCCGGTTGCCGTGCTCGGCCCGGGCGGCCCGCACCAGCCCGCGCACCGGCGCGGCGGCCAGGTCGCCCCTGGTCACCCAGACCAGCTCGGTCGCGGCCAGCCGGGGATCGGCCAGCAGGGTCTGCAGCAGGTCGAGCGCGCCGACCACGGTCGCCCGCACGGCCGCGGCCAGGTCCGACCCGCCCGCCCGCGGCACCTCGACCACCAGCCGCGACGGGGCGGGCGCGGAGGCCAGCGCGGGCAGGTCGGCCAGCGTCCAGGTCGCGCCCGGGGCGGCGGCGGGCACCGCGACCGGCACCGAGTCGACGCGGTACAGGTGCCGGGCCGGGTCGCCTGCGCGGACCTGCTCTGCGGTGACCGGCCGCAGCCGCAGCTCGTCGACGTAGGCGACGGGCATGTCCTCGTCGTCGGTGACCCACAGCCGGGCGACGCTGTGGTCGCCGCGATCGGCCAGGTCCAGCCGGAACCGCAGGTAGGTCCCCGAGGGGCCGTAGAGGGTCACCCCGCGCCAGGCGACCGGCATCAGCAGCTCGCCGGTCGGGCGCAGCGCGGCCAGCGCGTGCAGGGCGGCGTCGAGCAGCGCCGGGTGCACGCCGTCGAAGTCGCCCTCCAACTGCTCGGGCATCCGCACCACGCCGTAGGCGCTGTCGCCGACGCGGCCCAGCTCGGTCAGCCCCCGGAACGCCGGGCCGCACACCAGGCCCTGGGCGACCAGCCGCTCGTGCAGCGCGGGCACCGCGACCGGCGTGGTCGAGGGCCACTCCTCCCACCCCGCGCCGTGCTCGGCCCACGCGGTGACGATCGTGCCCACGGCGTGCAGCGTCCAGCCGTCGGGCGCCTCCTCGGGCTGGGAGTACAGCGCGATCGGGCGCAGCCCCGCGGCCTCCGGGCCCAGGGTGACCCGCAGCCGGACGTAGCCGGTGGGCGGCAGCACCAGCGGCCGGGCCAGCGACAGCTCGCCGATGCCCGCCGCGCCCACCTGGTCGGCGGCTGCGGCGGCCAGCTCGACCAGGCCGGTGCCGGGGACCACGGTCGAGCCGAAGAGGCGGTGGTCGGCCAGCCACGGGTGCGCGGCGACCGACAGCCGCCCGGTGAACAGGTGCCCCTCGCCGTCGGCGGTGCAGGTGACCGCGTCCAGCCACGGGTGCGGCAGCGCCTCCGGGCTCACCGGCCACAGGTCCGCCCCGGAGCGGGCGACGGGCAGCCAGTAGCGCTCGCGCTGGAAGGCAGGCGGCGGCAGGGCCACCCGCCGGGTCGGGCGGCCTGCGAACACCGCGGCCCAGTCGACCTCCTGCCCGGCCACGTGCAGGGCGCCCAGCGCCGAGAGCACGTCCCGGGTCTCGTCGGCCCCGGACAGCCCGGCCAGGAACCGGCTCGGCGAGTCCGCGGGCAGGCAGGCCAGCGCGCTGGCGGTCCACACCGGACCGGGGCCGCACTCGACGTAGCCGCCGATGCCCGCGTCCTCCAGCACCCGGATGGCCTCGGCGAAGCCGACCGCGCCGCCGAGCTGGTCGATCCAGTACCCCGGCGAGCGCAGCCCGGCGCCGGGGGCCAGGTCCGGGCCCATCCACTCGGCGGTCATCGCGCTGACCACCGGCAGCTCGGGGGCCGCCCAGGCGCACGAGCGCAGCACCGCGCCGTACTCGGCCAGCAGCGGCCCAGCGTCCGGGTAGGCGGCGGCCACGGTCAGCCTGCGCACCGGCACGCCCAGCGCGGCCGCGCGGTCGACAGCGGCCAGCACGGCGGCCTCCGGGCCCGCGACGGCGGTCTCGGCCGGGTCGTCGCCGCCGACCACGGCGACGTCCAAATCGGACACCACGGCGACGGCGTCGGCCTCGGCCAGGCCGATGGCGGCCATCGCCCCGCCGGGGCAGGCCGCGGCCAGCTTGCCGCGGACCACCGCGAGCCGGGCCGCGTCGGGCAGCGACAGCACGCCTGCCACGTGCGCGGCGGCCAGCTCGCCGACGGCGTGCCCGGTCACCGCCGAGGGCAGCACGCCCCAGGACACCCACAGCCGGAACAGCGCGACCTGCACGGCGAACAGCGCGGGCTGGGCGGTCGCCGGGTCGTGCACCGCAGCGTCGTCGTCGCCGAAGACCGCCGCGCGCACGGCGGCGCGGACGGGGGCGTCGAACTCCGCGCACACCGCGTCGAACGCCTCGGCGTACACCGGGAACGCCGCGTGCAGCGCCCGGCCGGTGCCCAGCCGCTGCACGCCCTGCCCGGTGAAGACCACCGCCAGCCCGCCGTCGGCGGCCCGCTCCGGCGGCACCACCCCGTCGGCGACGTCGCGCAGGCCCGCGATCAGCTCGGCCATCCCGCCTGCGGTGACGCAGGCCCGCACGCCGAAGGCGGTGCGGTGCAGCGCGGCCGTCGCGGCGACGTCGAGCACCCGGGTCCCGGTGCCCGCGAGGTGGTCGGCCCAGCTGCGCGCCTGGGCGCGCACGGCGTCCTCGTCGTGCCCGGACAGCACGACCGGGTAGGCGGTGCGGTCGTCGTCGGCGGGCACCGGCCGCAGCGGCGGGGCCTCCTCGACGACGAGGTGCGCGTTCGCCCCCTCCCCGAAGGCGGACACGCCCACCCGGCGCGGGCGCTCGCCGCGCCGCCAGGGCACCGCGCCGGTGAGCAGGGTCAGCTGCCCGGGCAGCCCGGCGGGCCGCGCGGCGTGCGCCGAGGGCGGCAGGACCTCGTTGCCCAGCGCCAGGATCGCCTTGATGAGCCCGGTGACGCCCGCGGCGGCCTGGGTGTGCCCGACGTTGGACTTGGCCGAGCCCAGCCACAGCGGGCGGTCGCGCCCGGCGTGCACGGCGGCCAGCGCGGCGGCCTCGGCGGCGTCGGCGCCGGGCTCGCCCGCCCCGTGCGCCTCCACGGCGTCGAGGTCGGCGGCGGTCAGCCCGGCGTCGGCGAGGGCGGCGCGCAGGACCGCCTCCTGGCTGTGCGGCCCGGCCGCGGTGCCGCGCAGCAGGGCCAGGATCTCGTCGCCGTCGGCCAGGGCGGTGGCGAAGGGCTTGAGCACCACGATCCCGCAGCCCTCGGCCCACCCCACGCCGTCGGCGTCGGCGGTGAAGCTCTTGCAGCGCCCGTCGGGGGCGTTGCCGGTGGTCGCCTCGACGTAGGCGGCGGGCGTGGTCATCACGGTCACCCCGCCCGCGACCGCGACCGAGCACTCCCCCGCGCGCAGGGCGGCGGCGGCCAGGTGGACGGCGACCAGCGAGGACGAGCACGCGGTGTCGACGGTGACCTCGGGCCCGCGCAGGCCCAGCGTCGCGGCGACCCGGGCGGCCAGGCCGCCCTCGTGCGCGCCGCGCACCACGCCGCGGTCGAGGTAGTCGGTCGCGCCGAGGTAGACGCCGATGTCGGCGTCGCGGTGCACCCCGCCGCGCTCCAGGGCCTCCCAGACCGCCTCCAGCGCGATGCGCCGCTCGGGCTCCATCGCCTGCGCGGCCAACGGGGAAAGCCCGAAGAACGCGGCGTCGAAGCGGTCGGCGTCGCGCAGGAAGCCGCCCGCGCGCACGCCCGCGTCGGCCAGGTCGAGGCCGTCCCACCGGGCCGGGAACGGCTCGATGGCGTCACCGCCGCCGGCGAGCAGGCGCCAGAAGGCCGCCGGGGTGTCGATCCCGCCGGGCAACCGGCAGGCCGCTGCCACGACCGCTATCGGCTCGGATCCCCACATGCGCCCACTCCCCACTGCAGGTCCTCGAAGACCAGCGGCCGCGCCCGCCTCCCCCGAGGCGGCTGGGACCGGCCCCGTGCGGGGTCGCTGGTCCAGCGATGTCCGAAAGATAAAACCGACCGGCCGGTTTGTCAACGACCGTAATACCGACCGGCCGGATTGCTCCCAAAGGTCTGAAACCGAACCTGAGTAGTGCCCGAATTTCCGCTTCCACCAGGGAAACTATCAGCGATCCGAGCGCGGGGACAGCCGTTTCGGCCGGGATGTGCCGATCGCGCCTGAGCCACCAGATCGAGTGACCGGGGTCACAAAGGCCCGGAACAAACCTACCAGGCGGTTTCTTTTTGGTCGGTTTGCTGACAGGATCGACCTCTGCGGGAACCCTCGACCGCACCGCTCAGGGAAAGGGGCAGGACGGCAGTGGCACAGCAGCAACGGGCGGAGCGGACCCGGACCCAGATCCTCGACGCCGCCGCGACGGTGATCGACCAGCACGGCTTCCAGGGCGCGCGGCTCTCCGGCATCCTGGCGACCGCGGGGGTCACCAAGGGCGCGTTCTACTTCCACTTCTCCTCCAAGGAGGAGCTGGCGCACGCCCTCGTCGACGAGCAGTTCAGCATCAACGGCGCGCCCGCGGACCCCGGGCCGCACGGCCTCCAGCAGATCATCGACCTCACCCACCAGCTCGCGCACGCCCTGCGGACCAACGTCCGGGTGCGCGCCAGCGTCCGGCTGACCGTGGAGACGGGCAGCTTCATCGCCCCCCGGCCGGAGCCGTACCTGCGCTGGATCGGGGTGGCGCGCAAGCACGTCGAGGCCGCGCTGGAGCGCGGCGACCTGCACAAGGGGCTGGACCCGAACGTGGTGGCCACCTGGATCTCCGGGTCGTTCCTGGGCATCCAGATCCAGTCCGAGGTGCTGACCGGACGCGCCGACGTGCACGAGCGCATCAGCGACATGTGGCGCATAGCGCTGCCCGGCCTGGTGCCGCCGTGGCGCCTGGCCGCGTTCAACCCGTCCGGCACGGTCCCGCCCGCCCAGCTCCCCGGAGGCCCACATGCGGTTCCAGCAGTTGAAGTTGGCGTGTCTCAACCTTGACGGCGTCCTGCTGCCCGACACCTTCAGCCCGGTCATCCACCGGCTGCTGGCCGCGCACGGGGTGGCCTACACCGGCGAGCTCGAACGCCTGATCCTGTCCCAGCCGCGGGAGGTCGCGGGCGCGATCCTGGCCTCGGCGGCGCGCAGGCCGTGGACCTGGCAGCAGGCGGTGGCCGCGTTCTTCGACGAGCGCGAGCGCTACCTCGCCGACAACCCGATGCGCCTGCGCAAGGGCGCGGGCGAGCTGATCGACCTGCTGCGCGAGAAGGGCGCGACCCTGATCTGCTACGGCGGCATGGACCGGACGGCATTCGACGAGTTCCTCGGCCCGTGGCGGGACCGCTTCGCCCAGCCGGAGTACATCAGCACCAACGACTTCCGGCCGGGGATCACCGAGATCCTCGACTACTACGGCGTCGAGCCCGAGCAGGCCCTGTTCGTCGACGACGTGAACCGCTTCGCCGAGTTCGCCAAGTTCCACGGCGCGGGGTTCATCGGCCTGCCCGCCGACCACCCGCACAGCTTCCAGCGCGAGCACATGGTCGAGACCGGCGTGCGCCACCTGGTGTGGTCGCTGCCCGACATCGACGAGACGCTGCTGGACCAGCTCGACGCCGAGGCATCAGCGGGCGTGGTCTGGCAGTAGCCGCTCCGACAGCTCCCACAGCCGGGCCGCGCGCCCGGGGTCGGCCGCGTAGGCCGCGTGGTGGCCCGCGGGCAGGTCGTGGCCGGTGGGCCAGGACCGGGTGGGGGCGCAGTCGGCGACGATGCGCCCGCCGAGCCCCGGGGTGACCGCGGCCCAGACGGTGCTGGCCGCGGCCTGGGCCGGGGTCTGCCAGCCCGGCCCCCTGCCGTCCCAGCCCTGCGCGGTGAGCTGCTCGGGGGTCAGGTCGCGGACGATGTCGGTGAGCACCAGGCCGGGGAAGACCGCGGTCGCGGTGTGCTCGGTGCGGCGGTCGAACTCCAGGGCGAAGAGGGCGTTGGCCGTCTTGGACTGGCCGTAGGCCCGCCAGGGGTCGTAGTCGCGCTCGCGCCAGTCGGGGTCGTCGAAGTCGATGTCGGCGCGGCGGTGCGCGCGCGACGAGACGACCACGACCACGGCGTCCTCCAGCGGCAGGCGCGCGGCCAAGGCGAAGTGGCCGAGGTGGTTGACGCCGAAGTGCGGCTCGAACCCGGCCTTGGTGCGGGAGAGGGCGTTGGTGAGCACGCCCGCGTTGAGGATGAGCATGGTGACCGGCCGGTCCACGGTGAAGGCGGCGATCGAGTCGGGGTCGGCCAGGTCCAGCGGGGCGAAGGCCGCGCCGATCGCCGCCGCGGCGGCGGCGCCCTTGGCCCGGTCGCGGCCGGTGACCACCACCCGCGCGCCCGCCCTGGCCAGCGCCGCGGCGGTCGCGGCGCCGATCCCCCCGGTGCCCCCGGTCACGAGCGCGTGGTGGCCGGTGAGGTCGTGCCCGTCGAGCACGTCGTCTGCGGTCATGCCCCTGATAGTGCCGAGGATCGCTCGGTTATGGGCCCGTGGTGGACAACTGATCTTGCGCGCGCGTATCCTGGGACCGCGAAGGGGAGTACCCGCCCGGTTCGTGGTCGTCATGTACGACAGGCCCATGCCTGTCCGGCCCGGACGCCGTCGCCGCAGACGGTGGGGAGACCTTCGGTCGTTCCAGACCGGAGGGGTTGCGCGATGCGTTCCTTGGTAGCCGTGGTGGCCGGCCTGTTCCTGCTGACCGGCTGCGCCGACCTGCAGCAGGCCGCCGACACCGTCAACGCCGCCGACCGCGCCCTGACCACCGCCCAGGTGTGCGTGGAGGCGATCGGCGCCATCGACTTCATCCCGTCCACCGACCCGCAGACGGCCGTGGACCAGTCCCGCGCCGCCGCGGCCGAGCTGTCCACTTTGGCCGGTCAGGCCGCGGACACCACGCTGGCCCAGGCGATCGAGGGCGTGGCGGGCATGCTCGCCGAGGTGACCCTGGACGACTTCACCGCACCCCTGGTGTGGGTCCAGGAACGGACTTCCCAGGCGGCGGGCGTGCTCAACGCCTGCGCCGGGTTCTGACCGCTCGGGAGGAGAGGGCCGCCGCGGCGGAACCACCCGCCGCGGCGGTTCGGCCCCCAGGGGTCAGGCCGGGATGGCGAAGCGGCCGAAGACCCAGTTGCCGGGAGCCGAGGGGTCGTCGCCCGCCCAGAACTGCGTCCACAGGGCGGCGAACTCCGCGCGCGAGATGAGCCCGTCGCCGTCCTGGTCGAGGAGTCCGAACACCGAGTCGGTGTCGGTGCGGCGGCCGTTCCACAGCTCGATGAGCACCCGGTACTCCGCCGCGGAGATCATGTCGTCGCCGTCGGCGTCCACGGCGTCGAACATGGTGGACGCGGTGGCGGCCACGGTGTCGAGCATCGCGGGGAGGCGGTCGACGACGGCCATGACCTCGTCGAGGGTCACGCGGTCGTCGCCGTCGGTGTCGTAGGCGGTCGAGACGGTCGCCCACCAGCCGAGCATGATCGCGGTCGCCCGCTCGCGCTCGGCCGGGCCCGCCCCGCCGAAGGCGGCCCAGCGGTCGGCCACCGCCCGGAAGTCGGCCTCGGTGAGGAACCCGTCGCCGTCGGCGTCCATCGCCCGGAACACCGCCGACACCTTGCCGCGCTGCAACTGGCTGGCCATGCGCACCCCTTTCCGCCGAATGGATCACCAGGCTGCCCCCGGCCGCCCGACGCGCGACAGCGCCGGTCAGGGGCCGGGTCGACCACGACCGGGTGATGAGGCGGGCACGCAGGGCGACCGGCAGATGATCGTTTCGTCCGGATCATTGACAAGGTTCCGTGAGAGCGCTTACATCGATGCGCACGTTTGTTTCCTCAGGCAACAAACCCCCGGAGGTCCCCACCGTGCGCACCACCCTGCACCGCACCCGCGTCGCCCTGGCGGTCGGCGCCGCGGCCGTCCTGGTCGCCGCCCCCATCGCCCTGTCCGCCCACGCCGCCGTCCCCCCGCCGCCCAGCGGCTGGACACTGGCTTGGAGCGACGACTTCACCGGCCCGGCAGGCACCCTGCCCTCCGCCCAGAACTGGATCATCGACACCGGCCACGGCTACCCGGGCGGCCCCGCCAACTGGGGCACCGGCGAGATCCAGTCCTACACCGCCAGCACCCAGAACCTGGCCCTCGACGGCCAGGGCAACCTGCGGATCACGCCGCGCCGCGACGCCGCGGGCAACTGGACCTCGGCGCGCATCGAGACCCAGCGCGCGAACTTCCGCCCGCCCCAGGGCGGGATCATGGCCATCGAGGGCCGCATCCAGATGCCCAACGTCACCGGCCAGGCCGCGCTGGGCTACTGGCCCGCGTTCTGGGCGCTGGGCGCGCCCTTTCGCGGCAACTACTGGAACTGGCCGGGCATCGGCGAGTTCGACGTGATGGAGAACGTCAACGGGCTCAACACCGTCTGGGGCGTGCTGCACTGCGGGGTGGCCCCCGGTGGGCCGTGCAACGAGTTCTCCGGCCTCGGCGGCAGCCGCGCCTGCCCGGGCGCGACCTGCCAGAGCGCCTTCCACACCTACCGCTTCGAGTGGGACACCAGCGTCTCGCCCAACCAGCTGCGCTGGTACGTCGACGGGCAGGAGTACCACCGGGTCACCCAGAACCAGCTGGACGCCACCTCGTGGGCGAACATGACCAACCACGCCGGCTACTTCATCCTGCTCAACGTCGCCATGGGCGGGGCGTTCCCGGACGGCGTGCAGGGCAGCCCGACCCCGACCGCGGCGACCGTGCCCGGGCACCCGATGGTCGTGGACTACGTGGCCGTCTACACCCGCGGCGGCACCACGACCACCCCGCCGACGACCACGACCACCACGCCGCCCGGTGACGGCGGCAGCGCCTACTCCACCATCCAGGCCGAGGCGTACCACCAGCAGAGCGGCGTCGAGGTGGAGACGACCACCGACACCGGCGGCGGCCGCAACATCGGCTGGCTGGCCAACGGCGACTGGGCGCTGTACCGGGGCATCGACTTCGGGAGCACGCCTGCCCGGCAGTTCTCCGCCCGGGTCGCCTCCGGCGCGGGCGCGGGGGTGTCCGGCCTGGTCGAGGTGCGGCTCGACAGCCGGAGCAACCCGCCCGTCGGCAGCTTCGCCGTGGGCAACACCGGTGGCTGGCAGAGCTGGCGGACGATCCCGGCCAACATCAGCGCCGTCACCGGGGTGCACGACGTGTACCTGACCTTCACCAGCGGCCAGCCCGCCGACTTCGTCAACGTCAACTGGTTCACCTTCGGCCGCTGAGGCCCCCTTGAAGATCACAACAGGCGTGAGACCGCTCTCACGGAGGAGGCGCGGAATGCGCAGAGCAGGACGCACGCGCGCCGCGATCGGGCTGCTGGTCGGCGGCATGGTCCTGGCGGCGTGCTCGGGCGGCGGGGACCAGGGGTCCGGCGGCGACCCCGGCGGTCCGGTGACGCTGACGATCAACGTCTTCGGGGACAACTTCTCGCTCCCCGGCGACCGCTCGCTCTACGACGAGTACGAGCGCCTGCACCCGGGCGTGACGATCGTGGAGAACCGCGGCGACTTCGGCACCCACCACCAGAACCTGCAGGCCCGGCTGACCGCGGGCTCCGGCGCGGCCGACCTGGAGGTCATCGAGGTCGGCCAGGTGGCGGGCTACGTCGGCCAGCCGGACAAGTTCGTCGACTTCCGCCAGCACGGCGTGGACACCGCCGCGTGGACCGAGGCGGCCCTGGCCCGCGCCTCCACCCCGGACGGCTCGGCGCTGATCGGCCTGCCGACCGACATCGGCGGCCTGGCCATGTGCTACCGCACCGACCTGTTCGCGGCGGCGGGCCTGCCGACCGACCGCGACGAGGTCTCCGCGCTGTGGCCGACCTGGGAGGACTACATCGCCACCGGCGACCGCTTCCTCGGCAAGGCTCCAGGCAAGGCCAAGTGGTTCGACGCGGGCGGGCACGTCTTCACCGGCGTGCTCGGCAACGTGCAGGAGACGTTCTACAACACCGCGGGCGAACTCGTCGTCGCCCAGAACCCGGCCGTCAAGGCGGCATGGGACCTGACGACCCGGGCCATCGCCGCGGGGCAGTCCGCCGCGCTGCCGGAGTTCACCCCCGAGTGGAACACCGGCTTCCAGCAGGGCCAGTTCGCCACCGTCACCTGCCCGGCCTGGATGATGGGCTACATCAAGTCCAACGCCCCCGACACCGAGGGCAAGTGGGACATCGCCCGCATCCCCGGCGGGTCGGGCAACTGGGGCGGGTCGTACGTCACCGTGCCCAGCCAGGGCCGCAACACCGCCGCCGCGGTCGAGCTGGCCAAGTGGCTGACCGCGCCCGAGCAGGCGGTGAAGCTGTTCCAGAAGATCGGCAACTTCCCGAGCCAGCGCGGCACCTGGGAGCAGCCGGAGGTCAAGGGCTTCACCGCGCCGTTCTTCAACGACGCCCCCGCGGGCGAGATCTTCCCCGCGTCGCTGGCCGACGCGCCCGCGCAGGTCGTCGGGCCGCAGAGCGGCGTCATCGGCAGCACCTTCGCCACCGCGCTCAACGGGGTCGAGCAGGGCGGCGACCCGGCGCAGGCGTGGGAGAAGGCGCTGGCCGACATCGAGGCAGCGGCCGGGACCGGATGAGCGGGACCGCGCTGCGCGAGCCGCCGCCGACCGACCGGCGGCGGCCCGCGCCCCCGACCTGGCGCTCCCGGCTGCACCGCTGGGACGTCAAGGGCTCGCCCTACCTCTACGTCGCGCCGTTCTTCCTGCTGTTCGGGGTCTTCGGCGCGCTGCCGCTGGCCTACACCGCGCTGATCTCCACCACCGCGTGGAACACCCGGCGGCCGGGCAGCGAGGACGTCTCGGTGGGCCTGGGCAACTACGGCGACCTGCTCGGCGACGAGAACTTCTGGAACGCCCTGGGGAACACCCTGGGCATCGGGGTGTTCGCCACCGTGCCGCAACTGCTGCTGGCCCTGGGCATCGCGCACCTGCTCAACTACAAGCTGCGCGGGCGGCTGGCGCTGCGCATGGGCGTGCTGGTGCCGTACGTGACCTCGGTCGCCGCCGTGGCGCTGATCTTCAACCAGATCTTCGCCCGCGACTTCGGCCTGCTGAACTGGCTGCTCTCGCCGTTCACCGACGCCCCGGTCGACTGGCGGGCGAGCACGGCGGCGAGCTGGTTCGCGGTGTCGGTCATGGTGACCTGGCACTGGACCGGCTACAACGCGCTGATCTACCTGGCGGCGATGCAGACCATCCCGTACGAGCTGTACGAGTCGGCGGCCATCGACGGGGCGAGCCGGTGGCGGCAGTTCTGGTCGATCACCGTCCCCAGCCTGCGGCCGACGATCATCTTCACGGTGATCGTGTCCACGGTGGGGGCGCTGCAGCTGTTCGCCGAGCCGTTCCTGTTCGACACCACGCGCAACCACAACGGCGGCGCGGACCGGCAGTTCCAGACCGTGGTGCTGTACCTGTACCAGCAGTTCTGGACCAACGGCCGCTACGGCTACGGCGCGGCGATCGCGTGGGCGCTGTTCGTGATCACGGTGGTGATCGTGCTGGTCAACTTCGTCATCGTCCGGCGCATCCGGTCGTCGGAGTGAGGTGGGCATGAAGGCATCGGGCGCGCGCTGGCCGACCTACGCGCTGCTGATCGGGATCGTGCTGGTCTCGGTGTTCCCCCTGTACTGGTCCATCGTGGTCTCCTCGCGGGAGCAGCGGTTGGTGGGCAGCTACCCGCCGCCGCTGGTGCCCGGCGGGAACCTGTGGGACAACATCGCCGCCGCCTACGAGCAGGGCAACTTCGGCCTGGCGCTGCTGAACTCCACCATCGTCGCAGGCACGATCACGGTGTCGGTGGTGCTGACCTCCACGCTGGCCGGGTTCGCCTTCGCCAAGCTGCGCTTCCGCGGCCGCGACGCGCTGTTCGGCGTGGTGGTGGCGACCATGCTGGTGCCCACCCAGTTGGCGGTCATCCCGCTCTACATCATGGTCACCCAGTGGTTCGGCTGGGCCAACGACCTGCGCGGGGTCATCGTGCCCGCGCTGGTGACCGCGTTCGGGGTGTTCTTCATGCGCCAGTACCTGTCGGGCGCGGTGTCCCCGGAGCTGCTGGAGGCGGGCAGGCTCGACGGGGCCAGCACGTGGCGGATCTACTGGAACGTCGTGCTCCCGCTGGCCCGGCCGGGGGCCGCGGTGCTGGGGCTGCTGACGTTCATCACCTACTGGAACGACCTGTTCTGGCCGCTGATCCTGCTGAACACGCAGAACCCGACGGTGCAGGTGGCCATCGCCAACACCGCGGGCGGCATCGAGGTCGACTACTCGCTGGTGCTCGCGGGCACGGTGATCGCCACCTTCCCGATGGTGATCGTGTTCCTGCTGCTCGGGCGCCAGATCATCGGAGGGATCATGCAGGGAGCGGTGAAGGGATGAGGTTTCCCGACGGGTTCCTGTGGGGCGCGGCCACGGCGGCCTACCAGATCGAGGGCGCCGCCGCCAGCCGCGGACCGTCCATCTGGGACACATTCGCGCGCACCCCGGGCAAGGTGGACAACGGCGACACCGGGGATGTCGCCGCCGACCACGTTCGGCTGTTCCGCTCGGATGTGGCGCTGATGGCCGAGATCGGGCTGCGGGCCTACCGGTTCTCGGTGTCCTGGCCGCGGTTCCTGGCGGGCGGGCTGGGCTTCTACGACGAGCTGGTCGACGAGCTGCTCGACCACCGGATCACGCCGGTGCTGACGCTGTACCACTGGGACCTGCCGCAGGAGCTGGAGGACGCGGGCGGGTGGACCGCGCGGGACACCGCCGCCCGGTTCGCCGACTACGCCGCGACCGCGGCCGAGCGGCTGGGCGACCGGGTGCGGCTGTGGACGACGCTCAACGAGCCGTGGTGCTCGGCGTTCCTGGGCTACGGCAGCGGTCTGCACGCCCCCGGCCGCACCGACGGGGCCGCGGCGCTGGCGGCGGCCCACCACCTGATGCTGGCCCACGGCTGGGGCGTGCAGGCGCTGCGGGCGGCGCTGCCCGCCGACGCCACCGTGTCGATCGCGCTGAACCCGCACGCCGTCTCGGCCGCCTCCCCCGCGGCCGAGGAGGCCGCGCGGCGCATCGACGCGGTGGGCAACCGGATCTTCCTTGACCCGCTGCTCGGCCGCGGCTACCCCGAGGACCTGGTGCGCGACACCGCATCGGTGACCGACTGGTCCTTCGTCGAGGCGGGCGACGAGGCCGCCATCGGCGCGCCCATCGACGCGCTGGGCGTCAACTACTACGCCACGTCGGTGGTCGAGGGGTTCGGGGACCCGGTGACGCCCTCGCCGTGGCCGGGCAGCGAGCACGTGCGCTTCGCCCCGGTCACCGGGCCGACGACGGACATGGGCTGGGGCATCGACCCGGCCGGGCTGACCGGCCTGCTGGTGCGCCTGCACCGCGAGTGCGGCATGCCGCTGCTGGTGACCGAGAACGGCGCGGCGTTCCCGGACGAGGTGGTGGGCGGGGCGGTGGCCGATCCGTCCCGGGTGGAGTACCTGCGCGCCCACATCACCGCGGTGGGCGACGCGATCGCGGCCGGTGCGGACGTGCGCGGCTACTTCGTCTGGTCGCTGATGGACAACTTCGAGTGGTCCTACGGCTATGCCAAGCGCTTCGGTATCGTGCACGTGGACTACGCGACCCAGCGGCGGGTCTGGAAGGACAGCGCCCACTGGTACCGCGAGGTGATCGAAGCGAACGGCACATGAACGAGCGGCAGCCCACCCTGGACACCGTCGCCGCCGCGGCGGGGGTGTCCAGGGCGACGGTCTCGCGGGTGATCAACGGGTCGCCGCGGGTGTCCCCGCAGGCCCGGGATCTGGTCGAGGGCACCATCGCGCGGCTGGGCTACGTGCCCAACCGCGCGGCCCGCAGCCTCGCCTCCCGCCGCACCGACTCGGTGGCGCTGGTGCTGCGCGAGGCCGACGCCACCGTGCTGGCCGACCCCTACCTCTCCGCGGTGATCATCGCCACCAGCCAGGCGCTGGTCGGCACCGGCGTGCAGCTGGTGCTGGTCAACGCCCAGAACGACGCCGAGCACCAGCGGGTCGGGGAGTACGTGCGCAGCGGCCACGTCGACGGGGTGCTGCTGGCCTCGATGCACGCCGACGACCCGCTGCCGCAGCAGCTCGTGCGCTCGGGGGTCCCGGTGGTCGTGGGCGGGCGCCCGGAGCGGCCGATCCCGGGCCTGGTCTACGTCGACACCGACAACGTCGGCGGGGCCCAGCTGGCCACCGACCGGCTGATCGCCGCCGGGCGCGAGCGGATCGCCCACATCGCGGGCCCGCCGGACATGACCGCGGCCGCCGACCGCCTCACCGGCTACCACCGCGCGCTGGCCAGGGCGGGCCGGGAGGCGGGGCCGGTGGCCTTCGGCGACTTCACCCGCGCCTCGGGCGAGGCCGCGATGGCGGCCCTGCTCGCCCGCGACCCGGACGCCGTCTTCGCCGCCAACGACATGATGGCCATCGGCGCGCTGCGCGCCCTGCGCGCGGCAGGCCGCCGCGTGCCCGAGGACGTCGCCCTGGTCGGCTACGACGACATCGAGCTGGCCCAGCTCACCGAGCCCGCGCTCACCACCGTCCGCCAGCCGGTCGTCGACCAGGCGCGGACGATGACCGAGCTGCTCCTGCTGCAGATCGGCGGCAGGGCCCCGGGCGACCCGGTGGTCCTGCCCACCGAGCTGGTGGAGCGCGAGTCGGTCTGAGCCCCCCGTGTGCTCTGCGTCACCGCGGGCGGCCCGCGACCCGGGAAGCGGGGCCCGCCGCTCGGGGCGGGGGTTGGAGCCGGGGGCGGGGGCTGGTTTGCTTGCCCCCGTTCTGCCCGGTTTCGACGCCGCAGTCCCAGGGAGCCGCCCCATGTCGTTGTCCGTCGCCGATGACGGGTCCGCCCGCACCGGTCCCAAACCGATCCTCGGCGCGCCGCGGGGCACCTGGCCGCAGGTGGGCACCTACCTGTTCATCCTGGTCCCGTTCCTGGCCCTGGTCGCCGCCGTGCCGTTCGCGTGGGGCTGGGGGCTGGGCTGGGTGGACGTCGGCCTGGCCGCCTTCTTCTACACCGTCACCTGCCTGGGCGTCACCGTCGGCTTCCACCGGTACTTCACCCACGGCGCCTTCAAGGCCCCGCGCGCGGTGCGGGTCGGCCTGGCGATCGTGGGCAGCATGGCCCTGCAGGGGCCGATCATGCACTGGGTCGCCGACCACCGCCGCCACCACGCCTTCGCCGACCGGGCGGGCGACCCGCACTCGCCGTGGGCCTTCGGCACCTCCCCCGCCGCGCTGGTGCGCGGGTTCTGGCACGCGCACATGGGCTGGGTCTTCGACCGCGACCTCACCAACACCGAGCGCTTCGCCCCCGACCTGCTCGCCGACCCCGACATCCGGCGCGTGCACCGGCAGTTCGGGCTGTGGACGGCGGTGACCCTGCTGGCCCCGGCCGTGCTCGGCGGGCTGATCACCTGGTCGCTGTGGGGCGCGGTGACCGCGTTCTTCTGGGCGGGCCTGGTCCGCGTCTCCTTCCTGCACCACGTCACGTGGTCGGTGAACTCGATCTGCCACATGGTCGGCGAGCGCCCGTTCAAGTCCCGGGACAAGGCCACCAACTTCTGGCCGCTGGCGGTGCTGTCGATGGGCGAGGCGTGGCACAACCTGCACCACGCCGACCCGACCTGCGCCCGCCACGGCGTCCGCCGGTTCGAGGTGGACATCTCCGCCCGGCTGATCTGGCTGCTGGAGAAGGCGGGCTGGGTGACCGACGTGCGCTGGCCGACCCCGCAGCGGTTGGCCAAGCTCAAGGCGTAGCCGCCCGGACTGTCACGTTTCTGTCCACCCGCTGACGTTCCCCGCACCCGGTCCCGCGGGATGTGCTTGACCCAGCGCAGCGGGCGCTGGGAAGCGGGGCACCAGCATGCGGTGGCAGGACCGGTACCGGGTGACCGGGCGGTTGGGCGTGGGGCCGATGGGAGAGGTCGTCGGCGCGGTCCGCGGCGACGGCGTGCCCGCCGAGGTCGCGGTGAAGCTCCTGCGCCGCGACCTGGCCGCCCGGCCGGGCACCGGACCGCGCCTGCGGGAAATGGTCGGCCGGGTCCACGGCCTCGGCGGCGATGACTTAGTCGCCGTCTGGGACAGCTTCTGCGACGGTGACGTCGCCGGGGTGGTCATGGACCTGGCCGCTGGGGAGTCCCTGCGCGGGCGGCTGGCGGCGGCCGGGCCGCTGCCGCCCGCGCAGGTCGCCGCCACCGGGGCGCGCATCGCGGGCGCGCTGGCCGCGCTGCACCGCAGGCGCTTGGCGCACTTAGCGGTCAAACCCGAGAACGTGCTGGTCGACGGCGAGCGCGTGCGGCTGACCGGGCACTGCGTCGTGCCGCTGCTGCTGGCCGCCGACGGGCCCGACGCCGTGCTGCTGAACTCCCCGCAGTACACCGCCCCCGAGATCGCGCTGCACGCGCCGGTGGGCACCCCGGCCGACCTCTACGCGCTCGGCGTCGTGCTCTACGAGCTGTGCTGCGGCGTGCCCCCGCTGGCCGGGCGCGGCACCGCCGAGCTGGCCCACCTGCTGCCCTCGCGGCCCGACCGGGTGCCCGACGACCTGTGGGCGGTCATCGCCGCGCTGCTGGCGAAGAGCCCGCGGCGAAGACCCACCGCCGCCGAGGCCGCCGCGCGGCTGGACGCCATCGGCGGCGGGCTGGCCGGGCTGCCCGCCGGGCCGCTGCTGCCCGAGCCGCCGCAGCCGGTCGACCCGCGCGGCCTGCGCCGCGGGCGGATCACCGGGGTGCTGGTCGCCGTGGCCGCGCTGGGGCTGTGGGCCCCCGCGCCCGCCGCCGTGCAGGCCGCCCCCACCGCCGCAGGCACGCCCGCAGCCGCTCAGGTGGTGGTGCCGTGAGGCGCCCAGCCCAAGCCGTAGGAGCGCTGCGGGGCGAGGTTGGTGAACACCGCCCGGGCCTGGCCCGCCGCGTCCGCGGCCACCTGCGGCCTGCCGGGCACGTCCTCGGCCGCGTCCAGGGCGAACTCGTCCTCGATCAGCCAGATCCGCTCCGGAGCCCGCCCCGCGCCGAACCCCACGGTCAGCTCGAAGCGGTCGCAGGGGGCCAGCGGGGTGCACACGTAGAACGGCGCTAGTCCCTGAGGAAGTCGGATGCGGAACGAGAACTCGTGCCCCTCGCCGGAGGCCAGCGGCTGGGGCAGGCGCAGGCGCAGCCGGACCCGGCTGGCGGTGATCAGCTCCGGCGAGTGCAGCACGCCCCCGTACAGCAGGTCGACGCCGAGGTCGGCCAGCGACGGCGGGCCCGCGGCCCCCGGCGCCCTGGCCACCGACACCGAGTGGTCCACTTCGGACAGCCCGGCCCGGTGGCTGACCACCCGCCTCGTCTCGATCACCTCGACGACCGGCAGGTGCAGGGCGACCACGACCTTCACCGAGTCGGTGTGCCACCCCGGGTCGTCGCGGCGGACCTGGCGCGGGATGGCCGAGGCCGCGGTCTCGGCGATCTGGGCGATGACGTCGTCCACCCGCCGCTGGGCGGTGCGCGTGTCGCGGTCGATCATGCCCGCGATCCGCGAGACCCGGTCGGTGTAGCGCTCATGGCCGCCACCGTCCAACCCGAACGCGATGCGCCCGATGGCCCGCGGCGAGTCCGGCAGCCGGTCGGTCAGCTCGGTGAGCGTGCTGATCACCTTGTGCCTGCGCAGACCCGGCGCGTCGCCGTCGGCCACGGCGCAGACCCGGGCCAGCGCGGGGCCGACCCGCGTCGCCAGATCCGGCGCGTGCACCCCGTATCCGCGGCGCACCGCCTTGAGGTCGTCGATCAGTCCCGCGATTCCAGCGTCCATCGCCCACCTCTCGAACCGGTGCCGGAGATTGTATCGCCGTCGGCTGCGGCGGTGTTTCCGCATCCGGGCAGCTCAGCACCCGTTTCCCCGTTTCCGCATTCAATGGCGACGGGAAACATCTGCCGATCCGTTCTCGTCCGCGCGATTCTTGGGGTGTCGGAATTCCTCCGGCAGAACACCACAAGAAGGACTCGCGGCGAATCGAATCGATCAGTCAACGGGGGTTTCGGTGACAGTTCTGCTCTCGCTATCGTCCGCCCTGCGCCTGGGGTTGCTGATGCTGCTCATCGGCTTCACGGCGGGGCTGGTGGCCGGCTACCGGGCAAGCGGGGACAGCGGCGCCGAGCTGCCCGCCGACCAGAGGGCGTTCGGCGCGGTCCACTGCCTCGACAGGAGCGGACCACCATGCACACCCACATCATTCTCGTCCTGACCGGCCTGATCAACGTCCTGCTGGGCTGAAATGGCCGACCCCACCACCGCCCCCGGTCGCCGGATCGCGCATCCGGCGACCGGGGCATTCATTTCGACGACGACAAGGGGACAGCTGATGGAATTCGGAACCGAACTGCGCAGGCTGCGCCAGTCCAAAGGCATGTCGCTGGCCTCCCTGGGGGCGGCCGTCTACTTCACCAAGGGCTACCTGAGCAAAGTGGAGAACGGGCGGGCCCGGCCCAACCCGGCGCTGGCCGCGCTGTGCGATCGCGCGCTGGGCGCCGACGGAACGCTCACCGCCCTGCTGGAGCGGAAGTCGGGCTGATGGCCAGCAGCGCCGAGACCGCCCGGGCGATGAGGTCGCGGTCGGCCGGGGCGCCGCGGACGAGGGCGTCGAGCACCACGCCGTCGAGGAAGACCGCGACGGCGCGCGCGGCGTCCGGGCCGATGCGCGGGGCGAGCGCCGCGACGGTCCCCTCGCTCCACGCCCTGGCCAGCGGCCGCAGCTCGGGCCGGTGCGCCGCGGCGGCGTACAGCTGGTGCTCCACCACGCTCCACGGCCGGTGGTCGGCGAGGTAGTCGGCGGTCAGCTCGGCCACGGCGGCGGGCACGTCCGGCGCCGCCGCCAGCGCGGCCTGCCACGCCTTCAGCTCGCCTGCGGCCAGCTCGCGCGCGTGCGCGATGGCGGCCGTGGCCAGCTCGTCGAGGGTGGTGAAGTAGTAGGTGGTCGCACCGACCGGGACCCCGGCGCGGGCGGCGACCCGCCGGTGGGTCAGCGCGCCCACCCCCGCCTCGGCGATGAGCGCGCAGGCGGCCTCCAGGATGCGCAGGCGTCTGCCCGCGGGGTCGCGCGCCATCAGTGCGCCCCGCTCAGGTTCAGCACGACCACCCCGGAGACGACCAGCGCGATGCCCAGGAGCTTCACCGCGGTCAGCGGCTCGTGGAAGAACAGCGCGCCGATGATGACGATGAGCGTGGTGCCGAGGCCGGACCAGATCGCGTAGGCGACGCCGACCTGGAGGCCGCGCTGGATGCCCAGCGCCAGGGCGAAGAAGGCGACGGCGTAGGCGGACAGGCACGCCACCGTCGGCCACAGCCGGGTGAAGCCCTCGGTCGACTTGAGCAGGCTCGTGGCGACGACCTCGAACGCGATCGCCAGGCCGAGCAGGACGAAGGCCATCGCTCCCCTTTTCTTGGACAGATGTACTAGTACAAATGTACAGGTGATAGCGTCGCCCGCGTGAAGGTCTACTCGATCCCGCTGCGCACCCGGTTCCGGCGGATCGACGTGCGCGAGGGCGTGCTGCTGCCCGGGCAGGCCGGGTGGGGCGAGTTCTGCCCGTTCCCCGAGTACGGCGACGCCGAGGCCGCGCCGTGGTGGGCGGCGGCGGTGGAGGCCGCCGAGGTCGGCTGGCCGGAACCGGTGCGCGAGACCGTCCCGGTGAACTGCATCATCCCCGCGGTGCCGCCCGAGCGCGCGCACGCGATGGCGCTGGCCTCCGGGTGCGGGACGGCGAAGGTGAAGGTGGCCGACCACCCCGGCTCGGCGGCCGAGGACATCGCCAGGGTCGAGGCCGTGGCCGACGCGGTGGCGCGGGTGCGGGTGGACGCCAACGGCGCGTGGGACGTCGACACCGCGGTGCGCCGCATCCGGGAGCTGGACCGGGCCGCGGGCGGGCTGGAGTACGTCGAGCAGCCGTGCGCGGCGGTCGAGGAGCTGGCCGCGGTCCGGCGGCGGGTCGAGGTGCGCATCGCCGCCGACGAGTCGATCCGGCGCGCGGAGGACCCGCTGCGGGTGGCGGTCGCGGGGGCGGCCGACGTGGCGGTGCTCAAGTGCGCGCCGCTGGGCGGGGTGCGGCGGGCCCTGGCGGTGGCCGAGGCGTGCGGGCTGCCGTGCGTGGTGTCCTCTGCGGTGGAGACGAGCGTGGGGCTGGCGGCGGAGATCGCGCTGGCGGGGGCGCTGCCGTCGCTGGAGTTCGCCTGCGGGGTGGGCACGCTGGCCCTGCTGGCCGGGGATGTCGCCGCCGAGCCGCTGCACCCGGTCGGCGGCGTCGTGCCGGTGCTGCGGCGGGCCCCGGAGCCGGTGGTCGACTGGCCCGCCGACGAGGAGCGCACGCGGTGGTGGCTGGACCGGGTGGCGCGGGTCAGCTGAGCGGGGCGGCGAGCAGGGCCTCGGCGGCCTCGGTGCGCGCGTAGAGCACGTACCGGCCCGTGCGGTGGCCGCGGACGAGCCCCGCGGCGCGCAGGGCGGACAGGTGCTGGGAGACCGCGCCCGCGGTGAGCCCGGTCCTGGCCTTGAGGTCCGTTGTGGACAGCGGGATGTCCAGTTCGGACAGGATGCGGGCGCGGGAGCGGCCGAGCACGGCGTCGAGCGCGCCCGCCGGGCGGTCGCGGTGCTCCCACAGGGTCGCCACGCCGCGCGGCGGGTAGCGCAGGGTCGGCTGCCAGGGCGGGGCGACGAGGGTGAACACGCGCGGCCAGACGAAGACCGAGGGGACCAGCAGCAGGCCGCGCCCGCGCAGCCGCGGGGCGCCCGCGACGTGCTTGTGGGCCACGGACAGCTCGTCGTCGGACCAGCGCACGGCGGGGTCGATGTCGTTGAGGAGCGCTTGCGCGCCGCCTTCGGCCAGCAGCCGCGCCCGGCGCAGGACGTCGCCTTCGACGAGGGTGCGGATGCGGGGCCAGTAGGGGGCGAGCGCGGTGTCGAAGTACGCCTGGATCTGGGCGCAGAGCAGGTCCAGGCCCGCGGGCGGGTCGTCGCGGAGGGGGCGCAGGGCGGGGTCGTCGGGCAGGCCCGCGCGCACGTCGTCGGGCGGGGTGGCCCGCAGCCCGGCCAGCTCGACGGCCAGGTCGGGCACCGGGATGGCGGGCGGCGGCGCGACGAACCCGGGGATGCGGCGGTCGGGGACGAGCGCGGCGAGCAGGCCCCAGTCCAGCCCCGCCAGCCGGGGCGCGACGGCGCGCGCCCACGGCCGGTGCGCGGTGTGCACGTCCGGCCTGCGCAGCGCCCGGACGCTGGCGACCACCTCCCAGAGCGGGGAGATCGCGAACCGGGTCCTGGCCACGTCCCGGGCGGTGAAGGTCAGCCGGAGCACGGCGGTGAGTTTAGCTGTGACTAAATCCGTGGTGGTTCCGGTCGATCGGGCCGAGGCTGGTCCCATGACTTCACGACTGGGATTCGGCGCGCTCCACCTGACCGACGGCGGCTGGGGTCCGCCGGTGGACCGCCAGGCGGCGATCTCCCTGCTGCGCCTCGCGGCGGAGCTGGGCGTCGACGAGGTGGACACGGCGGATGCGTACGGCCTGGGGGCGAACGAGGAGCTGATCGCCGAGGCCCTGCACCCGTACCGCGGCATCCGGGTGGCGACGAAGGCAGGCCAGTGCCGCCCCGCCCCCGGCCGCTGGCTCCCCCTGGGCCGCCCGGAATACCTCCGCCAACAAGCCGAACTCAGCCTCCGCCGCCTCCGCGTCGACCGCCTCGACCTGTTCTACCTCCACCGCATCGACCCGGCTGTCCCGCTGGCGGACCAGGTCGGCGTCCTGGCGGAGCTGCGGTCGGAGGGGAAGGTGGGTGCGGTCGGTCTGTCCGAAGTGGATGTGCCGACTTTGGTGGAGGCTCGCGGGATCACGGAGATCGATGCGGTGCAGAACAAGTACAGCGCGGACGACCGGACGTGGGAGGACGTCCTGTCGTACTGCACGGCGGAGGGGATCGCTTTCGTCCCTTGGCGCCCGATCGCGCGCGGGCATGCGGGGGTGAACGCCGTCGCTGCGGAGTTGGGCGCGTCCCCGGCGGCGGTGGCACTGGCCTGGCTGCTGGCCCACTCCCCCGTGATCCGCCCAATCCCCGGCACCACGTCGGCGGCGCACCTGCGGGAGAACATGCAGGCAACAACCCTCACCCTCACCGAGGACCAGATCACCCGCATCGACAAGGAGGGCTGAGTGCCTCCGGCTGGACGACCAGCAGACGACGCCTGGCGCCCGGACCGCGAGTGGCGCTGACCGGCAGCCTCCGCTCGCGGGCGGCGGATCGCGCTGGGCGCGGGTGAACCCGCCCGACGAGCCGAGCGACAACAGCCGGATCGAGCCCGACCGCGCGGGTGAGCCCGCCCGACGGGGCGAGTGGCGACAGCCGGGTTGAGCCTGACCGCGCGGGTGAGGCCGCCCCGCTGGGGGACGGGGCGGCCTGCCGGGGTCAGGCGTTCGGGACGGAGATGGTGGTCCAGGCCCAGCCGTACTGCAGGCCGCCCTGGGTGGGGGCGGTCTGGCCTGCCAGGACGCGGGCGCGGGCGCCCGGGACCGAGGCGGTGGCGGTGGCGAACGGGTCGCCGCCGATCGCGGCCTTCGGGTCGGTGGCGGCGGCGGTCAGGTGGTCGAGGTCCATCTGTGGTCATCCTTCCTTAGCGGGTGGAGAGCCTGCATGGGCGCGGCGAACAGCAGGACGGGCGGCACCTGGTCGGGGAACGCCAGGTGCAGCAGCCCGTGCCCGATGCCCGCCGAGCCGACCAGCAGACCGGGTGTGGCGATCCCCGACGGGGCGCCACCACGCCGACCCGGTGGGGTCAGCGCGTCGAGCCGGGGATCGCCCGGCCCGGCGTAGGCGGCGACGGCGGTGAGCACACCGATCTCGCCGTGACAGAGAGACGCATCAGCCGAACCCCCCGGCGCGTCAAACCCAACACCCCGACCAGCATGCGCACAGGCCAAGGCGATCCCCGCCCACCCAGCACACCAGCCGGCATCCCCCACCCCAGCGGCGACCGCGGCATCCAGGGCCCACACCCCCTCTTCCCGCCCAGCCACCACCAACGCATGCCCCACCCCAGCCGCCCCATGCAGGAACCCCGCCCCACCAAGCCCCGCCACCCCAGCAACCCGAGCACCGCATGCCCCGCCAGCCCCCACCACCCCAGAACGGCGGACCCCAGCAACGCCCGCACCGCTGACGCTCCCCCCAGCCCCGGCACTTCCACCGCCACCAACCGCACCCCCAGCGCCACCGACCGCACCCCCGGCGCCTCCAGCGCCACCTACCGCACCTCCAGGGCGATCCCCCGCACCTCCGGAGACCCCGGCGCCACGCCCGCTGCCAGCTGCGACCGACCGGCTCTCGGAGCCTCCACGGCGTGCCCGGGGGACTCGGACCCCGTCTAGCGCGCTTTGCCCGTCGCCGGTGTCCTGGTCGCTGGCACCATCTCCCAGCGCGCTCCGGACCAGCGCAGCCAGGCGGTCGGCGAGGGTGGATGCGAGGGCTTGGGCCTCTGGGGTGCCGATGGACACGCATGCCAGGAGGGCGCCCGCCATGCCGTCGTGGATCGAGGAGGAGTCGGTGGTGGCGAGGAGGGGGAGGGTGGTCGCCGCGAGGTCGGGGTGGCCCAGGTGGGCGAGGGCGTAGGCGATGCCTGCGATGCCTGCCATCCCGCCGCCTGCCATGCGGGTCAGGCCGGGGTCTGCGGTGAGGCGGTTGAGGAGGGCCTCGACGGGGGTGATCGCGTCGGCTGCCAGGGCTCGGAAGTCGGGGCGGTCGGCGATGCGGCCCACCTGGTCGAGGAAGAGGGCTACGCCGGTGTAGCCGTGGAGGAGGCCCGCGCCCATCGGCAGCAGGGACCAGAAGCGGTCGTCCACCGGCTCCACCCCCAGCCAATTGACCCGCCCGCGACCCCGCACCGCCCGACCCGCGATGTCCTCGGCAATCTGCACCGCCGCGTCCAGCGCAGCCTCCGGACGGAAGCGACCCCGGCCCTCGCACCCGCCACTCGCAGCCGGGACCTCCGAGCGGAAGCCGCTCCGGTCCCCGTGCGCACCGCTCGCGGCCCCAGCCCCCGAACGGACGGCACCCCGATCTCCGCGCCCGCCGCTCGTGGCTGGCTCCTCCGGGCGAAAGCGGCTCCGGTCTCCGCGCGCGCCGCTCGCGGCCCCGGCCTCGGAACGGAAGCGGCCCCGGCCTCCGTCCCCGCCGCTCTCGGCCGGGTCCTCCGAGCGGAAGCCGCTCCGGTCTCCGTGCGCGCCGCTCGCGGTCGCGGCTTCCGGACGGACGGCAACCCGGCTCCCGTCCCCGCCACTCGCGGCCTCAGCCTCCGAACGGACGGCACCCCGGCCTCCGTCCCCGCCACTCGCGGCCCCGTCCTGGGAACGGACGGCACCTCGATCTCCGTCCCCGCCACTCGCCCCCGCGGCCTCCGGGCGGAGGCGGCTCTGGTCACCAGCGGCGGGGACGTAGGTGTGGCTGACGTTCGCCCCCCGCGTCGCAAAGGCGGCCTTGATGATCCACTCCTGGGCGCGTCGGTCGACCACGCCCATTCTGGCGAGCTTGTCGGTCGCGGCGCGTAGGCCGGTGCGGGGGAGGTGGTGGGGGAGGCAGGTGCCGTCGCCGGTCCAGATGTGCCTGCTGGCGGGGCGGGAGTGGAAGGTGGGCACGTCGCCTGCCCACAGTTGCGCCACCTCGTGCTCGACCGCGTCCGGCACTCCCACCGGCTCCGCCCGCAGGAGGTTGAACAGCCGGTCCCGATCGGCGTGGGAGCGCAGGAGGTCCGGGTGGGTGGAGTCGATGAGCAGGTCGGCGTAGCGGTGGGTGTGCCGCAGCACCACCCGCGTCTCCGCGTCGGCGCAGCGGGCCAGCAGGCCGCCGAACTCCGCGCGCCTGCCGCTGATCGCCGCGTACGCCGAGCGGAAGCCGTCCAGCAGGGCCGGGAGGTGCGCGCCCGGGTCGGCCGGGTGGCCGTCGAGCACCGGCCGGTGGTCGCCGCAGACGAACGGCACCCGCACCCGCTCCAGCCGCATCCGCTCGGTCCCCGCGTCCACCCACCGCGACACCGACACCGGGTACTCCCCGCCCGCCGCCCCCAGCCCGGACACGTCCAGCACCCCGCCCTCGCCGTACGCCTGGATCGGCAGCAGCGCGGTGCGCGCCGCGGACGCGGCCAAGGCGGCCTCGGCTGGGTCCGGGCCGGTGGCCGACGGCGCGGGGAACGCCGGGTGGAACAGCGTCTCGACGTCGACCAGCACCGGGTGACCGCCCGCGGCGATCAGGTTCTCGTGGTGGATGTCGGTGGCGTCGAGGGCGTACAGCAGGGCCAGCAGCGCCCCCTGGCGCCGGTAGAACAGCTCCACCTCGCCCGCCGAGCGGCACGGCGCGTGGTCGATGCGCTCGACCCAGCCGTACCCCGGCCGGGCCGCGCACGCCGCGGTCCGCAGGTCCAGCCGGACGTGCCGGTCCAGCCAACCCACCAGCTCGCCGAAGCGGGCGTGCAGCTCGACCGGCCGGGGCTGGTAGACGACCCCGCGCCCGTCGGCGAACTCCAGCAGCGTCACCGACCGCCCGCCGCGGTGGCGGTCCCCCGCACCGGCCCGCACCCGCACCAGCGGGCCGGGGTCGCCGCCGACGAGGTCCAGGATCACGGCGCGGTCACGGCCGAAGCGGTCGAGCAGCTCGGCGGTCGCGGCGGCGGTCCGCAGGCACGTCTGCGCGAGCACGCGCGCCAGCACCGGGTAGCGGGTCAGCAGCGCCCGCAGATCGACGCCGCCGAGGAATTCGGCGAATCGGTCCCGACCGCGCAGAGCGGGCAGCGCTGAATGCATTTCATACACGAATGTCCGTGCAGATATAGCGCCCAACCTGCGCGTCAAGTCGATGGCCGTGTCGGCGAGAACCCGCGGCATATCGACGCCGGGAACATCGGCGCCGCGCAAGCGGTCGAGGGTCGCGGCGGTGAACGGGGCGAGCACGCGACCAAATGGGGCACACGGGTCGTCGTCCGCCGTGTGGGTGACGCAGATGCCCTGCGTCAGGGCCGATTCGGTGAATTGCACCCATTCGGGTGACGAACGGTGAGCGGGGTCGGCTGCCGACCACCAGACGGGTGGGGCGGAAATCGAGGACTCGCTCACGGCGACCGACCATGACACGGATCAGCCGCGCAGGGAATGGCCACAAGGCCCGAATTTCTCGTGACAGCCGAAATTCCCGGGCCGCCGTGGCTGCCCGGGCGCGGAGGCGTCGATCAGCTCGTGGTCGGTTCCCCTTCCGGTCGCGGTTCGGCCATCCCCAGTGCGGTCGCGGCCGCCCACCAGCGGCGACGGTCGCGGTCGGCGGTCATGCGGCACCTCCTCACCGCCACCACACCTCATGAGCGGTGCTCGCGACCAGGCATCCCCACCGGCAGTTTCCGAACGTGCCGAATGTGGGGGCCGTTCCCCCATGCGCGGGGGGCCACCGATGGGTGACCGTGGGAGACGGCCCGGTCGGCCCGCGCCAGGGGGGCGGGGCGGGCCGGGCGCACTCGGCGGAACTGCGGGAGGACGGGACCGGTCATGATGCGGCTGCACTCGGTGGACACGCCGGAAACCTCGTTCGGGGCGGTGCTGCGCGGGCACCGCATCGCCAGGGGGATGACCCAGGAGGACCTGGCCGCGGCATCCGGCCTGAGCGTGCGCGCGATCCGCAACCTGGAGATCGGCCGCACCCGCCAGCCGCACCCGCAGTCGGCCCGCCTGCTGGCCACCGCCCTGGGCCTGGCCGACCAGGCCTGCGCCGACCTGCTGCGCGCGGCCCGCCAGGGCGGCCGCACCGCCAAGCCCTCCGCCCCGACCCCGCGCTCGGGCGCCGACGCCCCGCGCGGGCGCTGCGAGCTGCCCGCCGACGTGCCCGACCTGGTCGGCCGCACCGAGGTCACCGAGCAGCTCGTCCGCGCGCTGACCGAGCGCACCCCGGCATCGGTGGCCCGCCTGGCGGTCGTCACCGGCGGCCCGGGCACCGGCCGCACCGCCCTGGTCGTCCGCGTGGCCCACCGGCTGCGCAGGCACTTCCCCGACGGCCAGCTGCACGTCGACCTGCGCGGCGTCCCCGCGGGCCCCCAGCGCACCATGACCCTCCTCGGCCGCCTCCTGCGCTCCCTGGGCACCGTCACCCTCCCCGACTCCACCGACGAGCGCGCCGCCCTCCTGCGCGCCGAACTCGCCGTCCGGCGCGTCCTGGTGGTGCTCGACGACGTCGACGGCGAGGGCGACGTCCGCCCGCTGCTCACCGGCTCCTCCACCAGCGCGGTCCTGGTCGCCGCCCGCAGGCCGCTGGTCACCGTCAAGGCGGCGGCGACCGTGCGGCTGGGCCCGCTGTCCGAGCGGGCGGCGGTGCACCTGCTGGCGTCGGTGCTGGGCGACGGCCGGGCGGCCGCCGAGCCCGCTGCGGCGGTCGCGGTCGCGCGGGCCTGCTGGCGGCTGCCGCTGGCGCTGCGGATCGCGGGGTCGTGGCTGGTGGCCCGGCCGTACCGGCGGGTGTCGGATCTGGCTGCGCTGCTGCGGGATGAGGCCGCTCGGCTGGATCACCTGAGTGTGGGGGATCTGTCGTTGCGGGCGAGCGTGATGGCGCATCTGTCCGGGTTGGACGCTACTGAGCGGGCTGCTCTGCGGTCTGTGGCGCGGTTGGGGAATGTCTACTTTGGGCTTTGCGATCTGGTGGGGTTGCCTGCGGCTGGGGACGGGGTGGAGCGGTTGCTGCTGGCGAATCTGCTGACGCCTAGTCCGGATGGGCGGTATCGGATGGAGACGTATGTTCGGGCTTGTGTGAGTGAGCGGGATGTGGCGTTGGTGCCGGTGGCTGCTGTTCGGTGAGGTCTGGGGGCGGGCTTCGCTGGGCGGCGTCTTCGGTGGGTGGATTGCGCTGAGCGGGCTGCGCGGATTGGCGGGTGGGTCTTCGCTGGGCGGGGTGCGTGGATGGGGCTGCGCGGCTTGTGGCCGGTGTTACGCGGCTTGGCGGGTGGGTCCGATGGGGTGAACTCGCATTCGCGGGGACCCCTAAGCGAAACGCCGCTTGGGCGTGAAGGCGGTGAAGGCGGGCGGAGCCCGTTCA
>NZ_JBSGHB010000004.1:342575-381502 GCF_053604195.1 Actinokineospora sp. NPDC004072 | reverse complement strand
GGCGGTGAAGGCGGGCGGAGCCCGTTCACGCCCTCGCGAGTTTAGCGGCGTTTCGCTCCCCGCGAATGCGAGTCCACCCCATCGGACAGGCTTGGCGGGGCGCGTTGCGGTTCGGTGGTGGGCGTGTTCCTGGTGTGGGGGGTGGCGCGTTGCTTGGTGCCTGTGCCGCTGCTGATTAAAGGTTCTGGTTCTGGGTGCGGGTGACGGCTCGGTCGACGAGGGTTGCGTAGATTTCGCCTAGGGAGCGGCCTGCGGCTTCTACGGCCATGGGGACCAGGGAGGTTTCCGTGAGGCCTGGGGAGAGGTTGACCTCTAGGAAGTGCACTTGGCCGTGGTGGTCGATCACGGCGTC
Source organism: Actinokineospora sp. NPDC004072 (assembly GCF_053604195.1). Classification (NCBI taxonomy): domain Bacteria; kingdom Bacillati; phylum Actinomycetota; class Actinomycetes; order Pseudonocardiales; family Pseudonocardiaceae; genus Actinokineospora; species Actinokineospora sp. NPDC004072. The sequence continues at coordinate 381,150 of NZ_JBSGHB010000004.1, read as the reverse complement.
GGTGCGGGAGATGTCGCGCAGGCCGAGGAGGCGGTGGGCGGAGAGGGCCAGGTCGGCGACCTTGGCGGCGGTGGTGGCCGGGAGGCGGGCTGGGGCGTGGAATTCGGTGAGGCCTGCGGTGTAGCGGGCCGTGTAGTCGTAGACGCCGTTGTGGGCGGTGATCTCGACCGCGGGGAGGGCGTGGGGGCCGTCGGGGGTGTCGATGACGGTGATGGCGACCTCGGTGCCCTCGATGTAGCGCTCGGCCAGGACGGTGTCGCTGTAGGCGAGGCAGCCGACCATCGCGGTGGGGAGGTCGGCGGCGTCGCGGACGACCTGGGCGCCGAGGGCGGAGCCGCCCTGGTCGGGCTTGAGCATCATCGGCAGGCCGAGGCGCTCGACCATCGCGTCGAGGACCGGTTGGGCGCCGAGTTCGCGGAAGGTGCTGTGCGGCAGGACCACCCAATCGGGGGTCAGCAGGCCCGCGCGGGCCAGTTCGGCCTTGGCGGTGGGCTTGTCCCAGGCGCGGCGGCAGGCGTCGGCGTCGGTGCCCACGTACGGGATGCCGAGCAGCTCCAGGATCGTCTGGATGGAGCCGTTCTCCCCCTCGCCGCCGTGCAGCGCGACGACGACCGCGTCCGGGCGGTGCTCGCGCAGGCGCGGCAGCAGGGCGGCGTCGGCGTCCCACTCCTCCACCATCACCCCGGCCGAGCGCAGGGCCGCGGACACGCGCCTGCCCGAGCGCAGCGACACGTCGCGTTCGTGCGACAGCCCACCGGCCAGGACGGTCACCCAGCGGTCGGACACGAGAAGCTCCCTCTAGTGGGTGTCGGGCGACGGGGTCTGCGAACCCGACAGCGTGCGGCGGCCGGCGGGGCCGAAGGTGCGCAGCAGCTCCAGCTCCTCGGCCAGCACGGTGGCCAGCCTGCGGACGCCCTCGGTGATCCGCTCCGGCGGCGGGTAGCAGAACGACAGGCGCATCTGCCTGCTGCCGAAGCCGTCGGCGTAGAAGCCGGTGCCCGGCACGTACGCCACCCGGGCGGTGACCGCGCGCGGCTGCATGGCCTTGGTGTCGATGCCCTCGGGCACGGTCAGCCAGACGAAGAAGCCGCCGTCGGGGCGCGTCCACGTGCAGCCCGGCGGCATGTGCTGCTCCAAGCCCGCCAGCAGCGCGTCCCGGCGCTCGCGGTACATCGTCTGGAACGACTTGATCTGGCCCTTCCAGTCGTGGGTGGCCAGGTAGCGCGACACGACGAGCTGGTTCAGCGTGGGCGGGCACAGCGCGGCGGACTCCGCGGCCAGCACCAGCTTCTCCCGCACCGCGTGCGGGGCCAGCGCCCAGCCCACGCGCAGACCGGACGCAAACGTTTTCGAGAAGGAGCCCAGGTAGATCACGTTGTCGCGGTCCATCGACCGCAGCGCCGGGTAGATCTGACCGTCGAAGCCGAGCAGGCCGTACGGGTTGTCCTCGATGACCAGCACGCCGTGGCGCAGGCAGATGTCCAGGATCTCCGCGCGCCGCGGCACCGCGAGGGTCACGCCTGCGGGGTTCTGGAAGTTGGGGATCGTGTAGAGGAACTTGACCCGCTTGCCCGCCGCCGCCACCGCGGCGATGGCCTCCTCCAGCGCGGCCGGGATGAGCCCCTGCTCGTCCATGGCGACGTGCCGGACGTCGGCCTGGTAGGAGGCGAAGGTGCCCAGCGCGCCCACGTACGACGGGCCCTCGGCCAGCACCACGTCGCCCGGGTCGCAGAAGATGCGGGTGACCAGGTCCAGCGCCATCTGCGAGCCGACGGTCACCACCAGGTCGTCCGGGTGCCCGTGCACGCCCTCCAGGGCCATGACCTCGCAGATCTGCTCGCGCAGCAGCGGCACGCCGTGCGCGGAGCCGTACTGCAGGGCGGTCATGCCCTCCTCGGCGATGATGGCCGCCATCTGCTGCGACAGCGACTCCAGCGGCAGCGCGGCCAGGTTGGGCATGCCGCCTGCCAGCGACACCACCTCGGGCCTGCTCGCCACCGCGAACAGCGCGCGCACCTCGGATGCCGTCATGCCCTCCGCGCGGGCGGCGTAGCGGCTCAGGTGCGGGTCGAGGCTGCGCGCCCCGCTCCGCTCGGGCGGCTGCTCCCGCGGCGTCGATGGTCCGCTCACTGGCGCTCCTCTGGTCGCGTCGTCCGAGTGTAACCGGAGGGGTGACGTCGGCCGGATAATCGCGTCCGCGGTTCCGGCCCAGGTCACATCGCCCTATCCTGTCTCGGTAGGGAGAACTCGGGCGGGGGAGGTTGGGTGTCGCGACGCATCGTCGGCGTCACGCTGGACAACCTGGAGCATCTGCCTAAGCAGTGCCGGTCCTGCGTGTACTGGGAGCTCGCGCCGCACCTGAAGCAGCAGGCCGAGGAGTTCGGCACCACGGAGCTGGAGAAGGAGGCCTGGGTCTCCAGCGTCCTGCTGGAGTGGGGCTCCTGCGGCCGCATCGTCTACAGCGACAAGCTCCCCGTCGGCTTCGTCCTCTACGCCCCGCCCAACGCCGTCCCCCGCGCCTCGGCGTTCCCCACCTCCCCCATCAGCCCGGACGCCGTCGTGCTGACCGGGTTCCACGTGCTCCCCGAGTTCCGCAAGGGCGGCCTGGGCAGGCTGCTGGTGCAGTCGGTGGCCAAGGACCTGACCCGCCGCGGCGTGCGCGCCATCGAGGCCTTCGGCGACATGGACCCCGACGAGGACCACAGCTGCGTGGTCCCCGCGGCGTTCCTGACCAGCGTCGGGTTCAAGACCGTCCGCCCGCACCCGCGGTGGCCCCGGCTGCGGCTGGAGCTGCGCTCGGCCATCACCTGGAAGGAGGACGTCGAGGCCGCCCTCGAACGCCTCCTGGGCACGGTCACCATCAGCACCGTCGGCACCCCGGCGATGCAGCGGTAGGCGCTACTCCGCCTTCGCCAGCTCGTGGGCGAGCACGTCGGCGAAGGTGAACGTGCCGGTCGGCTGGTCGTTCTGCCCGAGCAGGTACAGCCGCTTGACCGCGACCAGGATGCCCTCGGCCACGACGTCGCGGAACGCGGGCTCGGTGAGCCTGCGCCGGTCCTCCTCGTTGGTCAGGTAGCCGATCTCGATGCGCACCGCGGGGCAGCGGGTCAGCCGCAGCAGGTCCCAGGTCTTGGGGTGGCTGCCGCAGTTGCGCATGCCGGTGCGCATCACCAGCTCGCGCTGGATCAGCCCGGCCATCGCCTCGCCGAGGGTGGAGGTGGCGCCGTTGCCGGTGCCGAAGTGGAAGGCGGCCACGCCCTGGGCGTGCGGGGAGCGGTTGCCGTCGGTGTGCAGCGACAGCACCAGGTCGGCGCCGGTGTCGTTGGCGAAGTGGGCGCGGTCGGCCTCGTCCGGGCACTGGTCGGGGCCGCGGGAGAGCAGCGCCTCCATGCCGGTGGCGACCATCTTGCCCTCCAGCCGGGTGGCCAGGTCCCACATCAGGTCGGCCTCGCACACCCCGCCGATGGCCAGGCCGGGGTCGTCGCCGCCGTGGCCGGGGTCGATCACGATGCGCTTGCCGCGCAGCCGCGGCCCGGCCCGGCGCACCCGCTCCTGCTCGCGCAGCAGCACCGGGCGGCCGCCGCGGGCGCGCGGGGAGAGCTGGCGCAGGGCGCGCACGGTCTGCGGCCCGCAGATGCCGTCGACGGTCAGGCCGTAGTCGCGCTGGAAGTTGCGCAGCGCGGCCTCGGTCTGCGCGCCGAAGACCCCGTTGGAGCGGCCCGCGTCGTAGCCCAGCTCCAGCAGGCGCTCCTGCAGGGTCAGCACGTCGTCGCCGGTGAGCGGGGCGGAGACCAGGAAGGCCAGCGGCCGCCCGCCCAGGGAGTAGGTGGCGTCGCGCAGGGCCCGGTAGGTCGCGGGACCGACGATGCCGTCGGTGATCAGGCCGCGGCGCTGCTGGAACGCGCGGACGGCTTGCTCCAGTTGGTCGTCGAAGACGTCCGCCTGCTGGGCGGGGGTGGCCAAACCCAGCGCGACGAGCGTGGAGCGGACCTCGGCAACGGCCTGGCCCGTGTCGCCGCGGCGGAGTACCCGCATGGACCCTCGCTCTCGAATCGGTGGTGCCCCAATGCTGACAGTGGCCCATTCTGCCTTGCCGTCCCGATCCGGACGCGATCGGTCACGGCGCACGAGCGGACCCGGGGCCCGCCGCGGGCTGTCGGGCAGCCGCGGGGACCCCGGGTCCGGGTCGGGGTGCTCAGGCGAGGCCGAGATCGTTGAGCAGGGCCGCCTTCGGCTTGGCGCCGACGATCGTCTTCACCGGCTTGCCGCCCTCGAAGAGGATCATGGTCGGCACGGACATCACCTGGTAGTCGCGGGCGATGCCGGGGTGCTGGTCGATGTCGAGCTTGGCGATGGTGATCTTGTCGGCGTGGTCGCGGGCGATCTCCTCGAGCACCGGGGCGACCATGCGGCACGGCCCGCACCAGGTCGCCCAGAAGTCGACCAGGACGCGCTTGCCGCTGCTGATCACGTCCGCGTCGAACGAGTCGGCGGTGACGGTGACCGTGTTGCCTGCCATTCGGTGTCTCCTGTTCAGTCGCTCTTGCCGTAGCCGCCGCCGACCAGCTCGGTGGCCATCTCGGCTTCCTCGGTGCCGTGCTCGGCCAGCCAGCGCTCGGCGTCGATGGCCGCCGAGCAGCCCGAGCCCGCCGCGGTGATGGCCTGCCGGTAGGTGCGGTCGACCAGGTCCCCAGCGGCGAACACGCCGTCGAGGTTGGTGTAGGTCGTGCTGCCCTTGGTGATGACGTAGCCGTCCTCGTCGAGGTCGACCTGGCCCTTGACCAGGGCGCTGCGCGGGTCGTGGCCGATGGCCACGAAGAAGCCGGTGACGTCGAGCTGGTCGGTCTCGCCGGTCACGGTGTCGCGCACCTTGAGCCCGGTGACCTTCTGGTCGCCGACCACCTCGTCGATGGCGGTGTTGAGCCGCCACCTGATCTTCTCGTTGGCCCGGGCGCGCTCCAGCATGATCTTGGAGGCGCGGAACTCCTCGCGCCGGTGCACGATCGTCACGGACTTGGCGAAGCGGGTGAGGAAGGTCGCCTCCTCCATCGCCGAGTCGCCGCCGCCGACGACCGCGATGTCCTGGTCGCGGAAGAAGAAGCCGTCGCAGGTCGCGCACGCCGAGACCCCGCGCCCCAGCAGCTCCTGCTCACCGGGGACGTTGAGGTAGCGCGCGGCCGCGCCCATCGCCAGCACGACGGCCTTGGCCTCGTACCGCACGCCGTTGGCCTCGACCACCTTCACCGGGCCGGCCAGGTCGACCGACTCGACGTCCTCGGGGCGCAGCTCGGCGCCGAAGCGCTCGGCCTGGGCGCGCATCTGCTCCATCAGGTCCGGGCCCATGATGCCGTCGCGGAAGCCGGGGAAGTTCTCCACCTCGGTGGTGGTCATCAGCGCGCCGCCGAACTGCGAGCCCTCGAAGACCAGCGGGTTCAGCTGCGCGCGAGCCGCGTACACGGCGGCGGTGTAGCCGGCCGGTCCGGACCCGATGATGATCAGGTTGCGGATCTGCGCAGACATTCGCCCTCCATCGCCTCGGCCCGGACGGGTCGTCCGGACGCACTCATGTCAACGCGATGGTATGGCGCTGTTGTTCCGGCGCCCTCTGCCACTCACCCATGCCCGCCCACGGAGTGGGATCAGTTGATGGTCCCGTTGAACAGGGCTTTGCAGTCGGCGGTGACGACGAGCACCCGGAACTGGGCGGGCTTGTCGCCGAGCATGATGGCCATCACGCCCGATCGGCCCTCCACGGTCACCGGCCGCACGCCGAGCAGCTCGGTCTTGGGGTCGATGCCGTTGGCGTCCAGGCAGCGGTCCAGGCCCGCCTCGTCGCCGAGCGGGCCGTAGTCGAAGGCGCCGATGTCCTCCGGGGCGACGGCCAGCGGCGGGGCGGCGGTGGCCCCGCCGCCCGCGGTGGTCGTCGGCGCGGCCACGCCGGTGCCGGGGGTGTTGGTGGGCAGCGCGGCGAACGTCACGGCCACGGCGGCGGCCGCCGCGGTGAGCACGCCGACGCCCCAGGCCGCCATCCGGCCGCGCTTGCGCCGCGCGGCGGCCAGGTCGACCACCGGAGCCCCGCCCGGCGGGGTCTGCGGGGCGGCGAAGGCGCGGCGGGCCTCCTCGGCCAGCGCGGCGTCGAGCCGGGCGGCGAACTGCTCGGGCATGGGCGGGGCGGGGGCCTCACGCAGCGCGCCGAGGCCGGCACGCACGGCGTCCAGCGCGGCGAGCACCGCGCGGGCCTCCGGGTCGGCGCCCGCGCGGGCCCCGATGTCGGCGGCCCGGCGCGGCTCCAGCACGCCCGCATGCAGGTCGGCCAGCAGGTCCACGGACCACGGCGGGCCGTCGGGGCCGATGCTGCCCCGAATCTTGTCCGTCATCGTCCCTCCCCGTGGCGCCCGTCCGGAACGCCTCGCCACTCTCCAGCGCCACCTGGGACGTTCGCATCTGCACCGGGGTTCCGCAGATGTCCGAGCGATTTCGCCAGCTTCGCCCGGCCGCGGGCGCAGCGGCTCTTGACCGTGCCCTCGGCGATGCCGAGCAGCTGGGCGGTCTCGGCGACGGAGTAGCCCTCGACGTCGACGAGCAGGATGGGCAGCCGCTGGTCCTCCGACAGCTCGGCCAGCGCCCGCTGCACCACCAGCTGGGTCTCCCGGTCGGCCATCGCGTCGCGCGGGCTGACCGGCTCGCCGGGCCCGGCCTCGGGCAGCGGGACGGTCGGGCGGGCGTTGCGCCTGCGCACGCGGTCCAGGCAGGCGTTGACCACGATGCGGTGCAGCCACGTCGTCACCTGCGACTCCGCGCGGAAGGACCCGGCGGCGCGGAAGGCGGAGATGAACGCCTCCTGCAGCGCGTCGGCGGCCTCCTCGGGGTCGCGCAGCGTGCGCAGCGCCACCGCCCACAGCCGGTCGCGGTGCCTGCGGACCAGTTCGGTGAACGCGCGCGGGTCACCGGCGGCATGCGCCGCGATGAGGTCGGCGTCCGAGCTGGCTGCGGCGGTCACGCGGACAATGTAACGGTGGTGGTCAACCACGCGGTCACTGCGCCCGGATGAACCCGATCTCGCTGAGCTCCGAGCGGTTGCCCTCGGCCAGCGCGCTGATCCACACCAGCACGTGCTGGGTCGGCTCGGTCCGGTCGAGCTGCAGCTTCGTCTGGCCCGCCCGCAGCGTCGCCTTGCCGATGACCTTGGTCTCGGCCAGGTCGGGCTGCTCGGACGGGGCGCTGCGGATCTCCACGACGGTGCCGTCGCTGGGCGAGTCGATGACCACCTCGGCCAGCGAGACCGGCTCGGCGAAGGAGGCCATCAGCCCGACGCCGGGCTTGAGCGCGGGGAACTGCTCGCGGTAGGTGTCGGTGCGCCAGCCCGTGGCGGGGTCGCCGTCGACGGCGCGGTTGGCCCGGCGCGGGTTGTCCGGGGTGCCGCCGACGCTGAAGACCTCGATGCCCGCGGGCCGGATCGGCCCGGCGGGCACGACCGGCTTGGGGGCGGGCGCGCCGCTGGCCGCGGTGGTGTTGCCGGGGGCGGTCGCGGTGATCGTCGGGCCGCCGACCGGGCCGCTGTCGTCGAAGAAGCTGATCAGCTGCATGCCGACCCAGGCCAGCACGCCGACGGTGGCCACGGCCAGCGCGGTGACGCCGATGGCCAGCTTGCGCCGCTGGGCCTTGTCGTTGGTCGGCGGGCGGGTGGTCCAGACGGCGCCGTCGTCGTCGTAGTCCTCCTGCAGCGCGACCAGCCGCTGGGTCTGGTCCTCGGCCAGCCTGGCCCGCTCCAGCACCTGCAGCAGGGCCGCGGCCGTGCGGATGCCGCCGTGGGCGTCGTCGGCCAGGCAGCGCACCGCGGCCACCGACAGCTCCAGCGGGATGTACGGGAACAGCGCGCCCGGCGGCAGGATCGCGCCGTCGGGGCCGCGCGGCGCAGGCGGCACGCCCTCGGGGCCGCCGGGCAGCGGCCAGCGGCCGGTGAGCAGCAGGTAGAGGATCGCGCCGAGGCCGCGCACGTCGTCGCGCAGGCCCGCGGCCGCGGGCGGGCCGGGGAAGGCCAGCCGCAGCTGGCCCTCGGGGGTGACCCGCACCCGCTGCGGGTGGTCGATGCCCAGCACCAGGCCGATGTGGTGGGCCTGGTCGACGGCGGCGGTGAGCGGTTCGAGCAGCCGGGCCGCCGTCCCCGGCGGCAGCGGGTGCTCGGCGATCACGTCGAGCAGGTCGGTCCCGGCCGACCAGTCGGCCACGACCATGCCGAGGACGCCTTCGCGCGGGTCGAGCCCGGCGCCCGCGGGGACGATGTCGAGGACCCGGGCGGTGCCCGGGTGGTCGAGGCGGGCGGTGTGCGCGGCGCGGTCCAGCACGCGCCGGGCCCGGTCGGCCGCGGCCGGGTCGCCGGGCGGCCCGGCGAGCAGGGTCAGGGCGACGTCGCGGCGGAGCTGGCCGTCGCGGGCGCGCCAGAACTGCACGCCGGAGCGGGGCTCGGCGCCGAACTGGGCCAGCAGCCGGTAGCGGCCCTCGCCGACGAGCGCGCCGGGCAGGAGCACGGCTGGCGCGGCTCGCCTGCCTGCGGCTTCCCCGCCCGTGGGCACCTCGGATCGCCTCGTCGTCACCCTGCTCGCTCCTGCCGTACGCTCCCGCGCCCGAGCGTACGGGAATCCGGCGCGCCCTTGGTGACGCGCTGATCAGCCGCGGCGGACCAGACGGGTGATTCGCGCGGTGGCGGGCTTGAGCTCGGGCACCTTGAGCAGGGCGAGCGCGCCGAAGGCGACCGCGAAGGCGACCAAGCTCTGCACGATCAGGGTCACCCACGCCGAGCCGGTGCCCTCGACGCCGCCGGGCACCACGAGCTCGGCGGCCAGCCAGGCCGCGCCCATGCCGACCGCGCCGGCGAGCACGGTCTTGGCGATCAGCGAGACGATCTTCTTGTTGCGCAGGTGGCCCAGCCGGACCCACAGCCACATCTGGCCCGCGACGGCGCCGAGGACGTAGGTCAGCGAGTTGACCAGCATCACGCCGATGACCACGTTCTCCGGGGCGAGCGCCCAGCCGCACAGGTACAGCATCGGGATCTTGGCCGCGGTCATCCCGATCATGATCAGGGTCGGGGTGCGCGCGTCCTTCATCGCGTAGAACACCCGCAGCTGCAGCATGACCAGCGCGTACGGGAGCAGGCCGAACGCGGAGAACGCCAGGGCGACGCCGAGCCGCTTGCCGTCGGCGACGCTGGGCTCGCCGAGGCTGAACAGGGCCACGCCCACGGCCGCGCCCGCCACGGTGAGCACCGCGCTGATCGGCACGAGCAGCACGGCCGAGAGCCTGCTGCCGGTGGACAGGTCGTCGATCACCGCGGCGGTGTCCCCGCGCGCGGCGGACTTGCTCATCCGGGGCAGGATCGCGGTCAGCAGGGAGACGCCGATGACGCCGTACGGGAGCTGGAACAGCAGCCAGGCGTTGGCGTAGATCGACACGCCGCCCTGCTCGCCCGCGGTCAGCACCCGCTGGGTGATCACCACGCCGATCTGGCTGACGGCGACGTAGCCCAGCACCCACAGGGCCAGGCCGCCGAACTCCTTGAGCCGGGCGTCCAGGCCCCAGGTCCAGCGGTAGCGGAAGTCGATGCGCCGCAGGGCCGGGATCAGCACCACCGACTGCACGACGATGCCCATCGTGACCCCGATGCCGAGCACGAGCAGCTTGGGGTTGCCCATCTCGACCGGGTCGAGGGAGATCTCGCCGGGCACCAGCGTGTAGAGCACCAGCGTCGCCATGATGACGACGTTGTTCAGCACCGGGGCCCACGCGGTGGGGCCGAACACGTGCCGGGCCTGCAGGATCGCGCTGAGCAGGGCGAACAGGCCGTAGAAGAAGATCTCCGGCAGCAGCAGGTAGGCGAAGGCGGTGGTCAGCTCCGGGTTCGCCTGGCCGGTGGAGTCGTCGATGTAGAGCCGGGTGAACAGCGGCGCGGCGGCGATGGCCAGCAGGGTGCCGACCGCCAGGCCGGTCAGGCCGACGGTGAGCAGCCGGTTCATGTAGTCCTGGCCGCCGTCCGGGTCGTCCTGGGAGCGGACCAGCAGCGGGACGACGACGCTGGCGAGCACGCCGCCGAGCAGCAGCTCGAACACCACGTTCGGCAGCGTGTTGGCGACGGTGAAGGAGTCCTGGACCGTGCCGAAGCCGACGATCGCGGTCAGCAGCACCTTCCAGCCGAACCCGGTGATCCGGCTGATCAGCGTGGCCACCGCCATGCCGCCGCTGGCGCGGGCCAGCGACGGTGTCTTCGGCTGCTCGCCGCCCTGCTGCACGCCCGCTCCCGCTCGGGTCAAAGGTCGGCCCCGGCGGAGTCCGCGGCCTTGGCCGTCCGCAGCCTACGCACCAGCCGCAGCCCGACCAGCAGCACCAGCGCACCGGCCGCCGTGCCGGTGACGATCAGGATGATGCTGCCGAACGAGGTCGAGTTCAGCTCCACCCGGGAGGTGCCGCCCAGCTCGGTGCCGCTCTGCGTGGTCAGCCAGACGTTGACCACGAACCGGCCGGACCGGGTGACCTCGGTGGGCAGGTAGCGCGGGATGGCGGCGTTGGCCGGGATGCGGACGAGGGTGTCCTCCTGCGGCCGCAGGCCGGGGGTCGTCCCGACGTTGATCTTCGCCAGCACCTCGACCGGCAGCTTGTTGGTGATGTAGACCGGCAGCGGGCTGTCCTGGGAGGCCAGCGACAGCGGCCTGCCCGGGTCGGTGACCGACACCTGGTCGAGCACGGTCTGCAGGCCGTCGGCGACCTGGGCGGCCGCCTGCCTGGCCTGGTCGGGGTCGCTGCGCCAGGCGGTGGACGCGGCGCGGAGCAGGCCGCGGCGCAGCGGCGCCAGCAGCGCCTGCGGGGTGACCTGCTTGGTGGCGTCCTCGAACAGCACCTTGTCGACCAGCTCGCGCTGCACCCGGTCGGCCTTGCCGATGCGCGCGGTGGTCGGGGCCGGGATCTCGGCGGCGGCGTCCTGGGCGCCGTACTCCAGGCCCGAGGCGGTGCCGTTGGCCTTGCCCGACACCAGCGCGGGCAGGGCCAGGGGCGCGGTGAACCGCTGCGCGGAGAGCGCGCGGACCGTGCCGAGGAAGACCGAGAGGTCCTCGGCGTCGGCCCGCCACCGCCGCGGCGGGGCGACCAGCACCGGCTCCGGGGTCGCGGCGATGCCGCCGCGGAAGACCAGCGCCGACAGCCCGTTCTGCACCGACGAGGTGGCCACGCTCGCGTCCGCGGTGCGCAGCCGCGGTTCGAGGGACTGGGCGATGAGCCCGTCGTAGGGGATGGCGCGCTGGTCGCCCGCCAGCTCGAAGGGGGCCGACCCGGTGGCCCCGGTCAGCCGGGTGCTGTCGACCAGCAGCGTGGTCGGCCGGTGCGCGGCCAGGTCGGCGCGGGTGCGCTCGTCCACCGTGCCGCCCGCGGGCCAGACCGCGCCCTCGACGGCGGTGGCGTTCATGACGGACTTGACGATGTCGGCGGTCGTCCTGGCCTGGCCGCGCTCGTCGAAGGTCACCCCGGGCGCGCCCAGCGCCAGGGACTGCAGCGCGGTGGTGTCGGCGCGGGAGAGCGCGGCGAGGTCGGCGTCGGCGTAGGGCAGGGCGACGACGCACTGGCCCGAGGCCAGCTCGCGCAGCGTGGTCAGCCACAGCTCGGCGGTGGTCGCGCCGCGGCCGTCGACCAGGCCGTCGCCGGTGCGGACGCGGTAGCCGTCGGACATCGACGCGACGGTGGTCAGCAGGTCGGGGTCGATGGCGAAGCACAGCGAGCGCAGGATCGCCGGGTCGGCCTCCGCGGCGGCGCGCACGGCGTCGAGCAGGGTGTAGAGCCGCCCGCCCACGGCCAGCGACGCGGCGAGGTCGTCGTCGGACAGCACGGCGGGCCCGCTGCCCAGGGCGCCCTCGACCAGCCGCGGCTCGTCCACCAGCGGCCAGAGCACGGTCAGCGGGGTGGGCTTGGCGGGCGGGTCCACGCCGTCGCCGCCGGGGACCGACAGCACCGGCAGCAGGGTGCTCAGCGAGCCCAGCCGCTCGGTGCTGCCGAAGTCGGGCACGCCGTTGAGGTTGAGCGCCAGCGGGTAGACCCCCGGCCGGTCGATCCCCAGGTCGGCCACCAGGTCGACGGTCACCCGGAAGTCCACGCTCGCCCCCTGCTCCAGGTGCGGGGAGACCTCCTGGAACCGCGAGGTGCGCGCGGGCCGGTTGAGCGCCGAGGTCAGCGACGGGTCGGTGATCGCCTCGCGCAGGCCCGCCTCGGTGCCGAGCACGTCGCCGCGCTGCACGCGCAGGTCGACCTCGGAGATGGCGCGGTCGCCGGTGTTGGTGAGCGTGCCGGTGACGGTCAGCGTCCGCGCGGAGGACTGCACCACGCGCGGGGACAGCGTGTCGATCTCGACGCGGAGCCTGCTCGACCCGGGTTGGGCCGTGGCCTCCGCGGCGAACGCGGTGGTGGCCAGCGCGGCCAGGGCGGCTGCCACCGCGGCGGCGCCGCGGCGCAGGCGAGCGGTCACGGGGACTCTCCATGCGGGGACAGGTCCCGGTCGGGACCGGAGGCGAGGGGCTGCTCGGAGAGTAGTTGGCGCGCCTTGCGGACCAAACGCCGCTCGTCGGCGTAGGCCAGGCGGGCGTCGAGGTCGGCGAGGTCGACCCAGGCCACCTCGCTGACCTCCACGTCCTCGTCCGACAGCTCGTAGGAGCGGGCGACCAGCAGGAAGTGGTGCACGGTCTTGTGCACGCGCTTGCTGCCGTCGGCGATGAACCAGTAGTCGATGGTGCCCAGCGGCCGCACGACCTCGCCGTCGATGCCGGTCTCCTCGGCGATCTCGCGGACGGCGGTCTGCTCCGGGGTCTCCCCCGCCTCGATGTGGCCCTTGGGCAGCGACCACAGCAGCCGCCCGCGCCGGTCCAGTCGCCCGATCAGGGCAACCCGGTGGCGGAGGGCGTCGACGACCATGCCGCCCGCGGAGGTCTCGTCCACGGTGCGCAGCCTGCGCCCGCGGGAGCGGCGCCCGGACCGGGCACCGCGGGACCTGCCGGACGACGGGGGCACCCCACCGATGGTAATGCGAATGGCGCAGTGCGAGACCGGGGCGGAAACCGGCTGCCAGGGCCGATACCCTCGACTCTTGTGTCAAGTTCGCCCGCCGCCCACGCCGAGCCCGTGATGGACCTGCTGACCGCCAACCCCGTAGTCGACGAGCTCGCGGCCCGCTTCGCCGCCGCGGGCCACCGGCTGTACCTGGTCGGCGGGAGCGTGCGCGACGCGCTGCTCGGCAGGCTGGGCACCGACCTGGACTTCACCACCGACGCCCGTCCCGAGCAGGTCATGGCGCTGGTCAGGGGCTGGGCCGACGGGGTGTGGGACACCGGCATCGCCTTCGGCACCGTGGGGGTGGCCAAGGCGGGGCAGACCTGCGAGATCACCACCTTCCGCGCCGACGCCTACGACCGCGTCTCGCGCAACCCCGAGGTCCGCTTCGGCGACACCATCGAGGGCGACCTGGTGCGCCGGGACTTCACCGTCAACGCGATGGCCGTCGACTTGTCGACAAAGGAACTCATCGACCCGCACGGCGGGCGGGCCGCGCTGGAGAGCCGGGTGCTGGACACCCCCGCGACCCCGGAGGAGTCCTTCGCCGACGACCCGCTGCGGATGCTGCGGGCGGCGCGGTTCATCAGCCAGCTGTGCTTCGTCCCCGCGCCGCGCGTGGTCGCCGCGATGACGGCGATGAGCGCCGAGATCACCCGGATCACCGCGGAGCGGGTCCAGGTGGAGATCTCCAAGCTGCTCTGCGGCGACGACCCGCGCGGGGGGATCGAGCTGCTGGTCGACACCGGTCTGGCCGCCCACGTGCTGCCCGAGATCCCGGCGCTGCGGCTGGAGATCGACGAGCACCACCAGCACAAGGACGTCTACGAGCACTCCCTCGTCGTCCTGGAGCAGGCCGTCGACCTGGAGGAGGACGGGCCCGACCTGGTGCTGCGGCTGGCCGCGCTGCTGCACGACATCGGCAAGCCGGACACCCGCAGGCACCTGCCCGGCGGCGGCGTCAGCTTCCACCACCACGAGGTCGTGGGCGCGAAGATGGCACGCAAGCGCTTGCGCGCCCTGCGGTACTCGAAGGAGGTCGTCGAGGACGTCGCCCGGCTGGTGTTCCTCCACCTGCGCTTCCACGGCTACGGCAAGGGCGAGTGGACCGACTCGGCCGTGCGCCGCTACGTCACCGACGCGGGCGACCTGCTGCCCCGGCTGCACAAGCTCGTCCGCGCCGATTGCACCACGCGCAACAAGCGCAAGGCCAACATGCTCCAGCGCACCTACGACGGCCTGGAGGAGCGCATCGCCCGCATCGCCGCCGAGGAGGACCTGGCGCGCGTGCGGCCCGACATCGACGGCAACGAGATCATGCGGCTGCTCGGCCTGGCCCCCGGCCCGCTGGTCGGCGAGGCGTGGCGGCACCTGAAGGAGCTGCGCATGGACGCCGGGCCGCTGGGCCGCGACGAGGCCGTCGCCGCGCTCTACGCCTGGGCCGCCGAGCGCGGGCTACCGGTGCCCGCGGCTGGCGACGGCGAAGCCGCCGAGGCCGAGCAGGTAGACGACCGCGGCGGTGACGACCAGGCCGGGTGAGACCCCGTCCGGGGCCACCACCAGCGCGGCCAGCGCCAGCGAGACGACCTGGGTGACGTTGAACAGGGTGTCGTAGAGGGCGAAGACCCGGCCGCGGCTCTCGTCGCCGATGTCGCGCTGCACCGCGGCGTCGACGCACAGCTTGACGACCTGCCCGACGAAGGAGACGGCGAACGCGGCGGCGAGGGTGGTCCACATCGTCATCGGCAGGCCGAGGGCGAGGATGGCGGCCGCGCCGACGACCAGCGCCGCGCCCACCGTGCGCCGCCGCCCGGCCTCGGCCACGATGCGCGCGGTGGTCAGCCCGGCGATCAGCACCCCGACGCCGAAGACCCCGGCGACCTGGCCGAGCCCGCCCAGCCCGGCGTCGAACTCGAACCGGACGAGCAGCACGGTCAGCAGCAGGAGCACGCCGAAGACCGCGCGGTGGGCGAGCAGGGCGACGAACCCGGCGAGCACGGTCGGGGTCCGCACGGCGACCCGGCCGCCGTCGAAGAGGCCGCGGGCGACGGCCACCAGCGTCTGCGCGGGCTCGTCGACCGCGTCCGGTCCGAGGGCGTTGCGCGGGAACCGGCCCGCCACGACGGCGGCGACCGCCGACCCGACGACGGCGACCGCGGTGGTCAGCCCGGAGCCGGTGTCGCCGTCGCCCAGCAGGGCGCGCAGGCCGACCGCGCAGCCCCCGCCGATCACGGCGACGACCGCGCCCAGGGTCGTGGCGATGGCGTTGGCCTCGACCAGGTTGCGCACGGGCACCACGTGCGGCAGCGCCGCCGAGAGCCCGGAGCCGACGAACCGGCTGATCCCGACCACGACCAGGGCGAGGGTGAACAGGGTGGTCCCGCTGCCGCCCGCGACCACGCACACGGCGGTCACCACGACCATGACCCCGCGCAGCAGGTTGGCGGCCACCAGCACGCGGCGGCGGTCCCAGCGGTCCAGCAGCGCGCCTGCGAACGGGCCGACCACCGAGTACGGCAGCAGCAGCGCGGCGAAGCCCGCGGCGATGGCCAGCGGGTCGGCCTGGCGCTCGGGGTTGAACAGCACCGCGCCCGCCAGGCCCGCCTGGAACAGCCCGTCGCCCCACTGGGCGGCGAAGCGGCTCAGCAGCAGCCTGCGGAACCCGGGGAAGGCGAGCATCCGCCGCGGCCCGATCCGGTCGTGGTGGTGCTCATGGCCCGTGGCCGAGGCCCGCGTACTCACGGAGAGCCAGCCTACGTGCCCGGGAAGAGGCGAGCGGGCGGCTCCCAGCTGGGAAGCCGCCCGCCGCGGCCGACGCCCGGTCGCCTCACGGCGGTTTGCGCAGAGTGGCTCCAGCCGAGCGGTATTCCACTAAGGCAGTTGTGGTTGAGCCCGGGGGACACGGTGGCGTCGACCGTCCTTTACAACGACCGAGCCCGGCGGAATGTTCCCCCGGCTCCGTCGTGGCGGTCCCGGCCCGGATGGGATCATGTCGACCGTGTCGTCCGAGGTGTCCGTCGAGCCGGGAACGCTGCTGGTCGCCGCGCCGAGCCTGCTCGACCAGAACTTCCGCCGCACGGTCGTGTTCGTCATCGACCACCGCGGCGAGGGCACGCTGGGCGTCGTCCTCAACCGGCCCAGCGAGGTGCCCGTCGGCGAGGTGCTCCCGTCGTGGGGCCCGCACGTGACCGACCCCGGGTCGGTCTTCGTGGGCGGCCCCGTCGAGCAGAAGACGGCGCTGTGCCTGGCCGCCATGCGCACCGGCGAGACCGTCGACGGGGTCCGCGGGCTCATCGGCGTGCGCGGCCCGGTCGCGCTGGTCGACCTCGACGCCGACCCGGAGCCGCTGGTGCCGAAGCTGCGCGGGGTGCGGGTGTTCGCGGGCTACTCCGGCTGGGAGGTCGGCCAGCTCGCAGGCGAGATCGACCGCGGCGACTGGATCGTGGTGCCCGCCCTGCCCGCCGACGTGCTGGCCCCGCCGACCCAGGACCTCTGGGGCCGGGTGCTGCGCCGCCAGGGCATGCCGCTGGCCCTGCTGGCCACCCACCCGGGCGACGTCCGGCAGAACTAGGCGCGAGGACTAGGCGCGCTGGAAGACCCCGCAGCCGCCGCACTGGCAGCCCTTGCAGCCGGCGGGCAGCTCCGGCTCCGGCTCGGGCAGCGCCGCGGCCGCGCGGTGGCCGAGGAGGCCGCCGCCCGCGGTCAGCGCGAGCAGGCCGACCAGGGCGAGCACGCAGGCCAGGATCGGGTTGGGCATCAGCCAGCCCGCGACCGCGCCGAGCACGCCGACGGCCCCGGCCGCGGCGATGGGCAGGCCCGCGACCTTGTTGCCGAGCCGGAAGGCGTCGTCGTCGCGCAGGGTCGCCGCGGTGCGCACGCCCGCGAAGCGGTTGCGCGGCAGCCGCCCGGTGAGGCCGAGGACGCCGACGACGAGCAGGGCGGCACCGGCCAGCAGGGGGGCGAGCGGCAGCAGAGTCACGCCACCGATAGTAGGTCGTGCCCGCCATCACCCCTGCGCTACCCTAGGGGCCATGAGCACCGGGCACCTGCTCCTTAGTGGGCCGTGCTGACCGACCGGCATCGGTGAGCACGGCGACCCTCCACGCCCTTCGGGCTGGGGGGTTTTGTTTTGCAGTCCCGGGAGCAGGAAGGAACCCACTGATGAGCGACGAGCCCGCCCACCGCTACACCGCGGCCATGGCCGCCGAGATCGAGCGCCGCTGGCAGGACCGCTGGGCCGCAGACGGCACGTTCCACGCGCCCAACCCGGTCGGCGAGCTGGCCGGGCCGGTGCCCGCCGACAAGCTGTTCGTGCAGGACATGTTCCCGTACCCGTCGGGCGCGGGCCTGCACGTCGGGCACCCGCTGGGCTTCATCGGCACCGACGTCTACGCGCGCTACCACCGGATGAACGGCCGCAACGTCCTGCACACGATGGGCTTCGACGCCTTCGGCCTGCCCGCCGAGCAGTACGCCGTGCAGACCGGGCAGCACCCGCGCAAGACCACAGAGGACAACATCGAGACCTACCTGCGGCAGATCCGCAGGCTGGGCCTGGGCCACGACGACCGGCGGCGGATCTCCACCATCGACCCGGCCTACTACCGCTGGACCCAGTGGATCTTCCTGCAGATCTTCAACTCCTGGTACGACCCCGAGGCGGGCCGGGCCCGCCCGATCGCCGAGCTGGCCGCGCAGTTCGTCACCGGCGAGCGCCCCACCCCGGACGGGCGCCCGTGGGCCGAGCTGTCGCACGCCGAGCGGCAGGCGCTGCTGAACGAGCACCGGCTGGTCTACCTGTCCGACGCGCCGGTGAACTGGGTGCCCGGCCTGGGCACGGTGATCTCCAACGAGGAGGTCACCGCCGACGGGCGCTCCGAGCGCGGCAACTTCCCGGTGTTCCGCAAGAACCTGCGCCAGTGGATGATGCGGATCACCGCCTACGCCGACCGGCTGATCGACGACCTGGAGCGGCTGGACTGGCCGGAGAAGGTCAAGTCCATGCAGCGCAACTGGATCGGCCGCTCGCACGGCGCGCGCGTCCGGTTCGCCTGCGGCGAGTCGGCCATCGAGGTGTTCACCACCCGGCCCGACACCCTGTTCGGCGCGACGTACATGGTCCTGGCCCCCGAGCACCCGCTGGTCGACGAGATCGCGGGCGCGAGCTGGCCCGCCGACGTCGACCCCCGGTGGACCGGCGGCGCGGCGACCCCGGCCGAGGCGATCGCGGCCTACCGGCGCGCGGCGTCGATGAAGTCGGAGCTGGACCGGCAGGAGAACAAGGACAAGACCGGCGTGTTCACCGGGGCCCACGCGGTCAACCCGGTCAACGGCGCGTCGATCCCGGTCTTCATCGCCGACTACGTGCTGATGGGCTACGGCACCGGCGCGATCATGGCCGTGCCCGGCCAGGACCAGCGCGACTGGGACTTCGCCACCGCCTTCGGCCTGCCGATCATCCGCACCGTGCAGCCCGCCGACGGCTTCGACGGCGAGGCCTACACCGGCGACGGCCCGGCCATCAACTCCGGATTCCTGGACGGGCTGGACATCGCCGACGCGAAGAAGGCCGTCATCGGCTGGCTGGAGGAGCACGGCCACGGCCGCGGCACCGTCCAGTACAAGCTGCGCGACTGGCTGTTCTCCCGGCAGCGCTACTGGGGCGAGCCGTTCCCGATCGTCTACGACGAGGAGGGCACCCCCATCGCGCTGCCGGAGTCGATGCTGCCGGTCGAGCTGCCCGAGGTCGACGACTACTCCCCCACCACCTACGACCCCGAGGACGCCGACACCGAGCCGTCCCCGCCGCTGTCGAAGGCGCGCGACTGGGTCGAGGTCGAGCTGGACCTGGGCGACGGCCCGCGCACCTACCGGCGCGACACCAACACCATGCCCAACTGGGCGGGGTCGTGCTGGTACCAGCTGCGCTACGTCGACCCCTACGACGCCGAGCACTTCTGCGCCCCCGAGAACGAGCGGTACTGGCTGGGCCCGCGCCCCAAGGAGCACGGCGCGACCGACCCCGGCGGCGTCGACCTGTACGTCGGCGGCGTCGAGCACGCGGTGCTGCACCTGCTGTACGCCCGGTTCTGGCAGAAGGTCCTGTTCGACCTGGGCCACGTCACCGGCGACGAGCCCTACCGCAGGCTGTTCAACCAGGGCTACATCCAGGCCTACGCCTACGCCGACGCCCGCGGGGTGTACGTCCCGGCCGCCGAGGTGGTCGAGCGCGACGGCCGGTTCTTCCACGGGGACACCGAGGTGTTCCAGGAGTACGGGAAGATGGGCAAGAGCCTGAAGAACGTCGTCACCCCCGACGAGATGTGCGACCTGTACGGGGCCGACACCTTCCGGCTGTACGAGATGTCGATGGGCCCGATGGACGTCTCCCGCCCGTGGGCGACCAAGGACGTCGTCGGCGCCCAGCGCTTCCTGCAGCGCCTGTGGCGCGCGGTCGTCGACGAGGAGACCGGCGCCCTGCGCGTGGTCGACGGCGAGGTGGACGAGCCCACCCTGCGCCTGCTGCACAAGACGATCGCCGGCGTGCACGAGGACTACTCGAACCTGCGCTACAACACCGCGGGCGCGAAGCTGATCGAGCTGACCAACCACATCACCAAGCACCACGGCGCGGGCTGCCCCAGGGTGGTCGCCGAGGCGCTGGTGCAGCTGCTGGCCCCGATGTGCCCGCACATCGCCGAGGAGCTGTGGTCGCGCCTGGGCCACCCCGGGTCCCTGGCCCACGGCCCGTTCCCGGTCGCCGACGAGAAGTACCTGGTCGAGGACACCGTCGAGTACCCCGTCCAGGTCAACGGCAAGGTCCGCGGCCGCATCACCGTCGCCGCGTCGGCCACCCAGGAGGAGATCAAGTCCGCGGCCCTGGCCGAGGAGAAGGTCGCCGCCCTGGTCGGCGCCGCCACCCCGAAGAAGCTGATCGTCGTCCCGGGCCGCCTGGTGAACGTGGTGCTGTGAGCGGCGCGATCAGGGCTTGAGCACCAGGCCCAGGACGGCGGCGGCGACCATCACGACCAGGGCCAGCGCGATGAGGGTGGTCGCCCGGCGGACCAGGCGGAACTTGCGGGTGGCCAGGCGGGCGACGGTGGTGAGGCGTTCGCCGCGCCAGGTCTCCTGGTCGCGGGCGCGTTCGGCGAGGTGCTGCTTGACCTGCTTGGCCGTCATGCCGCCGTAGAGCAGCAGGGGGCTGCCCGCCAGGTGCGGGCGGATGGTCCACAGCAGGAGCAGCACCGCCGTGCCGAACAGGGCGGCGGCGATCGCCAGGGCGATGATGACGACCGGGTGCAGCGGCGCCTTCATCAGCAGGGTGAGCCCGGCGGTGATGGTGCTGAACACCGCGAGCAGCAGGCCCGCCTTGGTGTCCGTGCGCACCATCGCGCCGTCGGCCCGGTCGATCTCCTCCTGCATCAGTTCCGCGACGTTCACGTCAGTTCGGCCCATGTCGGATAGGACGGCTGGGCGCCCGCCCGGGTTACCGAGATCGACGCCACACGGCAGGCCAGGCCCGCGGCCTTGACGAGGTCGTCGCCCGCTGCCAGGCGGTGGGCGAGCGCGCCCGCGAAGGCGTCGCCCGCGCCGGTCGTGTCGACCGGGGTGACCGGGGGCGCCGGGACGCGGACGACCCCGGACGCGGTGACCACGTCCGCACCCTGCGCGCCGCGGGTGATCACCGCGCTGCGGACGCCGAGGGCCAGCAGCGGGCCGAGGGCGTCGGCCTCGTGCTCGTTGACCACCAGCGGGTCGAGCCCGGCCAGCGTCGCGGGCGACAGCTCGGTGACGGGCGAGAGGTTGACCACCGCCCGCACGCCTGCGGCCACCGCCGCCGCCACCGCGTGCTCCACGACCGGGATCGGCACCTCCAGCGAGGCGACCAGGACGGCCGCGCCGGTGAGGTCGACGTCGGCGGGGGTGAGCGCCGCGTTGGCCCCCGGCGACACCACGATCGAGTTCTCCCCGTCCGCGGTGACGGTGATGAACGCGGCCCCCGTCGGCCGCTCGACGGTCCGCAGGCGGCTGACGTCGACACCGGCCGTTGTCAACGACGAGCGCAGCAGAGACCCGTGCCCGTCGGCCCCGACCGCGCCGATGAAGACCACCGACGCGCCGAGGCGGGCCGCGGCCACGGCCGTGTTCGCGCCCTTCCCGCCGGGGAGAACGCGCACGTCAGAGCCGAGAACGGTCTCCCCGCCGCCCGGGCGGCGGGGGACGTCGACGACCAGATCGGCGTTGGCGGAGCCGAGCACGGCGACCACTGGAGCCACGCGGACCTCCATCAGGATGCGGAAACGATCGTGCGCAAGTGTGAACGAATGGGTAGTCGCACGGCTCCCGAGTGCCACAATCAACGTCAACGTTTCGCGGAGGCCCGCAGCCGGGCGCTCCGCGGGTGACCCCAGGGCGGCGACGCCCTGGGCGCCGGCCAGGGCCAGGGGGCCACGGCCGGCACTGGTCACCGGCGTCGGTCGCGTAGCCCCCCGAGCGATCGGCGCCGGTGGCGCCTACACCCGCTCCAGCGCGCGCGGGGCCTCCACCTCGGAGAGCCCGGCCCGCTCCTGCAGCCGCCGCAGGCCACGGGGCGCCCACCAGGAGGCGTCGCCGAGCAGTCGCAGCACGGCCGGGACCAGCAGCATGCGGACCACGGTCGCGTCCAGCAGCAGCGCCACGATCATGCCCGCGCCGATGAAGCGCATGCTCGCCAGCGACGACATCGCAAACGCCCCGGTCACCACGCCCAGCAGCAGCGCCGCCGCGGTGATCATGCGGCCGGTGCGGACCAGCCCGGCACGCACGGCGTCCGGCGTGCTCATCCCGTGCGCCCGCGCCTCGACCATCCGCGAGAGCAGGAACGTCTCGTAGTCGGTTGACAGGCCGAACACGACCGCGCCGATGAGCACCATCATCCCGGCCTGCGCCGGCTGCGGGGTGACCCCGAGCGCGTCGGCGAAGTGGCCCTGCTGGAAGACGAACACCAGCACGCCGAAGGTCGCCGACAAGCTCAGCGCGCTCATCACCACGGCCTTGACCGGCAGCAGGATGGACCCGAACGCCAGGAACATCAGCACCAGCGTCGCCCCGACCAGGATCGCGATCATCCACGGCACCTGGTCGACGATGGCGTCCACGCTGTCGGCGACCATCGCCGGATACCCGCCGACCAGCACTTCGGCGTCGGAGGCAACCGCCCGCAATCCGTCAATGGCATCGCGCGCGGCGTCCGACGACGACTCCCCCGCCAGCGGCGCGGCGAAGGCGAAGATGTCGCCAGCCGCGCCGGTCGGCACCACGTCGACCACCCCGGGCACCTGCTTGGCGGCCACGACGAACCGCTCGGCGTCGGCTTGGTCCGCCCCGCGCAGGACGACCTCGGCGGTGTTGTCGCTGGCGCCGGGGAACTGCTCGGCGATCACCTCGGCGGTGACCCGGTTGGGGTCGCCCGGCGGGAGCTGCTTGACGTCGTAGCCGCCGAAGCGCACGTCGCCGAAGGGCAGGGCGAGCACGACGAGCACGGCGACGATCGGCGCGGCGAACCACACCGGCCGCTTCATCACCGCGTCGGCGACGCGGCCCAGCCAGCGCGGCTCGCCGGTCGGGGCGCGGCGCACGGCGAGCTTGTCGACGTTGCGGCCGAGGACCGCCAGCACCGCGGGCAGCAGCGTCAGCGACACGATCGCGGCGATGGCGACGGCCGACATGCCGCCGTAGGCCATCGACTTGAGGAAGTCCATCGGGAACACCAGCAGCCCAGACAGGGCGATGACCAGCAGCGTCGCCGAGAACGCGACGGTGCGCCCGGCCGTGGCGACGGTCCGCCGCACCGCCTCGCGCGGCTCGGCCCCGCCCGCCAGCTCCTCGCGGAAGCGCCCGACGATGAACAGCCCGTAGTCGATCGCCATGCCCAGGCCGAGCAGGGTGGCGACGTTGACGGCGAAGTTGTTGACCTCCAGGCCCAGGCTCAGCGCCCGCAGCACGCCCAGCGCGCCGAGGATCGACAGGCCGCCGACGAGCACGGGCAGTGACGCCGCGACCGCGCTGCCGAAGATGAACACCAGCAGCACCAGGGTCACCGGCAGGGAGATCGCCTCGGCGATGACGAGGTCGGAGTTGGACTGCTCGGTCATCGCCTGCTCGACGGGCGCCTGGCCGCCGATGCGGGTCTCCACGCCCTCGACGGGGAGCTGGTCCTTGATCGCCTGGTAGTTGGCCTGGCGGGTGTCGTAGTCGTCGCCCGCCAGGGTGATCGTGGCCAGGGCGAGCTTCTTGTCCGCGCTGGCGAGCGTGGGCGCCTGGGTGCTCCAGTAGTCCATGCGCTGGGTGATGCGCTCCGGCGGCAGGCCGTCGAGCGCCTTGGTCACCGCGGCGGCCAGCTGCGGGTCGTCGACCGACTCGCCGGGGGCGGTGTAGACGACGACCACGTCGGCGGGGCGCTGGTGGAGCGCGTCCTGCATGATCCGGCTCACCTCGGCGGACTGGCTGCCCGGGTCCTCGTAGCCGCCCTGGGTGAGCTTGTCGAAGATCCCCAGGCCCCACAGCCCGCCCGTCACCGTGACCACCAGGACGGCGACCAGCACCGCCCACCGGCGCCGGTGCACCAGCGCGCCCCACCTCGCGAACATGTCCCGGTCCCCTCCGCTGGTTTCCATCCCCGGCCACCGCCGACTACGGTGATAAGCACGGATCATTGCGTAAACGGCGTTTACTACTACCCCACCGTACGGGTGAGTAAACGCCGTTCACAAGAGCGTGGAGTAACCCATGACGCAGGCCACACGGCGAGCGGACACCGATCGGGCGATCCGCGCCCACGCCCGCGCGCTGCTGGTGCGCGACGGTCCGCAGGCGGTCACGCTCCGGGCGATCGCCCGAGAGATGGGCATCACCGCCCCCGCCCTCTACCGCTACTACGCCTCGCACGACGACCTGATCGAGCACCTGCGCTCCGACGTCTGCGAGGACCTGGCCCGCGAGCTGGCCGACGACCTCGCCCAGCTCGCCGACGACGACCGCCGCGGCCAGGTCATGGCCGTCTGCCGCGGCTTCCGCCGCTGGGCGCTGGCCCACCCGCAGGAGTTCGTCCTGGTCTTCGCCTCCCCGGCGGAGGCGACCTCGCACTGCCCGGCCGGGCCGGGCGGCTCCGACGTGCCGATGGACTCCTTCGGCCGGATCTTCCTGTCCGTGGCGGGCGGCGTGCTGGCCAGCGGCCCGCTGGTCGTGCCCCAGGACCGCGAGGTGCCGCGGGAGCTGGTGGCCGACCTCGCCGAGTTCCGGGTCGAGTTGATGCGGGTGATCGCCGAGTCCGGGGTCGAGGTGCCCGAGGAGCGGCTGGGTATCGGCACCGCGTACGTGATGCTGCAGGCCTGGGTGCGGCTCTACGGGCAGGTCGCGCTGGAGGTCTTCGGCCAGTTCCCGTTCCCGGTCAGCGACCCCGAGCCGCTGTTCGAGTCGATGCTGGCCGACCTGCTGCGCGAGGTCGGCCTAGGTGACGGCTTTGACGAATAGCGCGGCCAGCGCCCGGCCGTAATCGGCCATGTCCCGCTCCGGGTGCTCGGTCGCGCCCTCGATGGCCGAGCGGATGGACTGGGCGGTGACGGTGACGTCGATGTCGCCGAAGACGCCCTCGGCCTTGCCCTGGGCGAGCTGGCGCTCCAGCCTGCCCAGCCGGAAGTCCCGCAGCACCGGCGCGAACTCCGGCACGTGCTGGCCGATCTCGACGATCGTGCGCGCGTAGGCCGGGTGCAGCCGCAGCAGGTCCACCTGCGACTCGATGTACCCGCGCAGCATCTCCACCCGGTCGCCGGTCTGGCCGACCCGCTCGTTCATCAGCTCGTCGGCGCGGCCGATGGTGATCGTCAGCAGGGTCATGAGCAGCTCGTTCTTGTCCTGGAAGTGGTAGGAGACCAGCCGCGTGCTGCTCAGCCCGGCCGCCTCGGTGATCCGCTTGAACGTGCACTGGGCGAACCCGTGCTCCCCGATGACCCCGATCGCCGCGCGCGCGATCTGCTCGCGCCGATTTACCTGCATGAGTAAAGAGTAACTCGGCTGAGTAAATCAGTCCAGGGCCGCCCGCAGCGCCGCCCGCACGGCCGCGATCAGCGGGTGGTGCTCCCGGCCCCGCCGCACCGCGGTGAAGACGCGCCGGGTCGGCGCCTCGCCCGCCACCGGCACGCCCCCGGCCGCCGCCGTCCGCGGGATCAGCGCGACCCCGGCCCCGGCGGCGACCAGCGCCGCCTCGGCCGCGAAGTCGTCGGAGGTGTGCGTGATCCGCGGCGCGAACCCGGCGTGCTCGCAGGCCAGCAGCACCACGTCCCGGCACGGGTTCCCGGCCGATGGCGCCACCCAGTCGTCGTCGGCCAGGTCGATCAGCGGCACCGGCCCGCCTGCCAGCCGGTGCCCGGGCGGCAGCACGGCGTCGAAGGGCTCGGCGTAGAGGCGTTCGCGGACGATGCGGCTGTCGTCGGCGGGGGCGCGGTACTCCTCGGTGACCGCGATGTCGATCGCGCCGTCGAGCACCATCGGCAGGCTCTCCTGGCCCTCGGCGTCGCACACCACCACGCCGATGCCGGGCGCCCGCTCCCGCAGGAGCCCGACCGCGGGCGCCACGACCTGCACGATCGCCGAGGCGAAGGCCGCCACCCGCACCTTCCCGGCGCGGCCGCCCGCGTGCTCGGCCAGCCGCGCCTCGGCCCGGTCCAGCTCGGCGAGCACGGCGTTGGCGTGCTCGACCAGCAGCTCCCCCGCAGCCGTCAGCCACACCCGCCTGCCCTTGCGCCGCAGCAGCTCCTGCCCTGCCTCGGCCTCCAGCGCCGCCAGCTGCTGCGACACCGCGGAGGGCGTCAGGTGCAGCGCCTTCCCGGCGGCGGTCACGGTGCCGTGGTCGGCCAGTGCCCGCAGCACGCGCAGCCTGCGCGGGTCGATGGACATGCGGGGCAAACTAGCCCAGCTTCTCCCTGGCGGCGATGAAGGCGTCGACCGCGCGGTTGACGTCCTCGGTGGAGTGGGCGGCCGACATCTGGGTGCGGATGCGGGCCTTGCCGTGCGGGACGACCGGGTAGGAGAAGCCGATGACGTAGACGCCCTGCTCCAGCAGCAGGTCGGCGAGCCGGGCGGCGCGGGCGGCGTCGCCGATCATGACCGGGATGATCGGGTGCTCGCCGGGGAGCAGGTCGAAGCCCGCCTCGGTCATCCGGGAGCGGAACAGCTCGGCGTTGGCGCGCAGCTTGGTCAGCAGTTCGGCCGAGGAGTCCAGCAGGTCCAGGCAGGCCAGGCTGGCCGCGGTGATGGCCGGGGCCAGGGAGTTGGAGAACAGGTACGGCCGCGAGCGCTGCCGCAGGACCTCCACGATCTCCGCCCGGGCGGCGACGTAGCCGCCGCTCGCGCCGCCGAGCGCCTTGCCGAGGGTGCCGGTGTAGATGTCCACCCGGTCGCCGACGCCGAAGTGCTCGGGCGTGCCGCGCCCGGTCGGGCCCATGAAGCCGACCGCGTGCGAGTCGTCGACCATGACCAGGGCGTCGTAGCGCTCGGCGAGGTCGCAGATCTCGTCCAGCGGGGCGAGGTAGCCGTCCATCGAGAACACCCCGTCGGTGGCGATCAGCCGGTAGCGGGCGTCGGCCGCCTCCTTCAGGCGCGCTTCGAGGTCGGCCATGTCCCGGTTGCGGTAGCGCAGCCTGCGGGCCTTGGACAGCCGGATCCCGTCGATGATCGATGCGTGGTTCAGCTCGTCGGAGATGACCGCGTCCTGGTCGGTCAGCAGGGTCTCGAAGAGGCCGCCGTTGGCGTCGAAGCAGGAGCTGTAGAGGATCGTGTCGTCGGTGCCCAGGAACTCCGAGATGCGCGCCTCCAGCCGCTTGTGCGGGGCCTGGGTACCGCAGATGAAGCGCACCGACGCCATGCCGAAGCCCCACTCGTCCAGCGCGCCCTTGGCGGCCTCGATGAGCGCCGGGTGGTCGGCGAGGCCGAGGTAGTTGTTCGCGCAGAAGTTGAGCACCGGCTCCGCGCCGCCGACGGTCACCGCGGCGCGCTGCGGGCTGGTGATCACCCGCTCGGACTTGTAGAGGCCCGCGTCCCGGATCTCGTCGAGGGTGGTGCGGAGGTTCTCGCGCATCGCGCCGAACATTCAGCTCTCCCAATCCATGATGACCTTGCCGCTGTGCCCGCCGCGGGCGGTGTCGAACGCGGCGGCGTGCTCGGTGAAGTGGTAGCGGTGGGTGATGACGGGGGTGAGGTCCAGACCGGCCTGGAGCAGCACGGACATGGCGTACCAGGTCTCGAACATCTCCCGGCCGTAGATGCCCTTGATGGTCAGCATCTTGAGCACGACGGTGCTGAAGTCCACGGCGATCTCGCGCGCGGGCAGCCCGAGCATGGCGATGCGGCCGCCGTGGGTCATGTTGGCGATCATCTCGCGCAGCGCCGAGGGCTGCCCGCTCATCTCCATGCCCACGTCGAAGCCCTCGGCCATCTCCAGCCGGTCGTAGACGTCGGCGATCGCCGAGCGGCTGACGTCCAGGGCCACGTCCACGCCCAGCTTGGCGGCCAGCGCCAGGCGCGGCTCGCTGACGTCGGTGACCACCACGTGCCGCGCCCCGGCGTGCTTGGCCACCGCGGCGGCCATGAGCCCGATCGGGCCCGCGCCGGTGATGAGCACGTCCTCGCCGAGCACCGGGAAGGACAGCGCGGTGTGCACGGCGTTGCCGAACGGGTCGAAGATCGCGGCGACGTCGAGGTCGACGGCGTGGTTGTGCACCCAGGCGTTCTGCTCGGGCAGCACGACGTACTCGGCGAACGCGCCGTCGACGTGCACGCCGAGGCCGGTGGTGTTGGCGCACAGGTGGCGGCGCCCGGCCCGGCAGTTGCGGCAGGTCCCGCAGACCAGGTGCCCCTCGCCGCTGACCAGGTCGCCGGGCTTGACCCTGGTCACCGCGGCCCCGACCTCGACCACCTCGCCGACGAACTCGTGCCCGACCACCAGCGGCGCGGTGATGGTGCGCGCCGCCCACTCGTCCCAGGCGTCGATGTGCAGGTCGGTGCCGCAGATGCCGGTGCGCTTGACGCGCAGCAGCACGTCGCCGGGTCCGGGCTCGGGGTCCGGCACGTCGGCCAGTTCGAGGCCGGGGCCGGGGGCGGGCTTGACCAGAGCCTTCACGGTGTCCTCCACGGGTGTCCTTCCCCGCGGAGTGTGGACCCCCACCGCTGTGCGGTCCATCTGGAGTTTCTGCAGTGCTTGTTCAGCGCTCCTGCACAGGCGGCACGACCAGGCGCACGGTGCCGGTGTCGAGGTCGACCTCGGTGCGCGGCGGCCCGCCGTCGCCGACCTCGTCGCGCATCATCAGCGAGTGCTGCTTGCGGTCCTCGTCAACGCGCCTGCTGGCCTGCAGCACCCCCGCGAAGTCCTCCAGCGCCGCCGCGGACACCGGCATCCCGGCCCGGCGCCGCCGCCACGGCAGCGCCTTCCCGAACGCCTCGACCGAGACGATGACGACGAGCAGGACGACCACACCCGGGATCGTCAACCCCAGCAGCAAGCCCATACCCCGGTCAACGGCGCGGCCGGGCCCCCGGTTCCCGGGCTAGCTGTCCCAGCTGACCTTCCACGGCTTGCGGACCACCATGTTGCCGATCCGCACGTACTTGGGCCTGCGCAGCGTCAGCGACCCCGCCGTCACCGAGCCCGTCACGATGAAGCGGGGCGTGCCCGTGCCCGCCGAGGTCTTGTTCGTGACGCTGCCCGCGATCACGTTCACGTCGTCGGCCGCGACCGCGGCGCCGTCGGGGATGAGCAGCTCGACCGAGCCGCCCGCCAGGTCGACCTCGATGCGCACCTCCGGGTGGGAGATCACCGCGTCGGTGAAGTCCAGCTCGGTGGAGCCCATGCGGTTGTAGATGCGCATCGAGCGCGGGACCACCCAGCGGCCGTCGCGCTTGGTGGACGACATCGTGTTGCGGAACTCCACCGGCTTGGTCGACACCGGACCGGAGTCCGTGTGCTGGATGCCCGGCAGGTCCACCAGCACCGAGTTCAGCTCCCCGCGCGTGCGCGAGGCGAGCGCGGTGTCGGTGCGGCGGGTGAACTCGTCCAGGTCCAGCAGGCCGCGCCCGATCGCCTTCTGCAGCAGGGAAACCACGTGCTCCCGCTCGGCGTCGGAGACCCGCAGGTCACGCGGGTTGATGGGGTGCATGGGTCCACATTACTGATCCAGGCCGTGCTCAATGGCGTATCGCGCCAGTTCAACGCGGTTGTGGAGCTGGAGCTTGCGCAGCGTCGACTGGACGTGGTTCTCCACCGTCCGGTGCGACAGCACCAGCCGCTCGGCGATCTTGCGGGCGGTCAGGCCCTTGGCGACCAGCCGCAGGACCTCCGTCTCGCGCTCGGTCAGCCGCGGGGAGCCGTCGCCCGCGGCCATCCGGCGGTACTCGCCCAGCACCAGCCCCGCCAGGCCGGGGGTGAACACCGCGTCGCCCGCCGCGGTCCGGCGCACGGCCTCCACCAGCTCCTCCGCCGACGCCGACTTCACCAGGTAGCCCGACGCGCCCGCCTTCACCGCCTCCAGCACGTCGCTGTGCTCGCCGCTGGCCGACAGCACCAGCACCCGCACCTGCGGCGACTCGGTGATCCGGGCGATGGCGGGCACCCCCGACTCCCCCGCCAGGTTCAGGTCCATCAGCACCACCTGCGGCAGCACGGTCGCCGCGATGCGCACCGCGGAGGCGGCGTCGTGGGCGGTGGCGCGCACGTCGAAGCCGCGTTCAACCAGGTCGCGGGCCACGCCGTCGCGCCACATCGGGTGGTCGTCGACGACCATGACCGTGATGCTCACCCGCTGCCCCGCTTCCCGTCCCGGCGCGGCACCCGCACCTCCCACTCGGTTCCTTCGTCCGGCGCGGTGTCCAGTGTGACGGTTCCGCCCAGATCGGACACCCGCCCCCGGATCGAGCGCGCGACCCCCATCCGCCCCTGCGCGGCGGCCTCGGCCAAGCGCTCGGCCGGGATGCCCGTCCCGTCGTCGCGGATGCTGAGCACCACCTCGTCGCCCAGGTCCTCCAGCAGCACCCACGCCCGCGCGCCCGCGCCCGCGTGCCGCTCGACGTTGGCCAGCGCCTCGCGCACCAGGTCGCTCAGCTCGGCGGCGACCTCGCCTGCCAGCACCACCGGCGTCGCGGGCACCGACACCTGCACCCGGTCGGTCGCCAGGACCTGGAGCCTGCCGCGCAGGTCGACCTCCTCGGCGCCGGAGTCCAGCGGCGCCGCCGACACCAGCGCCCGCAGCGCCACCTCCTGCCGGGTCGCCAGCTCGGCCAGCTCGGCGGCCTCCCCGCCCAGCTCCCGGCCCCGCTTGCCGACCCGGGCCAGCACCTGCAGCACGCCGTCGTGGATCGATCGGGCCAGGCGCTCGCGCTCGGCCGTGGCCGCCTCCACCCGCAGCGCCCGCTCCAGCCGCTGCGCCGAGCGGCGCGAGGTCGTGGCCGTAAGGCCCAGCACGAAGCCGACGCCGACCAGCAGCACCATGTCGCGCGTGAGATCGGTGTCGACGTAGCCGCGGATGCCGTAGTTGAGCAGGCCGACCACCGCGCCGAACGCGGTCCCGCCGACCGTGCCGCCCTGGACCGCGCCGACCGCGACCACGGCGGTGACCCACACCGTGGTCACCAGCGGCACAACCTCCACGCGCAGCTGGTGCTCGGTCAGCACCAGCGGCGAGAGCGCCATGATCCCGCAGCACACCGCCAGGTCCAGCCCGGCGAACCAGGCCGAGCGGGGCGAGCGCAGGTAGTACCACGACGTGACCGCCGTCCAGACCGCCATCAGCCCGATCGAGACCCAGGCCAGCGCCGTGTTCGCGTACTCGCCGCGGTGGTCGGCCACCACG
Organism: Actinokineospora sp. NPDC004072; assembly: GCF_053604195.1. NCBI lineage: Bacteria > Bacillati > Actinomycetota > Actinomycetes > Pseudonocardiales > Pseudonocardiaceae > Actinokineospora > Actinokineospora sp. NPDC004072. Next base: position 350,194 of record NZ_JBSGHB010000004.1, on the reverse strand, counting down.
CCCGCGGCGAAGACCAGCGTGATGACCCGCAGCAGGACCGCCGCCCGCCAGAGCGGGGCCGCCGGGTCCTTGCGGCTCACCGCGCCGAGCCGCCCTCCGCGCCCGGCACGGAGCCGCTGTCGTCGAGCACCTCGACGGCCTCGGGGTCGGCCTCGTCGTGGGCCAGCAGCGACCGGATGCCCGCGTTGAGCACCGCGAGCAGCGGCACCGACAGCAGCGCGCCCGCGATGCCCGCGGCGATGAGGCCGACCGCGATGGCCAGCACGACCGCCAGCGGGTGCAGCTTCACCGCCCGGCCCAGCAGCCACGGCTGGAGCACGTGGCTCTCGATCTGCATGACGCCGACCACGATCGCCAGCACGATCAGCGCGGCCACGAACCCGTGGGTCACCAGCGCGACCAGGACCGCGACGGTGCCCGCGAGCAGCGCGCCGACGATCGGGATGAACGCGGTGAGGAACACCAGCGCGGCCAGCGGCACGAACAGCGGCACGTCCATGATCCACAGGCCGATGCCGATGCCCACCGCGTCGAAGACCGCCACCGCCGCCGTCGCGCGCACGTAGCTGACCAGCGAGGAGAACCCGCGCCGCCCGGCCACGTCCACCCGGTCGCGCACCTGCACCGGCACGCCGCGCACCGCGAAGCGCCAGATGCCCTCGCCGTCGTAGAGGAAGAAGATCAGCACGAAGACAGTCAGCAGCAGGCCGGTCAGGATCTCGCCGATGGTGGCCGCGGTCGTGATCGCCCCGGAGGTGATCTCCGACTGGTTGGCCTTGATCGTGTCGATGATGGTCGAGATGTAGCCCTGGACCTGGTCGTCGCGCAGGTGCAATGGGCCGTGCTCAAGCCAGTTGCCGATCTGGGTCAGGCTGTCGTTGACCTGCCGCTGCAGGTCGGGCAGGCCCCGGGTGAACTCGCTGATCACGAACGTCAGCACGCCGCCGACGACGGCGATGCCGCCGACCAGCACGATCGCCGTGGCCAGCCCGCGCGGCACCCGGTACTCCACCAGCTTGGCCACGCCCGGGGCCATCAGCGCGGCCAGCAGCACGGCGATGCCGATCGGGATGACCACGTGGGCGAAGAAGCCCAGCAGCCAGATCACCACGTACAGCGCCCCGATGACCACCAGGAAGCGCCAGGACAGCGCGGCGCCCACCCGCAGGCCCTGCGGGACGAGCGGGGTGACGTCGGCCAGGGGCGCCTTGATGACGCGGTTGCGCTTCATCGCTGCTCTTCAATCATCGCGGACACCGTATCTGCCGAATCACCTCGGACGCGATGAATTCTCTGATCTCATGGACCCGTGTCCGAGTTCGTGTCGTACGTGCCCCTGCGCGACCTCACCGGGACCGAGCGCGAGGTGCTCGACGCCTTCGGCACCGGCTTCCGGCTCGACCTCGGCGGCAGGCGCGTGCGCGGGCAGGTGCTGGCCGGGATGCTCACCGGGGCCTACCCGCTGGGCGAGGGCGCGATGCCCGCCCTGCGCCTCGACGACGCCCGGATCACCGGCCGCTTCGACCTCGAAGGCCGCACCGTCGACGCGGTGATCACGCTGCGCGCCTGCGTCTTCGAGCGCACCCCCGCGCTGCGCATGGCGCGGCTGGTCTCCCTGCACCTGCGCGGCTGCACCGCCCCCGGCCTGCGCGCCCGCAACCTGCGCGTGGCCAACGACCTCGTCCTGGCCGACGGCTTCACCTGCCGGGGCGCGCTCGACCTGACCGACGCCACGGTCGACGGCTCGCTGCGCATGATCGGCGCGACCGTGCGCCACCCCGGCGCGGCCGCGCTGCTCGGCGCGCGGCTGCGGGTCGCCGGGTCGATCCAGGCCAGCTCGCTGCGCGCCGAGGGCGAGGTCCGGCTGCGCGGGGCGCACATCGGCGGCAGCGTGCACCTCACCGGGGCGCGGCTGGTCAACCCCGACGGCGACGCGCTGGAGGCGTCCGGGCTGCTGGTCGAGGGCAACCTCTTCTGCGACAGCACCGCCCGCACCCACTTCGACGCATCGGGCGTGGTGCGGCTGACCAACGCGCGCATCGGCGGCGACGCGGTCTTCTCCGGCGCGCAGCTGCACGACGGCGCCCCCGACGAGGCCGTCCTGGTGCTGCCGCGCGGCCAGGCCGCCGACCACACCGTCCTCGACGGCGACCGGCTGCGCGTGGAGGGCGACGTCAAGCTCGACGCCGGGTTCACCGCCCGCGGCTCGGTCGCGGTGCGCGGGGCGCGCATCGGCGGGCACCTGCTGCTCTCCGGCGCCCACATCGGCGACCCCGCGGTCGTCCCCGGCCTGTCGGCGGCCTTCCGGGCCGGGCGCGCGGTCGACCGGGTGCCGGTCGCGCTGCTGGCCGACGGCGTGGAGGTCGGCGGGGACGTCGACGCCCGCGGCGGCGACTGGCTCTCCCGCGGCACCGACGGCGACCCGCACCGCGCGTTGCGCGCCTACGGCCAGGTGCGCCTGGTGGACGCGACCGTGCACGGCAGCGCCAGCTTCTCCCGCGCGCGGCTGTACGGGCCCGCGATCGACGCTTTCTTCGCCGACCGGCTCACCGTCGGCGGGACGCTGTTCCTGCGCAAGGTCCGGGTGAGCGGGTCGGTGCGGCTGCAGAACGCGACGATCGGGTCCAGTGTGGACTGCTCGGGCGCGCGGCTGCACAAGCCGCGGCTGCGGCCCAACGGCACCGTCAAGCCGTCGCTGGACGCGCGCGTGGCCACCATCGGCAAGGATCTGCTGTGCAGCCGGGGGTTCCAGGCCGTCGGCGGGGTGCGGGTGCTGCTGGTCGAGGTCGGCAAGATGGCCAGCTTCCGCGGGGCGCGGCTGGGCGGGCGCACCCACCCCGACGACCCGGTCACCGACCGCGCGATGTCCGCCTACGGCCTGACCGCCCACCAGCTCGTGCTCGTCTTCCCCGAGCACTGCCCGCCGCGCGGCTCGGTGATCCTCACCCGCGCCAAGGTCGTGTCGGTGACCGACGGCCCGGCGCTGTGGGCCGCGCGCGGCGGCGTCGACATCGAGGACTTCACCTACGAGGCCATCGCCGCGCAGCCGGATGTCCCGGTGCGCACGCGGCTGCGCTGGCTGCGGGCCGTGCAGCCGGATTTCGCGCCGGGGCCGTACGAGCAGCTCGCCGCGGTGTACGCCGACGGCGGCGACGAGGAGCTGGCGCAGAAGGTCCTGCTGGAGCGGCAGCGCCGCCGCTACGCCGAGCTGCACCTCGCCGGGCGGATCTGGGGCGGGCTGCAGCACGTCACCGTCGGCTTCGGGTACCGGCCGTGGCTGGCGATGCTGTGGCTGCTGCTGTTCTGGCTGGTGGGCACGTTCTGGTTCTCCTTCAACGTGATGGAGCGCCTGGACTCCGACCAGAACCCGGTGTGGAACCCGCCGCTGCTGGCCACCGACCTGCTGCTGCCCATCATCGATCTGGGGCAGGACAACAAGTGGCGCATGGTCGGGGCCTCGCAGTGGGTCTCCGGCGGGCTGATCGCCGCGGGCTGGATCCTGGCCACGACCGCGGCCGCGGGCGCGACCCGGGTGCTCAAGCGGAACTGAACCGCCCACCTGCGGCGTGCGCGGACGGTGATCTGTGGAAACACGCTGCGTTGCTCACACGATCAGGTGGGCATTCCCGATCACACGTGCATAACGGCCCGCGGTGGTGAAATGGTCTGCCCTGCACGGCGTTTCCGCCGAGCGACGATGGCCGACAATCGCGGAGGAATTCCCATCGTGGACCCAGTGCGCACCGGACGGACCGCCGCCAGGCGGCTGTTCGCCCGCGCGCTGCTCGTCCTCGGCGGGGCCGCGGCGGCCTGGGCGCTCGGCACGGCCACCGCGGCCGCCGACACCGGTGCGGACCTCGTCCCCGACCTCGGCGCGATCGTCGAGTCCGCGGCGGACCCCGCCGCGGGCGCCGACCTCGTCGAGCGCGCGCTGACGGCGCTGCCCGTCCAGGACGGCGCCAAGGTCGCCGTCGAGCAGGTCGACGAGGTCGGCGCGACGGTCGCCGAGCACTTCGGCCACGCCAAGCCTGGGCAGCCGGTCGAGGACCTGCTGCCCGATCTCCCCGCTCTCTCCCCGCTGCCCGACCCCGGCGCGGCGGACGGCCCCCTCGCCGTCGCGCCGGAACCCGGGCGGCCGCTCGCCGTGCCCGCTGCCGCAGCGCAGCGGCACGGCGAGTCCGGCGCGCGCGCGGCGGTGGCCGCGGCCGCCGAGCCCGCCCCCGCCCCCCGGCGGGAGCAGTCGGCCGCCCCCTCGGCCCAGACCGGCACGCCCGACACCGACACCCCCGCGACGCCGCTGTCCCTGCCCGCCCCCGCCCAGTCCGGGCACCCCGGGGCCGCCGGCACTGGTGACACCCCGCAGTCCGGCCTGCTGTCGACGGCGCCCCTGGCCACCGAGCCCGCCCTCGCGCACACCGCGAACGCCGCGCGGGCCAGCGTGCCCGCCGCCGTCGCTGCGCAGCCCGGCGTCACCCCCGACTGATCCCGGCGCGGCCCCGGCAGGCGCACCCGCCCGCCACGAGGCCGCGCGACTCCCGGCGGGCGCATTTCCGCAATCCCCCCGTTCCGGGCGCGAATGGCGGACCCCTCCTCCCCGGAATGGCGTCCGCACCGCCCCAATACCGCGAACTCGCGGAAACCGATGAAGGAGAACACCAGAATGCAGACCTGGGCGAAGCGCGGGATACAGACCGTGCTGGTCACGGGTGGCGTCTTGATGCTGGGCACCGGCATCGCGGCAGCCGACGACACCATCGACCCGGACGCGCCGCCGTCGGCGCTGGACGCGACGGTCAAGGTGCCGGTCCGCATCGACCGCAACGCCATCGGCACGCCGGTGGGCAGCAGGTACCTGCCGTCGGTGCAGCGCGACATCACCGTGGCTCCCGGCACGGCGGCCAAGAAGCTCCCCGGCGCGCGGCACGCCCGCGACGTCGACGACCTGTTCAAGGACAACCAGGCGGTGGGCACCCTCGTCGTGCCCGCCAAGGCGACCGGCAACGCCGTCGCCCTCGGCGGCGACGTGAGCGTGGCCGACGACTCCACCCAGCACGCCGAGCACCACCAGGACGTGCACGCCGACGGCGCCGACGAGACCCTCGCGGGCAACGTCGTGCGGCTGGCCTACAGCCTGCCCATCGATGTCAGCGGCAACGCCGTGGCCGTGGCCGACGACGCCGAGGTGACCAGCACCAGCAGGCAGACCGCGATCAACGAGGGCGACGTCACCACCGCGGGCGACGACGGGGTCTTCTCCGGCAACGTCTTCGCCGCGCACGGCGCGACCCCGGTGCAGGCCACCGGCAACGCCGCGTCGCTGGGCGGCACCGCGAGCAGCACCGCGGCGTCCGACTCCGCGGCCACCGCAGGCGGTGCCATCAAGACCAGCGGCGTGGACAGCGTCGCTGGCGGCGACGCGGGTGGCATCCCGGTCGCCGTGCCGGTGCGGGCGTCGGGCAACACCATCACCAAGTTCGGCATCGCCGAATCGGCCTCGACGGCCAGCAGCAGCGCGCACGCGGGCGACGAGAAGCCCGACCTGTTCCGCGTCCCGACCTACATCCAGACCGACGGCAACGAGGGCGCCACCGGGTCCGGCAACGGCGTGCAGGCCCCGGTCTCCGGGCCGGTCGCGCTGGACTGCAACGGCCTCGGCGAATTGGGCAACACCGACGCCCAGTGCCAGACCGGCAGCACCACCTCCGCAGGCGGCGGCACCCGCACCTTCGGCGACAACTCGGTGGCCTCCGGCATCGCCGGGACCGCCCCGGTCGTGCTCCCGGTGCAGGGGCAGGGCAACTGCGGCGCGCTGGCGGGCAACTGCGACACCGCGGGCGAGAACGTGACCGCCTCGGAAGCGGGCGGCGACACCTACACCCGCGGCCACGACAGCGTCCTGGGCGGCTCCAGCCTGAGCGCGCCCGTGGCCGGGCCGGTCGACCTGTGCGGCAACGTCGCGGGCGCGGGCGGCCTCGCCGCGGCCGGGTGCGGCAACACCTCCACCACCAAGGCGGGCGGCAACACCGGGACCACCGGCGACGACTCGGTCTTCGGCGGCACCAACGGCTCGGTGCCGGTCGCGTTCCCCGTCGAGGGCCTGGGCAACGTCGCGGGCGCGGTGGGCGACGGCGAGACCAGCGTGCGCGAGGACAAGGTCGCCACCGCAGGCGGCGGCAACAACACCAACGACGAGGCCGCAACCGGTGGCGCCAACCTGGTCACCGTCCCGGTCGCCGGGCCGGTGCAGGCGTTCGGCAACGGCGCGGGGGTCGGCGGCAACACGGAGTCGCAGTTGGACGGTCAGACCGATGTCACGGCAGGCGGCCCGTCGCGGGCCAAGGGCACGCTGGGGACGCTCTCGGGCAACATCGCCCAGGCCCCGGTGACCATGCCCGCGCAGGCGTTCGGCTCCGGCGCGACGCTGGGCGGCAACGGCAGGCACGTGGCGAGCAACGCCACCTCGTCGACCTCCGGCGGGCACGCGGTGACCGACGGCGATGACGGCAACATCTCCGGCAACCTGATCAGCACCCCGGTCGCGGGCGGCATGCAGACCTTCGGCGTCGCAGGCGCGGTCGCGGGCGACGAGAAGGCCGTGGGGGCCAACGAGCTCGGCACGACCGCGGGGGGCAACGGCGCCACCAACGGCGCGAACGGCAACATCGCGGGCAACATCGTCGGCGTGGACGGCATGCCGGTCGTGCAGGCGTTCGGCGACGGCGTGGCCGTGGCGGCAGCGGACGCGACGGGCCTGGGCGCCAACCGCACCCAAGGCCAGTCCGGCGGCCACACCACCACCAGCGGCCAGGGCGGCCACCTGGCGGGCAACGCCGTCGGCGTCCCCGCGGCGACGCTGCTGCAACCGCACGGCAGCGCGCTCGGCGCGGGCGCGGCCGACGGCTCGGGCGCCTCCGACAACGTCACCACCGGCGCCGCGGGCGCGGGCTCGCACACCGACGGCGACACCGCGGACCTCTCCGGCCACAACGCCCGCCTCCCGGTCAACACCGAGGCGCCGGTCTTCGACGTGCCGGTGGAGGTGCTCGCCGACGCGATCGCCGACGGCAAGCAGAACACCGACGTCACCGCCGGTGAGAAGGAGCCGATGGGCATCACCCTGCCCAAGACCGGCACGCTGGAGGCGACCAAGACGCCGCCGATGCCGAACCTCTCGGCCCTGCCCTACCCCGGCGGCCACCGCATGTCCCGCTTCGCCCAGCCCGACCCGCTGAGCACCCTCCTGGGCGCCGACCTCGCGGGCAGCCTGGACGACCTGACGGCCCTGTTCAACCCGGGCCCGGCCCGGGCCAACCCCCCGGCCCCCCAGGACCCGCTGGCCGACCTGCTCGGCGGGCAGGACCCGCTGTCGGCCCTGCTCGGCGGCATCCTCGGCGGCCAGGACCCGGTGAGCGGCCTGCTCGGCGCGCAGAACCCGGTGGGTGGCTTGCTCGGTGGTCAGGACCCGGTGAGCGGGCTGACTGGCGGGCAGGACCCCGTGGGTGGCTTGCTGGGCGGTCAGGACCCGGTGAGCGGCTTGACTGGCGGGCAGAGCCCGGTGGGTGGCTTGCTGGGCGGTCAGGACCCGGTGAGCGGCTTGACTGGCGGGCAGAGCCCGGTGG